>NZ_CP064686.1:6970000-7270000 GCF_023100905.1 Bradyrhizobium sp. 4
CTCCTCTTTACGATGTCAGAAATCACGCAGCTTACTGTCCATCCGGACTAGTAAGTGCGAAGTGATGTTTCGCGGACGACGGTAAGAGTAGTCGGTGATCAAACCATCTGGTGGAGCCAGACGGGATCGAACCGACGACCTCATGCTTGCAAAGCACGCGCTCTCCCAGCTGAGCTATGGCCCCGTAACCAGAAGACGAATGCTCACTCGATGAGTGTGGTGGGCCTGGGAAGACTTGAACTTCCGACCTCACGCTTATCAAGCGCGCGCTCTAACCAACTGAGCTACAAGCCCCTAACGCATATCCAGTCAAGGACCAGGGATTCTGCAAGGTTGCAGCCCCAGCGCGTGTTCGTCCGCGAAGAAAGAGAAACGAAGACGGCGAAATCCCGCCAATGCAGCTCAACGATCCTGACGACCGTTGGCCACTGATGTTTCTAAAACGGTTCGATAGAAGCAAGCTTCTGAAGAACCATCCTTAGAAAGGAGGTGATCCAGCCGCAGGTTCCCCTACGGCTACCTTGTTACGACTTCACCCCAGTCGCTGACCCTACCGTGGCCGGCTGCCTCCATTGCTGGTTAGCGCACCGTCTTCAGGTAAAACCAACTCCCATGGTGTGACGGGCGGTGTGTACAAGGCCCGGGAACGTATTCACCGTGGCGTGCTGATCCACGATTACTAGCGATTCCAACTTCATGGGCTCGAGTTGCAGAGCCCAATCCGAACTGAGACGGCTTTTTGAGATTTGCGAAGGGTTGCCCCTTAGCGTCCCATTGTCACCGCCATTGTAGCACGTGTGTAGCCCAGCCCGTAAGGGCCATGAGGACTTGACGTCATCCCCACCTTCCTCGCGGCTTATCACCGGCAGTCTCCTTAGAGTGCTCAACTAAATGGTAGCAACTAAGGACGGGGGTTGCGCTCGTTGCGGGACTTAACCCAACATCTCACGACACGAGCTGACGACAGCCATGCAGCACCTGTGTTCCAGGCTCCGAAGAGAAGGTCACATCTCTGCGACCGGTCCTGGACATGTCAAGGGCTGGTAAGGTTCTGCGCGTTGCGTCGAATTAAACCACATGCTCCACCGCTTGTGCGGGCCCCCGTCAATTCCTTTGAGTTTTAATCTTGCGACCGTACTCCCCAGGCGGAATGCTTAAAGCGTTAGCTGCGCCACTAGTGAGTAAACCCACTAACGGCTGGCATTCATCGTTTACGGCGTGGACTACCAGGGTATCTAATCCTGTTTGCTCCCCACGCTTTCGTGCCTCAGCGTCAGTATCGGGCCAGTGAGCCGCCTTCGCCACTGGTGTTCTTGCGAATATCTACGAATTTCACCTCTACACTCGCAGTTCCACTCACCTCTCCCGAACTCAAGATCCTCAGTATCAAAGGCAGTTCTGGAGTTGAGCTCCAGGATTTCACCCCTGACTTAAAGACCCGCCTACGCACCCTTTACGCCCAGTGATTCCGAGCAACGCTAGCCCCCTTCGTATTACCGCGGCTGCTGGCACGAAGTTAGCCGGGGCTTATTCTTGCGGTACCGTCATTATCTTCCCGCACAAAAGAGCTTTACAACCCTAGGGCCTTCATCACTCACGCGGCATGGCTGGATCAGGCTTGCGCCCATTGTCCAATATTCCCCACTGCTGCCTCCCGTAGGAGTTTGGGCCGTGTCTCAGTCCCAATGTGGCTGATCATCCTCTCAGACCAGCTACTGATCGTCGCCTTGGTGAGCCATTACCTCACCAACTAGCTAATCAGACGCGGGCCAATCTTTCGGCGATAAATCTTTCCCCGTAAGGGCTTATCCGGTATTAGCACAAGTTTCCCTGTGTTGTTCCGAACCAAAAGGTATGTTCCCACGCGTTACTCACCCGTCTGCCGCTGACGTATTGCTACGCCCGCTCGACTTGCATGTGTTAAGCCTGCCGCCAGCGTTCGCTCTGAGCCAGGATCAAACTCTCAAGTTGGACTTGAACTTTGAACCGGCTGATCACAACGTTTTGACGAGGTCCCACCATTTTTCATCGACCGAAGTCAATGAGCTGCCCGCGATTCACATCGCTGGCAACGATGGTGTAACCTTAAAACGTGTACCGCCGAAGTCTTTCGTCCGGTCCCGATCCAAAAAGCCGAAGCTCTTTAAATGCGAGACCCGCAAGGACTCCGCCGTCCACGTTTCTCTTTCTTCATCTTCACTTGTCAAACAGCCCGGGACCAGGAGGCCCCAACCTTCCAGAGAGGAAGGGTTCCGACACCCTTACCGACGATGGATGAACTCCAATCGACTTACGTCGACTGTTGTGTCACTCAACAAGGTGAGGAGCATCAGTGGCGCGTTCGCTCGCCTTGGTCAGTGACCCGGCGGCGCCGCGCTCAGTGGTCGGGTTATAGGCCCCACCCATCGGGGTTGTCAACGACCATTGTCAGAAAATCGTCGCACGGTGGATTGTTCGAAAAATCCACGCATTTACAGCAGGTTAGAATATCGCCGAGCGGCCGGATCGGGCCAGCGCGGAGAAAAAGCCCAAAAAAAGTTTGGGCCCGAGTGGGCTCCGGAGGCGGCATGGAGGCGCCTTGAACGCGGCTTGGAGCGCCCGCCCCTGGAAGGCCCCTGGCGCCCAGTCGTTCGGGAAACTTTTCCATATTAGGCGCCGTACTTGAGCCACAATCCCCCGGCGTTCTGATACAGACAAAGCTTGAATCGCAGGGATGCCAGTGGGGGCTGCCGGCGGTTTGTGTGGGGTCCGAGGAAGGCGATCATCCGATGAAGCGGCCTTCTTCAGACATTCGAGACACATCGAGAGATCTTTTTCCGCTTAGCTGTTCGTAATTTCGGCCGGTCCGTCATCTGGGCCTTCTGACCGCGGACGCCTATGCGGCTTGCCTTTTCCGGAGACACCCCGAAGGGGGGCGGCGTAAGGAGGGGCTCGATACCGGGCTCTTGGGTCGTTGATTGGGGGATTTGGGTTGAACCACAGGACGTCACGCGGCGCTTACGGGCGTGAGACCGGGATCATCGATCTCGGCCACGAGCCGCCGCTGTCCGTCGATGGTTCCGAAGCCGCCGTCATCGATCGCCGCCGTGTCTCGGTGCAATGGTTCAGCGGGACAATCTTGACCGGACTCTGCGGCGCAGCCCTGATCGGCGGCGCCGTTTTCGCTTCGCTCGACGGCGAGATGACCTTCGCCAAGGTGCCGGAGCGCGTCGAAGGCGCGCTGCGCGGCGCATTCGGCGCAGCCGACCGCGCCGCCACGCTGCACAAGAGCGACCGCCTGCCGCCCCCGAACGAATCCACGGCCTCGCGCAACATCGTGCGCGTCTCGACCGTTGCCCGCGTCGGCAACCGCGACGTGATGCGGGTGCGCCCCTTCATCCGGATTGCCGGCAATCTGTCGATGACGACGAGCGACCTGTCGGCGAAGATCCCGCCATTCAACGCCCAGCGCCTTCTCACCGATGTCGGCTCCGATCCGAAGGCGGCATCCGAGGATCCCAACAATCCGGAAGCCGTCGAACCCGACGCCGAGGTCTCCTTCGTCACCAAGGACCTCTCCCAGGTGCTGCCGAAAGCCAAGATTTCCGCAGTGGTGGCGCTCGACGACATCCTGATGCGGGTCCGTGATGCCGCGAACTGGCGCGGCAATGGCGGGGTGCGCTACGCCGCACTCTCCAATGCTGCGGCCGACGTCTCCGGCGCGACCGGCCCGTCCGACATCAGAAGCGCCTACGCCACCGAAGTGTCGCCGTCCGATCCCTATGCCGGCTTCGAGACGCGCGTGGTGCCGGAAAACGTCACGCTGCTGCCGAAGACCAAGGAACAGATCACCGGCGGCAATCCCAACGGCGAACGCGTCCACGTGGTCAAGAAGGGCGACAGCGTCGCCGGCGTGCTGCGCGATCTCGGCGCCACGGCCGAGGAGATCAAGGCGATCACCGCGACGCTCGGGCCGCGCGGCCGCGACGGCGGTCTGAAGGAAGGCGAGAAGCTGCGCATCCTGATGGCGCCCGCAAGCCCCGGCGCCCGTCTGCAGCCCTACCGCGTCGTCATCGCCAACGAGACCATGGTCGAGGCGATCGCGGCGCTGTCCGATCTCGGCAAATACGTCGCGGTCGACGTTTCCAGCATGAATACCGTCGCCGACGCGGCGGCGAACGCCAACAGCGACGACGATGACGACGATGACGGCACGGGCGTGCGGCTCTACCAGAGCATCTACGAGACCGCGATGCGCAACAAAGTGCCGATGCCCGTCATCGACGACATGATCAAGATCTACTCCTACGACGTCGATTTCCAGCGCAAGGTGGCGCCGGGCGATTCATTCGACGTGTTCTACGCCGGCGAAGACGAAGGCGTGACGGCGAGCGAAAAGAACGACGTGCTGTTCGCTTCGCTCACGCTCGGCGGCGAGACCAAGAAATACTACCGCTACCAGAGCCCCGACGACGGCGTCGTCGACTACTATGACGAGACCGGCAAGAGCGCGAAGAAGTTCCTGGTGCGCAAGCCCGTCAACAACGCCATCATGCGCTCCGGCTTCGGCGGCCGCCGTCACCCCATCCTCGGCTACGTGAAGATGCATACCGGCGTCGACTGGGCGACCTCCTATGGCACGCCGATCTTCGCCTCCGGCAACGGCGTGATCGAGAAGGCCGGCCCCGAAGGCGGCTACGGTAAATACATCCGCATCAAGCATAACAACGGCTACGAGACCGCCTATGGCCATATGTCGGCCTTCGCCAAGGGCATGGAGCCCGGCAAGAAGGTGCGGCAGGGCCAGGTGATTGGCTTCGTCGGTTCGACCGGCGCGTCGACCGGCCCGCACGTCCACTACGAAATCCTGGTCAACGGCCGCTTCGTCGATCCGCTCCGTGTGAAACTGCCGCGCGGCCGCTCGCTGGAAGGCCCGATGCTGGCCGGCTTCGAGAAGGAGCGCGACCGGCTCGACGGCATGATGAGCGGCCGCGCCGGCGCCATCGCCCGGATGTCGGACGCAACCGGCGGTCCGTTGCAGGTCACCAACAGGTAAAAGCCGGCGACCGGCCGAGATCGGCCGATCATCTTCAAACACGATCCGGTTTTGACGTTGTCGCGCGGAGCTCGCCTGGCGGCATCACAACGTCAAGTTTCGTTTGCCAAAGCGGCATGAGGAGCGAATATTTTCCAAAAAACGGGAGGTCTCGCCATGAAGAACAGGCTCGCCTGCGCAGCCTTCGTTGCTGCGATTGTCTCCGCCACCAGTGTTTCGGCCGAAAACTGGGAGGTCACCAAGCTCGTCCCCGGCTCGGCGTTCCACGGCGTGCACGGGCTTGCGATCGACAAGGCCGGCCATCTGTTTGCCGGCAGTGTCGCGGGCGCGGCGCTCTACGAGGTCGACATCGCCGGCGGTACCGCCAAGGTTGCAATCCCCGCTCCGGTCGGAATGGCCGACGACATCGCATTCGCGCCCGACGGCACCATGGCCTGGACCGGCTTCCTGGCCGGCGATCTCTACTCGCGCAAGGGCGACGGCCCGATCAAGAAGCTCGCTTCCGGCCTTCCCGGCATCAATTCGCTCGCCTTCCGCAAGGATGGCAGGCTGTACGCCACCACCGTCTTCCTCGGCGACACGCTCTATGAGATCGACGTCGAGGGCGTCAAACCACCGCGCCAGATCATGGAGAAGATGGGAGGCCTCAACGGCTTCGAGTTCGGTCCCGACGACAAGCTCTACGGTCCGCTCTGGTTCAAGGGGCAGGTCGCAAGGGTCGACGTCGACAAGGCCGAGCTGACCGTCGTCGCCGACGGCTTCAAGGTCCCGGCCGCGGTGAACTTCGATTCCAAGGGCAATCTCTGGGTGGTCGACACCGCCCTCGGCCAGCTCGTCCGCCTCGATCCGAACTCGGGCGCCAAGACCATGATGGCGCAATTGAAGCCGTCGCTGGACAATCTCGCAATCGACGACAAGGACCGGATCTACGTCTCCAACATGGCCGACAACGGCATCCAGGAGGTCGATCCCGCGACCGGCCAGGCGCGGCAGGTCATCATCGGCAAGCTCGCTTTGCCCGGCGGCATCGGCGTCACGTCGGAGAACGGCAAGGATACGATCCACGTCGCCGACGTGTTCGCCTATCGCACGGTGGACGGCGCGACCGGCGAGGTCACCGAGAAGGCCCGCATGCACGCCGCCGGCGTCACGCTCGAATATCCGATGAGCGCGACGGCGAAGGGCAACGATGTGGTCCTGTCGAGCTGGTTCACCGGCACGGTGCAGGTGATCGACGGTAAGACCGGCGCCACGCGCGACATGCTGCACGGCTTCAAGGCGCCGCATGACGCGCTCGTGCTCGCGGACGGCAGCATCCTGGTGGCCGAGCTCGGCACCAAATCGCTGGTCCGCGTCAGCGGCGAGCACGGCAAGGACCGCACCACGCTGATCGGCGGACTCGAGGGTCCGGTCGGGCTGGTCGCCGGATCGCGCGGCGAGGTCTATGCCACCGAAGCCTTTTCCGGCGTCGTCTCGATGATCGAGAGCAACGGCGAGAAGACGGTCATCGCCAAGGACCTGAAAATGCCCGAAGGCATCGCACGCGCCAGCGACGGCAAGCTGATCGTGGCGGAGGTCGGCGCGAAGCGGTTGATCGAGATCGCACCGGAGAGCGGCACGATCACCGAGATCGCGGCCAATCTCCCGATCGGCCTGAGCGGTGCGCCCGGAGGGCTGCCGACGCATATCCCGACGGGCGTTGGCATCGGGGAATCCGGCACGATCTATTTCTCTTCTGACATCGAGAACGCGATCTACAAGGTCACGAAGAAATAACTCCCCGCGCGTCGAAATTGTAGATGGATTGCATATGCCGGCAGGGCCGCACCGCAAAGATTGCACGTCCTAGCCAGACCACACTCCGGCTGCAGCAACATCGTCAACAACCCGCAAAACAAACCGCCCCGGAGAGATTGACCTCTCCGGGGCGGCATTTTGCTTCAGGCTTGGATTGCCGGCGCTCAGTTCAATTTCCGCTTCGACACCGGCGCCTCGAACTGGGCGATCTCCGCGGTCTGCGGCGCCTTGCCGTTGAAGGTCAGCACGTTGCCTTCGGACGAGATCGCAACGGTATCGCCGTCCTTGACGTCGCCGGCCAGGATCATCTCGGCGAGCGGATCCTGGACGTGACGCTGGATCACGCGCTTGAGCGGCCGTGCGCCGTAGGCGGGATCCCAGCCCTTGGCGGCGAGCCAGTCGCGGCCCGCAGCGTCGAGCGTCAGCACGATCTTGCGATCGGTCAAGAGCTTCTGCAGCCGCGCGAACTGGATTTCGACGATCCGGCCCATCTCGCTCCTCTGCAAGCGGTGGAACAGGATGATCTCATCGACGCGGTTCAAGAACTCTGGCCTGAAGTGCGACCGCACCATTCCCATCACCTGCTCGCGCACGGCCGAGGTGTCCTCGCCCTCCGGCTGGTTCACCAGAAACTCCGAACCGAGGTTCGAGGTCATGATGATCAGCGTGTTGCGGAAGTCGACGGTGCGGCCCTGGCCGTCGGTGAGGCGGCCGTCGTCGAGCACCTGCAACAGGACGTTGAACACGTCGGGGTGCGCCTTCTCGATCTCGTCGAACAGCACGACCTGGTAGGGCCGGCGCCGCACTGCTTCGGTCAGCGCACCGCCCTCGTCATAACCGACATAGCCCGGAGGCGCGCCGATCAGCCGCGAAACCGAGTGCTTCTCCATGTACTCGGACATGTCGAGCCGGACCATCGCGGTCTCGTCGTTGAACAGATACTCGGCGAGTGCTTTCGTCAGTTCGGTCTTGCCGACGCCGGTGGGCCCCAGGAACATGAACGAGCCGGTCGGCCGGTTCGGATCTTGCAGCCCCGCGCGCGAACGGCGCACGGCGGTCGCGACCGCACGTACGGCTTCGGCCTGGCCGACGACGCGCTTGCCGAGCGAGTCCTCCATCCGCAGAAGCTTGTCTTTCTCGCCTTCCAGCATCTTGTCGACGGGCACGCCGGTCCAGCGCGAGACCACCTGCGCGATGTGGTTGGCGGTGACCGCCTCCTCCATCATCTCGCCGGAGTTCTCCTTGGCCTCGATGTCGGCAAGCTGCTTTTCGAGCTCGGGGATCCGGCCATAGGCCAGCTCACCGGCCTTCTGGAATTCACCGCGCCGCTGCGCGTTGGCGAGTTCGACCCGTAAGCCGTCGAGCTCGGCCTTCAGCTTCTGGGCGTCGGAGAGCTTGTTCTTCTCCGCGCTCCAGCGTGCGGTGAGCGCCGCGGACTTCTCCTCGAGATCGGCTAGCTCCTTCTCCAGCGTCTGCAGGCGGCTCTTCGAACCGGCATCGCTCTCTTTCTTCAATGCTTCCTGTTCGATCTTCAGCCGGATGATTTCCCGATCCATCGAATCCAGCTCTTCCGGCTTGGAGTCGACCTGCATCTTGAGCCGCGCGGCCGCCTCGTCCATGAGGTCGATGGCCTTGTCCGGCAGGAAGCGGTCGGTGATGTAGCGGTTGGACAGCGTCGTGGCGGCGACCAGCGCGGAATCGGTGATCCGCACGCCGTGGTGCTGCTCGTACTTGTCCTTCAGCCCGCGCAGAATCGAGATCGTATCCTCGACCGAGGGCTCGCTGACGAAGATCGGCTGGAAACGCCGCGCCAGCGCTGCGTCCTTTTCGACGTGCTTCTGGTACTCATCGAGCGTGGTGGCGCCGATGCAGTGCAGCTCGCCGCGGGCGAGCGCAGGCTTCAGCAGGTTGGACGCGTCCATCGCGCCATCGCCCTTGCCGGCGCCGATCAGCGTGTGCATCTCGTCGATGAACAGGACGAAATTGCCCTCGCTCCCGATCACCTCCTGGAGCACGGCCTTCAGCCGCTCCTCGAACTCGCCGCGATACTTCGCACCCGCGATCAGCGCACCGAGGTCGAGCGACAGCAGCTTCTTGTCCTTCAGGCTCTCCGGCACGTCGCCGTTGACGATGCGCAGCGCCAGGCCCTCGGCGATGGCGGTCTTGCCGACGCCGGGCTCACCGATCAGGACGGGATTGTTCTTGGTCCTGCGCGACAGCACCTGGATCGTGCGGCGGATCTCCTCGTCGCGGCCGATGACCGGATCGAGCTTGCCATCGCGCGCCGCCTGGGTGAGGTCGCGGGCATATTTCTTCAGCGCGTCATACGCGTTCTCGGCCGTGGCGGAGTCCGCGGTCCTGCCCTTGCGCAGCGCCTCGATCGCCGCGTTGAGGTTTTGCGGGGTGACGCCGCCCTTGGCCAGGATCGCGCCCGCCTCGCTGGTCTTCTCCAGCGCGAGGCCGAGCAGCAGCCGCTCGACCGTGACAAAGCTGTCGCCGGCCTTCTCGCCGGCCTTTTCGGCGGCGTCGAAGGTGCGGGCGAGCTCAGGCGCCAGATAGATCTGGCCGGCGCCGCCGCCGGAGACCTTCGGTACCTTGTTCAGGGCGTCCTCGGTCGCTTTCAGAATTGCGCGGGAATTGCCGCCGGCACGGTCGATCAGGCCGGCAGCGAGGCCTTCATTGTCGTCCAGCAGCACTTTCAGGACGTGCAGGGTCGAAAACTGCTGGTGCCCTTCGCGCACCGCAAGCGACTGCGCGGACTGGACGAAGCCCCTGGAGCGTTCGGTATATTTTTCGATATTCATATCGTGGTCTTTCCCTCGGCCTGCCCCTGGAGCCCTCTAAGGCACTCCAAACGGCATCTTCATTGGGTTTCCGATGACCGCATTGACGTTTCTCAACCGGCAACGGTCGTTATCAGCCGGCGCTGGCGCCGGCCTGACCCAGATGTGGGAAGCGAGGCCTCCGACCGGAAGAGGCGAGTTCACAATTTCGTGCGCGGATCCACCCGCTTGGCGCCGATGGGCCGAATCCCCTAAGTAGCGGCATGACCCCTAGCGCAATGACAGCCAGCCAGACCGCCGAGATCACCGGCCTCTACCGCTATCCGATCAAGGGCCTGACGCCGGAGCCCCTGCCCCGCGTCTCCCTGCGAGCCGGCCAGACCCTGCCCGCCGACCGCCGCTACGCCATCGAGAACGGCCCCAGCGGCTTCGATCCGGAACAGCCGCAGTGGAAGCCGAAGATCCAGTTCCTGATGCTGGCGCGCAATGAGCGGCTGGCTTCGCTCGACAGCCGGTTCGAGGACGCGACCAACCGCCTGACCATCCGCAAGGACGGCCAGATCGCCGCCAGCGGCGATCTCGAGACCGCCGCCGGGCGCGCCGCCATCGAGGACTACTTCGGCCAGAACTTTCAGCCGGAGCTGAAAGGTCCGCCCAAGATCCTGTCCGGCCGAGACCACAGCTTTTCCGACGTCGCCCGCAAGGTCGTGTCCATCATCAATATCGACAGCGTCCGCGCGCTCGAGACCATGCTCGGCGGCGCCGCCGTCCACCCGCTGCGCTTCCGCGCCAATCTCTACGTGAAGGGCTGGCCGGCCTGGTCCGAGCTCGACCTCGTCGGCCAGACGCTCGCGATCGGACAGGCCCGGCTGCAAGTGGTCAAACGCATCAAGCGCTGCCCGGCCACCAACGTCGACCCCGAGACCGCCAGGCGCGATCTCGAAATCCCGGCCACGCTCTCGAGCAATCTCGGCCACATGGACTGCGGCATCTATGCCGAGGTGATCGCCGACGGCGACATCGGCGTGGGCGACGCGGTTGCGTTTGAAGAGCCGAAGCTGGTGTGACGCGGCGCCGGCGCCACGTACTCCGTCATTGCGAGCGCAGCGAAGCAATCCAGATATCTATCTGCGGAGACAGCCTGGATTGCTTCGTCGCTTCGCTCCTCGCAATGACGGCCGTCAGTTCGGCATCACATACGCATAGATCCGGCCGCGCGAGACTGGTGCTTCGCGAACGCGGTTGCCGTTGTTGCCGGAGATCATGATCGGATTGCCCTGCGCGTCGACGCCGGTAATGATGCCGACATGACCACCCCGACCACCGCGCGACATCACTGCGATGGCGCCGACCTGCGGACCGGAGACGCGCGTCCCGTAATGCGCGAACGAATTCGCCATATCGGAGCCGGTGCCACGGTGACCGGTCTTCTCAAGCACCATGTTCATGAACCGCGCGCACCACAGGCTGCCGCGGCCGGTCGGATTACCGCCGACATAGCGGCGTGCCTCGGACACGAGGCCCGATCCGCCGCCGAAGCCGCCGCTGCCCGTGGCGCTATGGGCCACGCCGCCGTCATTCGCGTTAGTGGCCATCCCACCGCCACGCCTCGTGGCGATTCGACGGCTGGCGCGCGTGATCATCCCACCGCTATCGCTGGTAACCATTCCTGCGTTGCCCCTCATGGCCATTCCACCGCTGCCGCTCATGGCGATGCCGCCGGTATTGGCGTTCGGGTCATAGCTGGCGAAGGTGTTGCCGAAGCCGCTCGCCTGCAATTGCGCCGCGCCGCGATCGAAACGCGAGCTGCGTGCATGCCGGTAATGATGATGTCTGCTGGCGTGATGCGCGTAAGCGTGGCGCTCTGCGCTATGACGATGAGGTCGTGCTGACGCCGGAGAAGTGAAGGCGGCGACCGCCGCGAAGAAAACAGCCAGCGCGACGACACAGCGCGACAGGCGAGACGCAAACAACTCGAACATTCTTCATCCTTCGTTGACACCCCCACTTCCCGATCGGCCGGTGCGGTGGCCGATATCCGCGGGCTGTATCAGTATCCTGATGTGGCGAGAACAAGACGCGGTCGCGGAGATTTTCGACGATGATTAATAAGTGTTAGGGTCGTATGCGCTCACCGCAGGACGGCATTCCAACGCCGCAGCCACCTCAGGGAGAAAACCGGATGCCTCACGCCCTCACGAAGGATAATTGTCGCCTCTATTTCGAAGAAGCAGACACCGGCACGCCGATTATTTTTCTGCACGAATTCGCGGCCGACTACACCAATTGGGAGCCGCAGATGCGCTACTTTTCGCGCGGCCATCGCTGCATCACCTATTCGGCGCGCGGCTACACGCCATCGGACGTGCCTGATGGCGAGGTCTACGGCTACACGCATTTCTATACCGATGCGCTCGCGGTGCTCGATCACCTGAAGATCGATCGCGCGCACTTCGTCGGTCTCTCGATGGGCGCCTATTCGTCGCTCCAGATCGGGCTCAACGCGCCCCAACGTGCGCTATCGATGACGCTCGCCGGCGTCGGCTCAGGCTCGGAGATCGAGAACCTCGACGCCTGGTGCAAGCAGTGCCGCGCCAACGCGGAGCAATTCGAGATGCTCGGCTCAGCCGAAGTCGCAAAAGTCACGCGCGAGGCGCCGAGCCGGATTCCCTTCCTGGTGAAGGACCCGCGCGGCCACGCCGATTTCTATGCCGCCCTGGCGCGGCACGACGCCAAGGGATCGGCGCGGACGATGCGCGGCTTCCAGGCCGGCCGTCCCTCGATCTTTACGATGACGGACGCGATCAGAGCGGCCACGACGCCGGCACTCATCATCTGCGGCGACGAGGACGATCCGTGCGTGGGCGCAAGCCTGTTCCTGAAGAAGCATCTGCCTGCGGCAGGGCTCGCCATGTTTCCGAAGTCCGGCCACGTGCTCAATCTCGAAGAGCCCGCGCTGTTCAACGAAACGGTGGAACGGTTCGTCACGCTGGTGGAAGCGGGAAGATGGCCGGCGCGCGACCCGAGGTCACTGGCGCCACATTAGCGCTGCGCGCGCAATGACGAAGAACTACTTCCTGCCGCCGCGCGTCAGCAGAAACACGCCCTGCTCGCCGAACAGATTCCACACCCACCAGGGCATCCGCAGCCGCAGCGGACGGCCGTAGAGGTCGAGCGCCTCGGCACGTTCCATCTTGACGTCGATCGCATCGCAGAGCTCGACGAAATCCTTGATGGTGCAGAAATGGATGTTGGCGGTGTCATACCAGCTTGCCGGCAGGTTCTCCGTGCGCGGCATGTGGCCGCCGATCAGGAGCTGGAGCCGCATCTTCCAGAAGCCGAAATTCGGGAACGACACGATGGCGCGGCGGCCGATGCGCAAGAGATTCTCGAGCACGACCTTGGGCTGCCGCGTCGCCTGCAAGGTTTGCGACAGGATCACGTAGTCAAAGGCGTCATCCGGATAATTCACGAGGTCGGTGTCGGCATCGCCCTGCACCACCGCGAGACCCTTGGCGACGCAGCGGTTGACGCCCTCGCGCGACAGCTCGATGCCGCGGCCGTCGATGCCGCGAGTTTCCAGCAGCTGGAGCAGGTCGCCCTCGCCACACCCGACATCGAGCACTTTCGAGCCCGGCTTGACCATCTCGGCCACCAGCACATGGTCGGCGCGAAAATCACCGGGCTGCCCGGCCGCAAGGCCGCCCAGCGGCAGCGCTTCCTGTACAGACATGACTAGCCGTCCTTTAAGCTTTCTTGGCGGTGAGCCCGCGCGCCTTGCCTGCCGACTGCAGGAACGCACGGCCGATGTCGAAGAACTCGGGCACGTCGAGGAGGAACGCGTCGTGACCGCGATCGGTCTCGATCTCGGCGAACGACACCCGCGCGCTCGACGCATTCAACGCGTGCACCAGTGCGCGCGATTCCGATGTCGGGAACAGCCAGTCGCTGGTGAAGGAGACCACGCAGAACCGGGTCTGGATTCCCGCGAACGCCTTCGCCAGCACGCCGCCATGGTCGCCCGCGATGTCGAAATAATCCATCGCGCGGGTCAGATAGAGATAGGAGTTGGCATCGAAGCGTTCGACAAAGGACGAGCCTTGGTAGCGCAGGTAGGACTCGACCTGGAAGTCGGCGTCGAACGAGAAGGTCGGCAGCTCGCGGTCCTGCATCCGCCGTCCGAATTTGCGATGCAGCGCGGCGTCGGAGAGATAGGTGATGTGCGCCGCCATCCGGGCGACAGCGAGCCCACGATGCGGATGGATACCTTGATCGGCATAGCCGCCATGGTGCCAATCGGGGTCGGCCATCACCGCCTGGCGGCCAAGCTCGTGGAACGCGATGTTCTGCGCCGAATGTCGTGTCGAGCAGGCGATCGCCAGCGCGGAGAACACCCGGCTCGGATACGCCGCCGTCCATTGCAGCACTTGCATGCCGCCCATCGAGCCGCCGACGACTGCGAACAGCGTGTCGATGCCGAGCCGGTCGATCAGCATCGCCTGCGCGCGCACCATGTCGGGGATGGTGATGACGGGGAAATCGAGGCCCCAAACCTTGCCGGTCGCCGGATTGATCGAAGCCGGACCGGTCGAGCCCATGCAGCCGCCGATCACGTTGGAGCAGATGATAAAATACTCGCTGGGATCGAGCGGTCGGCCCGAGCCGACCAAAGTCTCCCACCAGCCGGGCTTGCCGGTGACAGGGTGCACATTGGCGACGTGCTGGTCGCCGGTCAACGCATGGCAGATCAGGATCGCGTTGGAGCGATCGGCATTCAGCTCGCCATAGGTCTGGTAGGCGATCTGGAACGGGCTGAGATCGACACCGCAATCGAGCCGCAGCGGCTGTTCCAAGCCAAACTGCGCGACGTGCGAACTCGGATGATCCACCTCGTGCGACCGCTCGTCGGCGGTGATCGCGGGACTCGGAATTGACTGGACGCCAACCATCTGACCATCGACCTCGTTTGCGGTCGTCGTGGTGACCGCATTGACATCAGGCCATGAAAAACCCGGCCTGAACGATAGGTTCGGCCGGGATCGAAAGCGTCCCCGGCCTGTTTAGCGAGTTTTTTAACGTGGCTGCAAGCCGGCCGGCTCAAATGACCACGGAACGGGTAAAAACTACCGTCTTGGACGGTTTTCGTCAAGTCACGGCCCGGATCAGCCAAATTCGCCTGTCGCGCCACGGGCGGAAAGGGCCCGATTTCCCTTTGCATTTCTCTTTGCTTTCGCAGCCCCGACTGCCTAATCAGGATATCCATCACAGCGGTGACGGCTCGACTGATCCGCATTGGAACGCCTCTCAACAGCACCTGTCAGACATGTCCCAACGTCCGCCCGCGCCACCATCACTCCAGGAATTGCGCAAGGAGATCGACGCGATCGACGAGGGCATGCATCGCCTGCTGATGCAACGCGGCGACATCATCGACCGCCTGATCCAGGTGAAGCAGACCCAGGAGGTCGGCTCGGCGTTCCGCCCGGCACGTGAGGCCTCCATGATGCGCGACCTCGTGCAGCGTCATCGCGGCATCCTGCCGCTCGATACGGTCGAGAGCATCTGGCGCGTCATCATCGCGACCTTCACCTATGTCCAGGCCCCGTTCTCGGTGCACGCCGACATCTCGGCGAGCGAGCCGGCCATGCGCGATTCCGCGCGATTCCATTTCGGCTTCACGGTGCCTTACGTCGCGCATTTCAGCGCGCAGGCGGCGGTCGAGGCCGTCGCGAAGTCCAAGGGCGATCTGGCGCTGGTCTCGGCGACTTCGAGCCGCACGCCGTGGTGGCTGTCGCTGGAAGAAGCCGGCGCGCCAAAGATCATCGCGCGGCTGCCCTTCGTCGAGCGCGCCGACCATCCGGCGGCGTTGCCCGTGTTCGCGGTCTCGCGCGTCGCCGACAGCGCCCTGGTGACGGAGGTCGAGACCTTCAGCGTGCGCGTGTCGGGGTGGAATGCGGAGGTCGCGCGCGCCCTGTCGCCGCTCGCCGAGATCGTGGCAGTGCCCGACACCGCCTTCGACGGCGCCGCGCTGCTGGTCTCGGTCACCGCGACAAGCAGCATCGACAAGATCAAGGCTGCCCTGATCGAAGCGGGGGCCTCGGTGCGCTCCACGGCCCTCGTCGGCAGCCACGCAACGCGCTATACGGTGCCCCCGACCGGGTCGAAATCGTAAGTCGCGAACCGCTTAAGCCAGTCCGGAGTTGAAGATGTCCCGCCCCGTGCCGAATCCCGGCATTCTCGATATTGCGCCCTATACGCCCGGCAAGACCCCGGTGGCAGAGCCCGGCCGCAAGGTGTTCAAGCTCTCGGCCAACGAGACGCCGTTCGGGCCCTCGCCGAAGGCGATCGAGGCGTTCAAGCAGGTGGCGGATCATCTGGAAGACTATCCGGAAGGAACCTCGCGCGTGCTGCGCGAAGCGATCGGGCGCACCTTCGGGCTCGATCCCAACCGCATCATCTGCGGCGCCGGCTCGGACGAGATCCTCAACCTGCTCGCCCACACCTATCTCAGCCATGGCGACGAGGCGATCTCGACCACGCACGGCTTCCTGGTCTACCCGATCGCGACCATGGCGGTCGGCGCGAAGAATGTCATCGCGGCCGAGAAGAACCTCACCTGCGATGTCGACGCCATCCTCAAGGCGGTGACGCCGAAGACAAAGCTGGTCTGGCTCGCCAACCCCAACAACCCGACCGGCACCTATGTGCCGTTCGACGAGGTCAAGCGCCTGCGCGCCGGCCTGCCCTCGCACGTGCTGCTGGTGCTGGACGCAGCCTATTGCGACTACGTCTCGCGCAACGATTACGAGATGGGGATCGAGCTGGTCGCGACCACCGAAAACACGGTGGTGACACACACCTTCTCCAAGATCCATGGTCTCGCGGCGCTGCGCATCGGCTGGATGTTCGGCCCCGAGCACATCATCGATGCGGTCAACCGCATCCGCGGTCCCTTCAACGTGTCGACGCCGGCCATGTACGCCGCCGTTGCCGCGATCGAGGACACCGCGCACCAGGCGATGTCGAAGCAATTCACCGAGACCTGGCGCAACTGGCTGACCGAGGAGATCGGCAAGCTCGGGCTGAAGGTGACCCCGAGCGTCGCCAATTTCGTGCTGATCCACTTCCCGACCGAGGGCAAGACCTCGGACGCCGCCGACGCGTTCCTCACCAGGCGAGGCCTTGTGCTGCGCGGCTTGAAGAACTACGGCCTGCCGCATTCGCTGCGCATGACCGTCGGCACCGAGGAGGCCAACCGCCTCGTCGTCGAGGGCCTGCGCGACTTCATGGCCGGACGATGAGCGCGACCCCGCACTTCCAGCGCGTCGCGCTGATCGGCTTCGGCCTGATCGGCGGCTCGATCGCGCGCGCCGCGAAGCTCCAGGGCCTGGCTTCCGAGATCGTCACCACCGCGCGCTCGGAGAAGACGCGCGCACGCGTGATGGAGCTCGGCATCGTCGATCAGGTCGTGGCGACCAATGCAGAAGCCGTGAAGGACGCCGATCTCGTTATCCTCTGCATTCCCGTCGGCGCCTGCGGCCCGGTGGCGCAGGAGATCGCCCCGCATCTCAAGCCCGGCGCGATCATCTCCGACGTCGGCTCGGTCAAGGGCGCCATCGTCAGGGATATGGCGCCGCATCTGCCGAAAGGCATCCATTTCGTGCCGGCGCATCCCGTCGCAGGCACCGAGCATTCGGGCCCAGATTCCGGCTTCGCCGAGCTCTTCATCAACCGCTGGTGCATCCTTACCCCTCCGGAGGGCGTTGATGCGGCCGCCACCGATGGCCTGCGTGCGTTCTGGGCGGCGATGGGCGCCAAGGTCGAAATCATGACGCCGGATCATCATGATCTCGTGCTCGCGATCACCAGCCATCTGCCGCATCTGATCGCCTACACCATCGTCGGCACCGCCGACGAGCTGGCGCAGGTGACGGAGTCCGAGGTCATCAAGTTCTCCGCCGGCGGCTTTCGCGACTTCACGCGCATCGCGGCATCCGATCCGACGATGTGGCGCGACGTCTTCCTCGCCAACAAGGAAGCCGTGCTGGAGATGCTCGGCACCTTCACCGAGGATCTGGCAAAGCTCACCCGCGCGATCCGCCGCGGCGACGGCGAGGCACTGTTCGACCACTTCACCCGCACCCGCGCCATCCGCCGCGGCATCGTCGAAATCGGCCAGGACTCGGCCGCGCCCGACTTCGGCCGGCCGCACGCGCAGCTCGGCAACAAGCCGTAGCACTGAAGTAGCCCGGATGGAGCGCAAGCGTAATCCGGGACCTCCGTCGCTTGAGGCAAGATTCCCGATTGCGCTTCGCTCCATCCAGGCTACCAGCCTGCGTGGCTCCGTGACTAGAACGGATAGTAGCGGATCTGCGTCATGACGACGTTGTCGTCCGTCCTCGGAGCGCCGCCGACGCCCGCGAACGCGAACCGTTGCGTGTGGGAATACTGCAGGCCGGCTTTCAGCGTACCGAAACTCCCCTGGTAGATGGTGTCGTAGATCCCGGTCGTGATCTGCCGGACCTCCCTGGTGTTGCCGTTGCAGGTCGCGGCCGGCGAGTTCTCGGTCAAGCAGCCGGTGTTGTTGTAGAGCGGATTGCCGTAGCCGAACGGCACCGTTCCAACATTGGCGAAATTCGCCTTGGCCTTTTCGAGGCCTGCATAGGAGTAGACATCGAGGCTCGGCGTCGCGTGCCAGATCAGGCCGACGGCGGCCGCCGTGATCGTCAGCGGGAGGATGGTGCCGTCCTGCGCCACCGCCGCGTCGGGGAACGGCGTTGCCGTGAAGCGGCCCAACACGCCGTGCGAGCCATAGAGCTGAAGATCGAGAGTTTTCGGAATCAGTTCGGCGAAGATGTGTCCACCGAAGCTTCCGGTGTCGTAGGTGTGGTTGGCGTTGTTGAAGCGATCGAACAGCTGGCGGTAGAGCGCCCACGCCTCGACATGCAGCTTGGTGGGCCCGAGCCGTGGGTCCCACGCTGCCTTGACGGTGATGTCGGGCACCTGATTCAGACTGACATTGTTGAGGTTGTTGAAGAAGCTGCCGCCGGGACCGGTCAGATTGACCTGAAGGTTCGGGTTCAGCACGCCCTGTGGTCCGATGGCGGGTGTGCCGACGGCCGGGACGTTGCCGCCGAAGAACGCTGTCTGGGCATTCTCGACCGAGGCAGCCAGCTTGAACTCCGGTCCGATGTCCTGCCAGACGCGCAGCCCGGGCTGGCGTGCCGCAAGAAATCCCGGAACGGATTCGAAGTCGATCACGCCGGGCGCATCGACGCCACGAGGATCGATGCCGGACTTGGTCGGCGCGTTGAGCGACCAGGATTGCCCGGCGAGGAAGTGAAGACCGAGATCACTGCGGTCCAGTTCCAGACTGAGCTGCCGCATGCGCGGATTGAACGAGTTGGTCGCAACCGAGCTCGCCGTCTGAGCCGCACCTTCGAAATCGATCTCGCCATAACCCGCGAGGTGCGTGTCCGCATCGGCATTGCCCTCGGCCAGCACCGAGAACCTGCTCTGGCGCGCGGAGAAGCGCGTTTCCGGAATGTTGAAGTTGCGGCTCTGCTGATAGGGGATGAAGTTGTAGACCGAGCCGGTATCGGAGGCGAGATTGCGTGAGCGGTAGATGCCGGTGAGATCGACCCAACCACCGAATGTCAGCGTCACGCCCTTGTTGCAGACCTTGCCGGCCGCACATGGATCGGCGGCGAGCGCCTTGTAGCTTGCAGGTAACTGAACGGTTTTCGCCTGCGCTTCAACCTGTCGCGTCTTGCGCGCCTCGGAGTCCACGCGCTGCTGTAGCTCCTTCAGCTTGGCCTTCAGCGACTGGATTTCGGTTGTGACATTGTCGTCGGCACGCGCCTGCCCGGAACAGGCAGCGAGAATGCCCAGCATCAGTCCGCAATTGATGATCCGCACTTGAAGCTTCCTCCATTTGGGAAGTGGATTGGATTCCGCGCGCCGTCTCCGGCGCATGCATGCTTCCCTGGTGTGGAGTGATTTGAATGCGGCTGCGATTATTCGCGGCGCCGTGCATCTTCTGCATCACGTTTTCCTGACGATCCTGTTCGGAATATTTTTCGTTGGCTGCGGATCCGCACGCGCGATTGTCCAAAGCCACGTTCAAGGCAACGCGCATTGGGCCCGGCCGGGACATGACCGGGCCCAGTTCGCGAGGGGCAAGTGGTGGGACGGCGGCTATTTGCCCTTGGTCGCGCGCATCACCGTGGGGCGCGGTGATTTCGGCGTGGGGACGAATGCCATCGTCTCCCGCGTCGTGGGATTCGAGATGTTGCGATCACCATTCGGATACATCGAGGCGTATGCGGCCGGCTCCTGCGACTGCCATTGCCACTGCGCGAAGGCGGGCGTCGCGATCGCGGCCGAGATGGCGACGACGGCAACGAACAGTTTGGACTTGATCATGATTATCTCTCCTGCCTGGGGCGACCGCATCATCGTGCGGCCGACATGGAGAGAGAGCGGAGTTTGCGGCTCCGCATTCCCGGCGGGTCATCACGATCCGGCGAAGCGGCCGTGAGTTCAGCTCGTAACCCGCATGGAGCGCGTTACGACAGCTGAGGGCGATGAATGGAGAGAGGCGACTCTGAATTCTTCCTACTGCTTCGCGCTGCGAACAAACTTTCCCGGCTTGAACAGATCGAGGTCGATGGCCTGTCCCATCGCCAGATATCCGGTGCGGTTGGGATGAAGCTTGTCGCCGGCGCCGCCTGTCGTGCTTTCGGGAACGAACTCCGGCTTGAGGCCACCCGAGGCCGGGTCGAGCGTCGCGCGATCAAAATCTATCACAGCGTCGAATGTCCCCGAGCTACGGATGAATGCGTTGAGCGCCTTACGCTTGTCATCCTGCTCGGGAAAACCATGGGCCGCGCTGGTGCTGCCCAGTGCCGAAACAACGGTGGCGCCGATGATCCGGGCTTGCGGCCATTTCGCGCGTAGTTTCGCGACGCCGTCCTTCATCGCGGCGATGACCTGGTCGGCGGCAAAATTGCCGTTCTTGCTGAAATCGTTGATGCCTTCCAGCCAGATCAGGCTCGATATGCCGGACAGCGACAGCACGTCGCGATCGAGCCGCTGACCCGAAGCGGGGCCGCCCGCGTACGGTTTGTCGGGACCGTATTCGGCGGGGCCTGCGATTTGGTTGCCACCGATGCCGCCATTCACGACGGCGACCTTGTTGCCGTAGACCGCCTTCAGGCGACGCGACAGCACGTTGGGCCAGCGATCGTCGCCATTCATGGTCGAGGCGGTCCCGTCGGTAATCGAATCCCCAAACGCCATGATGGCGAAGGCGTCCGCAGGCGCAGTCATCTCGATCGCATCGAGGAAGAACCACGACGCGGTCGCATAGGGGAAGGAAGCCTCGTCTTCGAGGGCGCCCTTCGCGCCGCCGCCCGGCGCACTGACATAGGAGGTGGTCAGCGCTTTGGCGTGCCAGGTCATCGGACCGCTCTGGCCGGCGACATGAAAACTGACCGCAAGCCCGCGGCCGGCGAGGTCATCGGGCCGCTTTGCAAACGGCAGCGCGATCGCATCGCTCCAGACCGAATTCCCCGGCGACACCGTAACGGAAGGCGTGCCGGCGAACGTAATGGGAGTGTTGGAGCCGCGGATCAACGCGGCACTACCCGACTGCAGGCCGACGTAAACGCCGTCAAACGTGACGGGTTTGGTGCCGAAGGCGTTGCTGAGCCGGATGCGGGCCTGACGGCCCCAGATATCCGGCCGCACGATCAGGCGAAAAGTCTGGTCCCGCGCACCGGCCGCAGGCTCGGGAAACGCGAATTTCTGTTCGGGCTGGGCAGACGGATTGCCGACGGGGTATGGGCCCTGAACCGCGCCCGTCCAGGACACCACCCAATGTTCGCTATCCCTGGCGGTTGCGGTCTGAAGGGAGGCGACGAGCAGCGATGCTGCCACGAGATAATTCAACGCGCGCATTGTTTCCCCCGAACCCCAGATAATCTGGGCGCGACTTTAGAGCCGGCAGTTGGTCTTCAATAGGGCGGCAGAACGCTACCTGTCGAGCCGCAACTGATACACTCCTCGCCCGACGCCGGAGAGGACCTCGCGGGTTGCATCACCGGCGCTAACAAGAAGCTCCTCGGAAGCCATCTGTTTACAGCTTCAAACGCGTCAGGCGGACCAAGCTGTCCGCCCGGCAGATTTATGAATTCACGACCTAATACAGCGGCGGGATCTGGCCGACCTTGACCGGGCCGAGCAGCACGGCGCCGTCGACGAACTTCAGCGGGAAGCTGCGGGCCTTCTTGCCTTCCAGCGTGCTCTCGGTGCCGATCGAATTGATGCCGGCGGCCACACCGGCATTGGCGTTCTGCTTGATGACCTTGCCGAGGCCGGGAACGGCGCGGTCGAGCGCACCGAACAGATTGTTGAGGTCCTGCGACTTTACGCCGGGCGCGACGCGATCGAGGGTTGCCTGCGGCACCCCCTCCTCCAGCATCTTCTCGATGCCGAGCGCGGGGATCACGCGCTCGAGACCCGTCACCGTCATCTGCAATTCGCCGTCGAGACGGCCGTTAGCCGAGAGCCCGAGCGTGCCGGCCGCAACCGCGATCATCTCGCCCTGCTGGATCCGGGACTGTACGATCTCGATATGGCCGCCGGCGGCCTGGATCTCGCGGAAGCGCTGCGGCCACGGCTTTGGCGTGAGGTCGGACAGTCCGGTGATCTTCGCCCGCGTGTCGGCCTCGAACGGCTCGGCGAGCAGCGGATGAACGCCCTGGATGCTGCCCTGCGCGATCTGGAGCACGGTCTCGATCACGGGATGATCGGACGGCGATCCATCCGCGAGGCGTCCATGCAGCTCGACCTGTTTCGCGCGCGCGAGCGGCACCTGCACGCTGCCGTCGACACGATTGACCGTCGGCTCCTCGAATACGATGGAGGCGCGCTCCGGCACGGCGGGCAGGCCGACCACGCTGCTGCGACCCTTGCTCCAGTTCACCACGAAGGTGCTCTGCGTGACGCCATCAGTGAGCGTCGCGGGTGCGGTGAATTCCGCGATGACGCGCTTGGGGTCGTAGACCTGCGCGACGACCAGGATGTTGTCGAGCTTCGCCGTGAACGGCGTCTTGCTGGCGTTCTGCGACACCAGGGCGACGCTGGCGCCCGAACACTGGACCTCAAAGCGGAAGGGGAAGCCCGCGATCGAGCGCTTGGCGCAATCATAGACGCGGCCGGATTTGGCCTCCTGCGCGCGCCAGGCATCGGCGGCGATTTCGGCCTGCGACGCCGCATAGAACCAGAAGCCGCTCCACGCCACCGCGAGGATCAGGAGGATGACAGGGGCGATGAAAAGGCCCCAGCGGGAGCGCCGGCGTGCGGCAACGGTCATATCGGACATGCGGCGACCCTTTGACCCCTGATTTTGTCAAATGTAAGCGAGGTTGGCTTGCTCCGAAAGGCGGAGAATTCGCTTCGCTTGGGGGCGCGGTTCTGGTAGCCGTGCCCGAAATGTCGGAAATCACCCTCCCCTCCGTCACCACTGCCAAAGGCGACCTCTGGGTGTTCGGCTACGGCTCGCTGATGTGGCGGCCGGGCTTCGAATTCGAGGAGCGCGTCCCCGCGCGGCTGGTCGGCGAGCACCGCGCACTCTGCGTCTATTCCTTCGTGCACCGTGGCACGCCGGAGAAGCCGGGTCTGGTGCTCGGCCTCGACCGCGGCGGCGCCTGCCGCGGCATCGCCTTCCGCGTCGCCGAAAAGAACCGCGCCGACGTCGTGGCCTATTTGCGCGCGCGCGAGCAGGTGACGTCGGTCTATCGCGAAGTCATGCGCTCGGTGTGGCTGGAGAACGATGCGCGGCAGCGCGTCTCCGCGCTCGCCTATGTCGTCGATCGCGGCCATGTGCAATATGCCGGCCGGCTGTCGCTCACCGACCAGCATCGCCACGTGCTCCAGGGCCACGGCCAGTCCGGCGCCAACCGCGACTACGTGACCGCGACGGTGAAGGCGATCGAGGCCGAAGGCTTTCGCGACGCGCAGCTGCATCAGCTTGCCATGATGCTGCATGGGGATGCGCATTCTCCGCACGCCCCGGCTCCGGTGGACAATCGGGAAAACCGCTAGTTCTCCAACGGCGCATAGCTCGGCGCCGAGCCGATCAGCTGCTCCTGCTCCTTGCGACCCGCTTCGACGAGGCGGCCGGTCGCGTCTTCGATCGCCGTTTGCACGCGGGAGAGAAACTCGTCCTTGGGCAAGCCCGGCGGCAGCGGATCGAGGAACTCCACCACCAGCGTGCCGGGATAGCGCATGAAGGTGCGGCGCGGCCAGAACAGGCCGGAATTGAGCGCGATCGGCAGGCACGGCGCGCCGCAGGACGAATAGATCTGCGCGAAGCCGCTTTTGTAGTCCGATGGCGCGCCCGGAGCGCGGCGCGTGCCTTCGGGAAAGATCACGAGCTGCCCGCCGCTGCGCACCGCCTCGCGCGCCCGCCGCGTCATGTCCAGCAGCGCCTTGACGCCGGCATTGCGGTCGATCGCGATCATCCCGGTCTTGACCAGGAACTGACCGAACACCGGGATCTGCATGAGCTGACGCTTGAGGATGAAAATCGGACGGTCGAAGAAGCCCGGCAAGACGAACGTCTCCCAGAACGACTGGTGCTTCGCCACGACGACCAATGGTCCCGTCGGAATCTTGTCGAGGCCGCGGAATTCCACCTTGATGTTGCAGACCGCCCGCATCAGGAACAGCGTCGCCTTCGCCCACCATTGCGCGACCGTGAGCATGGCGCGCGGCGGCAACGCGAAGGTCGGCAGCGCCACGATCGCGAGGCACACCAGCACGGTGTAGAACAGCACGTTGAAGACGAGCGATCGCAGGAAAATCAAGAACATCGAGGATCCGATCAATTGCCGATCAGTTGCCGATCAATTGGCCTGTGCGGTGGCGGGCCGCTTCGGCTGCAGCCCGGAAGGCTGCTCCGACATCTCGGGCGAAAGGTCAATCCCGAAATCCTCCAGCCGCACCCTGAGCTCGGCCGCGATGTACTTGACATATTCCGACAGCAGCAGCCGCAAGGTGGACGCCGAGGTCCACCACGGCTCCTCGCGCCATTTGTCGCCGACCACCACGAACGGGATCAGTGTCGTCTCCGGCATCGCATGCGAAAATTCCACCAGCGCGCGCGGCATGTGATAGTTCGAGGTGACCACGATCAGCGATTTGAATCCGCGCCCCGCGGCCCAGCGCCGCGCTTCCGCGGCATTGCCGCGGGTCGAGACCGCGGTGCGGTCGAGATCGACGCAGCAACGCATGAAGGACTGGTTCTCCGGCAATGTCCGGGAGATGTCGGTCGCCGTCGAGGTCGGGTGCACGCCGGAGATCAGGAGTCTCCTGCCGTAGCCGGCAGCGAGCAGCTCCATCGCATCCGACACCCGCGAGGAGCCGCCGGTCAGAACCACGATGCCGTCCGCCTTGCGGTCCGGCGCGATCTCGGCGCCGCGCAATTGCGACAGAAACGCGATGAAGCCCACCGCCACGCCGACGAAGGCGAGCGCAATCGCCGACATCACGGCCGCGCGCAGCCAGCCGCGCGGCAGTTTCGGCGATCGATCGTCGGTCGGCGCGGTCATGTGATGTCGGTGATCCCTTCCCAGAGATGATTTTAGGACGTTTTGAGGCGAAGTGGAGTCCGGTTTGTCGGCCTCAATCGACATCATTCAGCGTCGCGAACAGCGTCTGGCGCGAGGCGACCGCGGTGATGGCGCCGATCAGCACGGCCTGCACCGCGAGCACGATGTAGCCGGACGGCCGCAGCGAGAAGGTGCCGAGCAGCGCGGCGAACTGGTCGCCGACGGGGGTGCCGGAAAACCAGCCTGCAATCGACTCGGAGAAGCCGAACACCAGCATGGCGGCGCCGCCGCCGATCACGCCGCCCTCCAGCCCCAGCCTGAGAAAATGACGCAGGAAGCGGTTGGCGATATAGCGGTCGCCGGCGCCGACGAAATGCAGCACCTCGACGATCGGACGGTTCGCCGCCATGGCGCCCCGGGTCGCGAACGACACCGAGATGATGGTGGCGACGATGACGAGCGCGAGGATGCCGAGACCGGCGAGCACGGTGGCGTTGGTCATCGAGCGCATGCGCTCGATCCATGCGCGGTGATCGTCGACGCTGGCGCTTGGCGCCACCTGGGTCACGCGGGCGCGCAGAGCGCCGAGATCGAGCGCCGTGCCGGGCTGCACGCGCGCGATGATCATGCGCGGCACCGGCAGATCGTCCATCGACAGGCCGGTGCCGAGCCAGGGCTCGAGCAGCTTGCCGCTCTCGTCCTTGGTGAACGGCTTGACCTCGACGATGCCGGCTTGCGCGCGCATGGCCTCGGTCACCGCCGCGGTGTCGCGTTCGAGATCGCGGCCCGTCTGCGGGCGGACCTGGATGGTGATCTCGCTCGCGACATCCGACTGCCATTCAGCGGCGGAGGCGCTCACCAGCAGCACCGTGCCGGTCGTCATCGACGCCAGGAAGGTCATGATGGCGACGACGGCGACGAGCGCGCGGCCGTGGATCGAGGCGCGCGGCACGATCGGCGACATGTTGCGCGCCCGGGCCGGAAGCGGCGGCCCCTCCTGCCCGAGATCGACCAGCACACCGCGCTCCTCGGGCCTACTCATAGACGTGCAGCCGTCCCTGGTGCAGCACGAAGCGTCGCGCCTCGTACTGGTCCATCAGGGCGATATCGTGGGTGGCGATGATGACGGCGGTGCCTGACTTGTTGAGCTCGATGAACAGCCGCAGCAGGCGGCGGCCGAGCGTCGGATCGACGCTGCCGGTCGGCTCATCTGCCAGCAGCAGCTGCGGCCGCGAGATCACGGCGCGCGCGATTGCCGCGCGCTGCTTCTCGCCGCCGGACAGGATCGGCGGCAGCGCGTCCATGCGTTCGCCGAGCCCGACCCATTTCAGCAGGTCGATGACCTCCTTGCGGTAGCTCGATTCGCTGCGGCCCATCACCCGGAACGGCAGCGCGACGTTCTCATAGGTGGTCATGTGGTCAAGCAGGCGGAAATCCTGGAGCACGATGCCGATGCGCTTGCGCAAGTCTGCGATCTCGTCCTTGCCCAGTTGCGAGATGTCGTGACCGAACAAATTGACGAGGCCGCGCGTCGGGCGATGCGACAGGAACAACAGGCGCAGCAACGAGGTCTTGCCGGCGCCGGACGGGCCGGTGAGAAACTGGAAGGAATGCGCCGGAATTTGGAAGTTGAGGTCGCGCAAGACCTCGGGCCCCAGACCGTAACGCAATCCGACATTTTCGAACCGAACCAAGCTCAGCTCCGTTCGAGAGAGGCCGCGGACCGCACGGCTGTGCTCCGCCACACGCGATCAGCGGGTTTTGCGGCCGTTATGGTTTCCGGTTCGTTAACGGTCGTCCTGTAGCATAATTGGTAGCATCTTTCCCGCTCGGTTCTCCGCGACCGTGTCACCGTCACGACTTGGCCATGCATCAAGGCTCGTCCATGCATATCGTCTGCCCTCATTGTACGACATCCTACGCCATCAAGCCCGCGAGCCTTGGGGCGAACGGCCGGGCCGTGCGCTGTTCCCGTTGCAAGGAAACCTGGGTCGCCCATGCCGAGGATGCCATCGAGGAGGCATCTGTCCCAGCCATGGCCGCGGCCAGCCGGGGCGACGACCAGTCCGATCTCGCCGAGCAGTGGAACTCCTATGCCCAAGACGACGGCGCCGCTGAGGCGCCTGTCGTTGACAGCCCCTCGATCGCGAGCGACTGGCCGGACCAGGAAACCAGCGACACCGAGGACGAATGGTCCGCGGCCGCCCGGTCCGTCGAGGAGGAAGTCGTCGGCGAACAGCACCAGTCCTGGTTCCGCGGCCTGTTCGGCCGCCGCCGCGGCGCCCGAGTGCGCCGTCCGATGGCCACCGCGGCCCCGCGAAAATCCCATTTCGGCCTGCCGACAGCCTGCGCCGCCATGGGCGCGCTGGTGCTGGCGCTGGTGATTTGGCGCGGCGACATGGTGCGGCTGCTGCCGCAGACGGCCGCCTTCTACAGGATGGTCGGCCTCGAAGTTAACCTGCGCGCACTGGCCTTCAAGGACGTCAAGCTCTCCAGCGAGACCGTGGACGGTAAGCAGGTGCTGGTGATCGAGGGCGTGATCGTGGGCCAGGGCAAGAAGCCGCTCGACATTCCCCGGCTGCGCTTCGCGGTGCGCGACGCGCAAGGCGCGGAAATCTACGCCTGGAACGCGGTTCTGGAACAGACCGTGCTACAGCCCGGCGAGCGCGCCTTTTTCCGCTCGCGCCTGGCCTCGCCGCCGCCGGAGGGCCGCAATATCGACGTTCGCTTCTTCAACCGGCGCGACATCGCCGGTGGCAGCGTATAATCGATTTCGCAGGTCTCGCAGGCAAAGTTGGTCGCGAGATTGATCCCAAGGTTGGTCTCATGTCCAAAATCCTGATTGCCGACGACGAGGATTCGATGCGCCAGCTGGTGGCGCGCGCCATCGCCATGGACGGCCACGAGATCGTCACCGCGCAAGACGGCGCCGAGGCGCTTGAAATCCTGACCCTCGCGGACGGCCAGTTCGACCTGCTGCTCACCGACATCCAGATGCCGGTGATGGACGGCATCGCGCTGGCGCTTTCCGTCGCACGAGATTTCCCCGATTTGACCATCCTGCTGATGACCGGCTTTGCCGACCAGCGCGAGCGCGCCTCGAACCTCAATGCGCTGGTGCACGACGTCGTGACCAAGCCGTTCTCGGTCGCCGACATCCGCACGGCGGTGGCGGATGCGCTGGCGGCGAAGAAGGGGTAGCAGGCGGAGCGGCCGGGTATTCCGCTGTCATGCCCCGGCTTGACCGGGGCATCCAGCACGGCGCAGCCTCTCGATTGAAACACAACCGCTTCGGAGTACTAAATCGCCCGGTCAAGCCGGGCGATGACAGAGAACTCAAAAATCCTTCAGCAGCCGCTCGATGTAGTCGAGTTCGATCTGCGGGCGCGAGCTATCCCCCAAGCGGCGGCGGAGCTCCTCGAGGATGCGACGGACGCGCTGGGCGTCGATCTCGCCGGGAATCTTGACCGTGTAGTCGTCGCTCAGATCGCGGCCATGAAGGGGGCGACCCAGCGGATCGGTCTGATTGCCGCCGCTCTGCTGACGGCCGGGCCGGTTGCCGGGACCATCGCCCTGCCCGTCGCCATCGCCCTGCTGCATCGCCTCGGCCATCTTCTGCGCGCCCTTGCGCAAGGCCTCGAGCGCTTTCCCTTGCGCGTCCACGGCACCGTCCGAATTGCCTTCGCCGAGCTGCGAGCCGGCATCGCCCATGGCCCCGTCGGCGGCGTCCAGACTGCCGTCGTCATCGCCCTGGTCACCGTCCTGATCGCCGTCCTGGCCCGGTTGTCCCTGCTCGCCCTGCTGACCCTTTTGCCCTTTCTGGCCCTGGCTCTTCTGGCCCTTTTGCCCCTTCTGCGCGAGGCCGCGCTTGGCGAGCTCGTCCTGCAGCTTCTTCAGCCGGTCGCGCAGCGACTGCTGATCCTGCTGGAGATCCGACATCGACTGGTCGCCCTGCTGCTTGCCGCGCGAGCGCTCACGCCGGGAATCCTGCCCCTGCTTGAAAGTCTTGTCGCGCAATTGCTGCTGCTTGCGGATCATGTCGCTGAGCTCGTTGAGCGCCTGCTCCATGTCGCTGTCGCCGGATTGCCCGGGCTGCGCCATCTGGAGATTTTCCATGATCTGCGCGAGCTGCTCGAGCATGCGCTGGGCCGCTTCTTTATTGCCTTCGCGCGCGGCCTTCTCGATTTGCTTCAGCAATTCGTCCAAGTCGCGCTGCGTGATGACGGAACGATCGCGATTGGAGGATTGGCTCTTTTCCGTCGCGCGCTTGTAGTCCTCGAGCTTCTGAATCGCATCGGATTGATTGTTCAGGCTCTTGCCGGATTCCTTCTGCCTGAGGCTGTCGCCGGAATCCTGCATCGCCTTTTCAGCGCCATCGAGCAGGGCATCAACATCCTGATCCTGCTGGGCAGCCACGGGCGAGACGCCTCCCAACAGGAAGGCGAGACAAGCGATCGAGATCGCCTTCAAGACTGGCACGCGTGCTAGCTTCCGCATTTACGGTCTCGCGTCGACTGGTTGGCCCCGTCGTTACCCGCCTTCGCCCGGTTGTTCGCCGACTTGCGATAGGCCTGAAGCTGCTCGCGCAATGCGTCCTGCTGCTTCGCCAGCTCTTCGAGCTGCTCGGGCGTGGCGTTCTGGGTCTTTTGTTTCAGCTCGACTGACTTGTCGAGGATGAGCTGAACCTCTGCCGGGAAAGGCTGCCGGGGTCCAAGCGGATTCTGCTCGGCGCGCCGGGCGAGATCGCGCACCTTGCCGGCCATCGCCTCGCGAAGCTTTTGCGTCAGCGCCTTGATCTCGTCCTCGCTGGCGCCGCGTTCCAGCGCCCGCTTGAGCGCGTCCTGGGCCGAACGCAGCGCGGCGTTGACGCTGCCGGCGACACCGTCGTCCTCGATGGTGACCGCGAACGCCCACATGCTTTTCACCACATCGCGCATCGCGTCGTCGGTGCGGGCGGCTTCCAGCTGCAGCGCCAGGCTGCGCAGGCCGAGATAGCAGCCCGCATCCGGCGTGAACAATTCGGGTGCGATCATCAGCGCGTCGAGCGCGGCGTAGACATCCGAGTTCTTGTTGGCGTCGAGCGCGAGGATGCGGCGCTGCTCGACCAGCGCGCGCGCGAGCGAGTTGGTGAACAGTCGCTCGGGCAAACGCATGTTGAAGGGCTCGCTCCTGGCCTCGTTGCCCGCCTCGTCCTTGGCGGTGAGGGTCAGCGTGACGTCAGCGCCGGCATAGGGATCCTCGCTGAGGTCCTTCACCGTCTGACCGACGCCGTTTCGGGTGCGCGCATTCGGCAGCACGAGCGGGAATTGCGGAGGCTGGAATAGCGGCCGCGCGGCGGCCTCCTTGACGCCATCCTTGACGCCATCCTTGGCATCGACGGTACGCAGGCCGATTTGCGCGTCGGCTCCAGTGACGCCGTAATCGTCCTCGACCTTGTATGTGAGCTGGAGTCCGCCACGGGCCTGGCGCTCGGGATCCTTGGCCAGCGCGATCGTCGGCGCACGGTCTGGCGTTGCCGCAAACACCCATTGCGGCTGGCCGGAGGGAGCGCGGACATGCGCGGTGCCGTCGCCGCTGATGGCAAAATGCTTCTCGTTGGTACCCTTGGGCGCGGCTTCTGTGGGCGCGACTTCCTTGAGGCCGCCGGAGACGACAACATCAAGGCTGCCGCCGGAGGAGCGAACGATCAGGGTCGAGCCTGCGGGAACGGCAAGCGGCCCGCTGGCCGGCAGCGCCGCGGCCTCCTTGTTCGCCGCCGACAGGATGATTGGCGGCTTGCCGGTGTAGAGCGGTGGCGTGACCCAGGCATCGACGCGAACATTCGTCAGCGCCAGTACGCCGTTCCAGTGGAAGGCGGCCCCGAGCCGCATCGCACGCTCGTCGCCGGCGGCGAAGAAGGTCGCAACCAGCATCACCATGACCAGCGCGCGCAGCGCCCAGGGGTCATGCAGAGCGAGCCGGGGCTGCGGCAGACCGGCGCGGATGCGCTTGATCGAAGCCAGCGTGCGCTCGCGCTGCGCCCGCCACAAGGCCTGCGCAACCGGGTCCTGTGAGCTCAGCGTGTCCGTCAGCGTGGTGGCCGGCCGATGACGGATGCCAGAGCCGCGGTCGAGCCGGGCCAGAGCCTCCTCGCGGCTCGGCCAGCGGAAGCGACTCAATGGGAACAGGACGGCAATCGCAACGCCGGCGAAAACGACAAGACCGATGGCGCGGGCAATGGACGGCAGCGCCAGCCAGAGGCCGGCCCAGGACACCACCAGGAACAGACCGACGACGGTAAGAAGCCGCGCCAAATTTGGCCAGGCACGCTCCCACGCGATGGCATAAATGGCCCGTTGCAGGGCTTGCGCCAGCTTCAGCCGCAACAGAGCGTCGCCATCGCGGATCGGGTCTGACGGGTCGGGGGTGACGCCGTTCAATCAACTCTCCAGGTTGCCCGGTAGAGAAGCGTACCACAACGGCAGCACTGAGGCATCCGTTCCTGTACGGGAGACACCCCTTTTCCCGCATAACACGAGGACGTGACTGGCCCGCCGCAACCCCGTAATTTCCGCGCCGCCATCCAAGGAAAAAGAAGGAAACGCCATGGACAAGAAGATGCACGACAAGGGCCTGGAAGTCCGCAAAGCGGTGCTCGGCGAGGCCTATGTCAACAACGCTCTGAAGAGCGTCGACGATTTCAACCGTCCGTTTCAGGAGATGCTCAACGAATATTGCTGGGGCACGGTGTGGGGCCGCGAGGAGCTGCCGCGCAAGACCCGCAGCATGCTCAACATCGCGATGATCGCGATCCTCAATCGTCAGCACGAATTCCGCGCGCATCTGAAGGGCGCACTCACCAACGGCGTCAGCCGCGACGAAATCCGCGAGATCCTGATGCAGGTCGCAATCTATGGTGGCATGCCGGCCGCGGTCGACAGTTTTCGGATCGCGCGCGAGGTGTTCGCGGAGATCGACGGCAAGGCGTGAGCTAGACTAACGCTCTTAACTCTATCGCTTCGTCATTGCGAGCGGAGCGAAGCAATCCAGAACCCCTCCGCGGCGACAGTCTGGATTGCTTCGTCGCTTCGCTCCTCGCAATGACAACGGGAAGGAAACACCATGGACATCGGATTCATCGGCCTCGGAAACATGGGTTTCCCGATGGCGCGGCGGCTGATCGAGGCCGGCAACCGGCTCGTCGTGTTCGACACGCGCCGGGAGGTCGTCGACAAGCTGGTGGCGCGCGGCGCCACTGCAGCGACGTCGCCGAAGGACGTCGCCGACCAGGTCGAGACGATCATGGCGAGCCTGCCTTCGCTGCAGGCCTCGCTCGCGGTTGCGACGGGGCCGAACGGCGTGATCGAGGGAAACCGCGTCAAACGCTTCATCGATCTCTCCACGGTCGGCTCCGCGATGGCGGTTAAGATTCACGGCCTGCTCGCCAAGCATGACATCGTGCAGATCGACTGCCCCGTCTCCGGCGGCGTCGGCGGCGCGGAGAAGGGCACGCTGGCGGTGATGGTTTCGGGGCCAAAGACCGAGTTCGAGCTGCTCAAGCCCGCGCTCGACATCATCGGAAAAGTGTTCTTCATCGGCGAGAAGCCCGGCGCGGCGCAGACCATGAAGCTCGCCAACAACTTCCTGTCGGCCACCGCGATCGTGGCGACCTCGGAAGCGGTAGTGATGGGCGTCAAAGCCGGGCTCGATCCCGCCGTGATGATCGACGTCATCAATGCCGGCTCCGGCATGAACACCGCGAGCCGCGACAAGTTTCCGCGCTCGGTGCTGCCGCGCAGCTTCGACTTCGGCTTCGCCACGGGACTGATGGTGAAGGACGTGCGGCTGGCGCTGGAGGAGATGAAGCAGCTCGGCCTGTCGATGGAGGTCGCGGATGCGGTCGGCCGGTTGTGGGAGACGGTCATCAGCGCGGAAGGCGCCGACTCCGATTTCACCGTGGCGATCAAGCCGATCGAGAAGAAAGCGGGCGTTGTGGTTGGCGGCAGGCCACCCAGCTAGCGCCAACACGAAAACGCAGCGCCGGCGACCGGCGCTGCGCTGTCCTCCTTGGATCGATCTGCTACGAGCCGCGTCTGCCAAGTTCCAGAAGGTCGATCGGCTGCTCCAGTTGCAAGGAGGCCGAGCCCCCGCTGCATTTGATATACTTCTCGTCGCACCTGCGCATGCATCGTCTCTCGCTCGAGCATTTCGCAGAGGTGTTGTTGCAGCTGACCCACGTAATGTCGCACCGTGTGACCCGGGCCGACGCGACGCCGGAAAGTGCGAGCAGCAAGGCCACGCTGCAAGCTACGAAAAGCATGCGAAGCAGGCCGGCGCCCGCGAGTGAATCGTTCATTCCAATCTCCTGTGTTGGCCGGGCAGGTCTGCGCCTGCGCGCCGAGTTTTTGACGAAACGCAGTTCAAGCCTTGGCGAGATAGGGGATCGTGCCGGCCAAGTCGGTATCGTCGATCAACTGGAAGCGACTCTCGCTGCCGCCCCTGCGCGATGCCGCGAAGCGGCTGTAGGCGGGATCAGTGACGAAGGACTCTGCTGCCTTCACCGTCGGAAACGACATGATCGCGATCAGCGAGGTGTCGAGAGGGGCACCTTCCAGCGTCTTCACATTGCCGCTGCGCGAGAGGTACTTGCCGCCGTGCTTGTGCACGAGGTCGTGAACGGAGGCCGCATAGTCCGGCACCCATTTTCCGTCGGTCACTTTGATGTCTGCGATCAGATAGGCTGTCATGCCGCGTCTCCTGGCTCGAGTTCAGCTCCGCGTTGATAGGGGCGGGCATCACTTGGGTGCCAGAACACGGCCGGGGCTCGCCAGTACGGGAACTGTAGCGGGGCGATACAAATACTGAATTGCGCCGCCCTGGATCAGCTCGCCAGCTTGCGTTCCTTGGCGAACGGGCTGAGGCCCAGCCAGCTTTGCATGGCCGCGGCAAGCTGCCGGTCGCCGGTGAGCAGCATCCGCCGGCTTGCGACGGCCGCGCGCACGGTATCGAGTCCCATCCAGATCGCCGTCATGGTGCGCAGATCAACCGACACGTAAAGGTCAACATCGAAACCGGGATCAATCGAGCAGAGGTCGACACTTTCGCCGGGATCGACGATCAGCCACCACAATCGCTGCGTCGAAGGCAATTCCGGATACGCGAACTGCAGCACACTGCGGTGGGTCGGCATCGGCGTCGTGTTCAAGTTCCGCCGCATGTCCCACATCAACAGCTGGACATCGAGATGCTGAAGCGACAGATCGGACTCGATGCGGCGCTGGCCCCAGATGCCGAACGCCTCCACGATTGGGCCGAGTTCGCGTCCGGCTGTGGTCAGCAGATATTCGGTGATACCGCGCTCGGAAGCCGATGCCCGACGCGTAACAATGCCGGCGGCTTCGAGCTCCTTGAGACGTTGCGAGAGCAAGGCAGGCGACATCCGCGGAACGCCGCGGCGCAGCTCGTTGAAGCGCGTCGAGCCGGCAATGAGTTCGCGAAGGAGCACGACGGTCCAGCGCGTGCATAATATCTCGGCCGCCATCGCGACCGGACAGAACTGCCTGTAGCTGCCAATGGTCATGCGGGCCTCCGTCACAAGCGAAGGCGCAACCTTAAGGCCGCGGCGCGCGGCTTCCTAGTTCAGTTTCTGTATCAGCACCGATTCATTCTCTGAACTGGCCGCGGACCGTGGTGAGCGTCTATTCGACCGGCATTGGCAAGCCGGCCGCCGCCATCACGGCCCGCCGGACACAGGAGATTACCATGAAGAAATACGATTCAGCGGCTTCCAGATTGCTCGTTTCGGTTCGTAGCGCCGCGATTTGCACCCTCGGCCTGGGCGTCGGCGTCATGCCGGCGTCCGCAGCCAATCTGACGAGGAGCATCGAGGTCAGCAGTGCTGCGGCCGAGGTGTGGTCCGTCATCGGGCCGTTCTGCGCGATCAAGGATTGGCTGCCGCCGGTGGGGCAGTGCATTGTGGACGGCAAGTCGCCGCCAACCCGCACGCTCGTCACCAGGGACGGCAAGGCTTCGTTCGTGGAGACGCAGACTGCGCGGAACGACAAAGACTACAGCTATTCCTACGCGTTCCTGTCGAGCCCACTGCCGGTGAGCCAGTACAAGTCGACCATCAAGGTCACGGCAAAGGGTGAAGGCGCGTCGGTGGTGACATGGACCGGCATCTACACGCCCGACCCGGGGCGAGAGAAGGAAGCGGTCGATGCCCTCGGCGGCGTCTATGATTCCGGCCTCGCCGCGATCAAGGACCGGTTCAAGAAGTAGGGGTCAATGCAGCGATGGGCGCAGCGGTAGCTGCGCTCATCGTGGACAATCACAGCCTCACAGCCACGGCGCCGGCGTATCCATCGCGATCAATTGCTCGACCTCGATGCGCGGACGCACGACGGCGTACTGGTCGCCCTTCACCAGCACTTCGGCCACCAGCGGCCTCGTATTGTAGGTGCCGGCCTGCACTGCGCCATAGGCGCCGGCGGTCATGATGGCGATGAGGTCGCCGGGCTTTGGCGTCGGCAGCGTGCGATCCAGCGCGAGGTAGTCGCCGGTCTCGCAGACCGGGCCGACGACGTCGGCCATCATGGTCGCGGCCCCCTTCGCAGGCTGCGTCACCGGCAGAATGTCGTGATGGGCCTCGTACAGCGTCGGACGGATCAAATCGTTCATGGCGGCGTCGATGATGACGAAATTCTTGCCGTCACCGTGCTTCACATAGATCACCTTGGCGACCAGGATGCCGGCATTGCCGACGATCATGCGCCCCGGCTCGAACATCAGCGTGCAGCCGAGATTGTGGCTGACGCGCTTGACCATCGCGGCATAGGCGTCGGGCGCAGGCGGCGCCTCGCGGTCCATGTAATAGGGAATGCCGAGGCCGCCGCCGAAATCGACATGCGAGATGTTGTGGCCGTCGGCACGCAGCGTCTGCACGAATTCGGAGAGGATGCGGAACGCGATCTCCATCTTGGACAGGTCGGTGATCTGGCTGCCGATATGCACGTCGGTGCCTGTGACCTCGATGCCCGGCAGCTTCGCGGCGCGGGCATAGACCTCGCGGGCCTGCGCGATCGGGATGCCGAACTTGTTCTCGGACTTGCCGGTCGAGATCTTTGCGTGCGTCCCGGCATCGACGTCCGGATTGACACGGATCGAGATCCGCGCGGTCTTGCCCGTCTCGGTCGCAAGGCGCGACAGCAGCTCGAGTTCGGGCTCGGATTCGACGTTGAGGCAGAGGATGTCGGCGGCCAGCGCGGCGCGCAGCTCGTCTTCCGTCTTGCCGACGCCGGAGAACAGGATCTTGCTTGCCGGAATGCCGGCGGCCAACGCGCGCTTCAATTCGCCGCCGGAGACCACGTCCGCGCCGGCCCCGAGCCTGGCCAGCGTGCGCAGCACCGACTGGTTGGAATTCGCCTTCATGGCGTAGCAGACCAGCACCTTCTCGCCGGCGAAGGCGTCGGTGAAAACGCGATAGTGCCGCTCGAGCGTTGCGGTCGAATAGCAATAGAACGGCGTGCCAACGGTTGCAGCCAGCTCGGACAGGTTCACTGCCTCGGCGTGCAGCACGCCGTTGCGATAGTCAAAATGGTTCATGGCGTTGGCTCAGTTGCCCCAGCCTATCGGCTGGGTCTTTCGTCCAGCAGCGGGTCGAGGATAAACGGTTTCTTCCTGCCCTTGGTCGCCGCCGGTGCGGCGTCCGCGCCATAGGTGGGATTGAACACGCTCGGCGTCCTCTGGGCTTCGGCCTCGGTGTCGGTCGGCGGTGCGACGTTGGCTGTGGACGCGCTCGAAGCGGTCGGCGGCAGATCCAGCGGGCCCTTGCGGCCACAGCCGGCAAGCGCGAGCGCCGTCAGGCTCAAGACAATGATGGCCCACCCTGAGCCGGCCGGGCGAAACTTTGACGTCACGACGAAATCCCCACTACGCGCGGCCCACCATACAGAGATTGGCGCGCTCTGGCGAGACCCGGATGATCATGAAACATAAGCGAAATTTTGCTCTCAGCCCAATTTTCGCTCTTTTTCCAGCCGCCTCAGCCAGGCCTTGGCCTGCGCCGCCACGTTCTTCGGCGCGGTGCCGCCGAAGCTGGTCCGGCTCTTGACCGACGATTCGACCGAGAGCACGCCAAGCACGTCTTTCGTAACCTTCGGCTCGATCGCCTGCATCTCCTTGAGCGGGAGCTCGTGCAGCGCCACGCCGCCCTCGGCGGCTTTCGCGACGATGCGGCCGGTGACGTGATGGGCCTCGCGGAACGGCATCTTCAGCGTCCGCACCAGCCAGTCGGCAAGATCGGTCGCGGTGGCGTAGCCCTCGCCTGCAGCAAGCTTCATCTTCGCTTCATCGGGTACGAGATCCCGGACCATGCCGGTCATGGCGCGGATCGCGAGCGACAGCGCGGCGAAGCCTTCCATCGCGCCCTGCTTGTCCTCCTGCATGTCCTTTTGATAGGCGAGCGGCAGGCCCTTCATCACGATCAGCAACCCATTGAGCGCGCCGATCACACGGCCGGTCTTGGCGCGCACCAGCTCGGCGGCGTCAGGATTGCGCTTCTGCGGCATGATCGAGGATCCCGTGGTGAACTTGTCGCTGAGGCGGATCATGCCGACCAACGGGGAGGTCCAGATCACGATCTCCTCGGCGAAGCGCGACATGTGCACCGCGCAGATCGAGGCCGCCGACAGCGTCTCCAGCACGAAGTCGCGATCGGAAACCGCATCGAGCGAGTTGGCCATCGGACGATCAAAACCGAGCGCCTTCGCCGTGGCGTGACGATCGATCGGGAACGAGGTACCGGCGAGCGCTGCAGCTCCGAGCGGGGATTCGTTCAGCCGCTTGCGCGCGTCCTGGAAACGGCCGCGATCGCGCGCGGCCATCTCGACATAGGCGAGCAGATGGTGGCCGAAGGTCACCGGCTGCGCGGTCTGCAGGTGCGTGAAGCCGGGCATGACCGTTCCGGCATGCTCCAGCGCGCGCTCGACCAGCGCCCGCTGGAATGCCGCGAGCGAGGCGTCGGTCTCATCGAGGACATCGCGGACGTAGAGACGAAAATCGGTCGCGACCTGGTCGTTGCGCGAGCGCGCGGTGTGCAAGCGGCCGGCGGCAGGGCCGATCAGCTCGGACAGGCGGCTCTCGACATTCATGTGAATGTCCTCGAGCGCGCGCTTGAATTCGAAGCCGCCCTTGCCGATCTCTGACAAAATCGTGTCTAGACCCTTGCCGATATTTTTCGCATCAGAGGCCGTGATGATGCCCTGCGCGGCCAGCATCGCGGCGTGGGCCTTGGATGCGGCAATGTCCTGGGCAAAGAGGTGCCGATCGACGTCGATGGAGACGTTGATCTCTTCCATGATCTCGTCGGGGCGTTCCGAGAACCGGCCGCCCCACATCTTGTTGCTCATGATCCCCTGCTCACGCCTTGCCTGTCGCCGCCGCACGTTTGCTGACGGCTGCCAGCCGTATTAAGAGGCCTCTGATAGCCATATCTGCGACCGGATGACAAACGATATGCTCGACCCCAACGACAGGCTCGACCAAACGAAAGCACGGTCGGCCACGCGCCGCATCCCCGTCGTCATCGCTACCGTCGTGGTCGGGGGCCTGGCTGGCTTTGCCGCGCTGTACGGGCTCGGCCCGGGCCGGTCCCCATCCGGCGATCCCGCCTGCCGGGCGGCGGTGAACACGGCGCAGAAGATCGCCCCGCTCGCCCATGGCGAGGTGGCGGCGCTGACCATGGCGACTGCACCGCTAAAGCTGCCGGACCTGGCCTTCGAGGACGCCGACGGCAGGCCGAAGAAGCTGTCGGATTTCCGCGGCAAGACGCTGCTGGTGAACCTCTGGGCGACCTGGTGCGTGCCCTGCCGCAAGGAAATGCCGGCGCTGGACGAGCTCCAGGGCAAACTTTCGGGGCCGAATTTCGAGGTGGTGGCCATCAATATCGACACCCGGGACCCCGAGAAGCCCAAGACGTTTCTGAAAGAGGCCAATCTTATCAGGCTCGGCTATTTCAACGATCAGAAAGCCAAGGTTTTTCAGGATCTTAAGGCGATAGGCCGAGCCTTGGGCATGCCCACCTCGGTGCTGGTCGATCCCCAAGGCTGCGAGATCGCGACGATCGCGGGGCCGGCGGAATGGGCGAGCGAAGATGCGCTCAAGCTGATCCGGGCTGCGACGGGCAAAGCCGCCGCGTCGTTCTAAGCGATGATGTTAGGCGGTGACGTTGAGGCTGCTGCCGACGCCGGCGCCGACATTGGCAAGCGAGGGCTGTCCGGCGCCGAGCAGCGTCAGGACGGTGGATTTCTCCGCGTCCGCGTTCTGCTTCATCAGCGTCGCCGAGATATTCGACTGCAGCGCGCCTTGCTGAGAGGCCAGCATGCTGCTGACCATCGCCATCATGTCCATTACGCAAACCCTCGTACCGGCCGTAACCTAGACGCGAGCGGTTAACGGGACATGAATTGCCACGAAACGCCCTAGGTGGGGCTTTGTCCGTGTTCCGGACGCGGCGCGCCATGCAATGACGCGACGCAGAGCCGGGGCGCGAGACCGGCTTATCTCGTCGGAACCGGCTTGGCGCCGCGGTAGTCGTAAAAACCGCGCTGGGTCTTGCGACCGAGCCAGCCCGCCTCGACGTATTTCACCAGCAGCGGGCACGGGCGGTACTTGGAGTCGGCGAGACCCTCATGCAGCACTTGCATGATCGACAGGCAGGTATCGAGGCCGATGAAATCGGCGAGCTCCAGCGGGCCCATCGGATGGTGCGCCCCGAGCTTCATCGCCGCGTCGATCGCCTCGACGTTCCCCACGCCTTCGTACAGCGTGTAAATCGCCTCGTTGATCATCGGCAGCAGGATGCGGTTGACGATGAAGGCCGGGAAATCCTCGGAGACCGCGACCTGTTTGCCGAGCTTGCCGACGAATTCCTTTGACGCCTCGAAGGTCTGGTCGTCGGTGGCGATGCCGCGGATCAGCTCCACCAGCTCCATCAACGGCACCGGATTCATGAAGTGAATGCCGATGAAGCGTTCGGGCCGGTCGGTGGCGGCGGCGAGCCGCGTGATCGAGATCGAGGAGGTATCGGAGGCAACGATCGCCTCCGGCTTCAACACCGCGCAGAGATCGTGGAAAATCTTGCGCTTGACCTCTTCCTTCTCGACCGCGGTCTCGATCACGAGATCGCAGTCCGCGAGGTCGTCCAGCTTCTCGCCGGCCACGATACGCGCCATCGCCTTGGCTTTGTCGTCCTCGCTAACGGCCTTCTTGGAGACCTGGCGCGTCAGGTTGCCGTTGATCGTAGCCATGCCTGACTTGAGGCGGTCGGTCGAAATGTCGTTGAGCACCACGTCGAAGCCGGCCAGCGCAGCGACATGTGCGATGCCATTGCCCATCTGCCCCGCGCCGATCACGCCGACCTTCTTGATTACTGCCGCCATAATTTCATCCACCGGAACGGCGCGCTATCAACCGCGCCTGCCTATCCCCCTGAGCCGGGAGGTCTGATTTAATCAGAACCCGGCCTCGAAACCTAGATTGGATCGCTTCGAAGGCGTGTCCCGCGCCAAAGAAAACGCCTCAAAAAGCAACACCGGCCGGAGTTTATAGCTCCGGCCGGTGTTTTAGCGCGTTTTACTTGCCGAGCTTGCCGAGTTCGGCCGTCAGCTCCGGAACCGCCTGGTAGAGGTCAGCGACCAGGCCGTAATCGGCGACCTGGAAGATCGGCGCGTCCTCGTCCTTGTTGATCGCGACGATCACCTTGGAGTCCTTCATGCCGGCCAGATGCTGGATCGCGCCGGAAATGCCGACTGCGACATAGAGCTCGGGGGCCACGACCTTGCCGGTCTGGCCGACCTGCCAGTCGTTCGGCGCATAGCCCGCATCCACCGCCGCGCGCGAAGCGCCGACGCCGGCGCCGAGCTTGTCGGCGAGCGGCTCGATGTACTTTGCGAAGTTCTCGCGGCTCTGCATGGCGCGGCCTCCGGAGACGATGATCTTGGCCGAGGTCAGTTCGGGACGGTCACTCTTTGCGACTTCCTCGCCGACAAAGGACGACAGGCCCGGATCGGCCGCCGCCGCGACGCTCTCGACCGACGCGCTGCCGCCTTCACCCGCTGCGGCGAAGGTGGAGGTGCGCACCGTGATGACCTTCTTGGCGTCCTTCGACTTCACCGTCTGGATGGCGTTGCCGGCGTAGATCGGACGCTCATAGGTGTCGGGGGCGACCACCTTGGTGATTTCCGAGACCTGCATGACGTCGAGCAGGGCCGCGACGCGCGGCATCACGTTCTTGAAGCGCGAGGTCGCGGGCGCGACGATGGCGTCATAGGACGGCGCCAGCGAGACGATCAGCGCGGCCAGCGGCTCGGCCAGATCGTGCGCGTAGAGCGCGCCGTCGGCGAGCAGCACCTTCTTCACACCGGCAAGCTTTGCGGCCGCGTCCGCTGCAGCCTTGGCGTTCTCGCCGGCCACCAGAACCTCGACGTCCGCGCCGAGCGCGGCCGCCGCGGTCAGGGCCTTGTTGGTCGCATCCTTGAGCGACGCATTGTCGTGTTCGGCAATCAGAAGCGTCGTCATCAGAGCACCCCGGCTTCGTTCTTGAGTTTCGACACCAGCTCGGCGACGTCCTTGACCTTGACGCCCGCCTTGCGGCCCGCCGGCTCGGTCGTCTTGAGAACCTCGAGGCGCGCGGCGAGATCGACGCCGTAATCGGCAGCGGTCTTGTCCGCGATCGGCTTCTTTTTGGCCTTCATGATGTTGGGCAGCGAGGCATAGCGCGGCTCGTTGAGACGGAGATCGGTGGTGACGATCGCCGGTCCCTTCAGCTTCACGGTCTGCAAGCCGCCGTCGACTTCGCGGGTGACCTTGAAGTCGCTGCCTTCGACCTCGAGCTTCGAGGCGAAGGTCGCCTGCGACCACCCGAGCAGCGCGGCCAGCATCTGGCCGGTCTGATTGCTGTCGTCGTCGATCGCCTGCTTGCCGAGAATGATCAGGCCCGGCTGCTCTTCGTCGGCAATCTTCTTCAGTATCTTGGCGACGGCGAGCGGCTCGACCGCGCCCTCAGCCTTCACCAGGATGCCGCGATCGGCGCCCATGGCGAGACCGGTGCGGATCGTTTCCGAGGCCTGCGCCGGTCCGATGGAGACCACCACGACTTCGGTCGCCTTGCCGGCTTCCTTCAAGCGCAGCGCTTCTTCGACCGCAATTTCGTCGAACGGGTTCATCGACATTTTGACGTTGGCGAGTTCAACACCCGATCCATCGCTCTTGACGCGGACCTTGACGTTGTAATCGACCACCCGCTTTACCGGCACCAAGACCTTCATCGATCCTCTTTCACTCAATCTGGGAGGGGGTTATCAACTGGCGCGGAACCTAAAGGCCTGATCCGGCCCGGTCAACGCGCCGAAGGGGTCTAATTTTGGCGCCCAGAAATGCGCCGCCTAATGGGTCAGCGATTCTGGCCCGGAACCCAGAGCACGTCGCCGGCGCCGTCGTCGTTACTGGCGCGGCTCGCGACGAACAGGAAGTCCGACAGGCGATTCATATACTGGATGCCAGCGACACCAACGGGCTCTTCCGGCCGGGCCGCCAGTTCCACCATCACGCGTTCCGCCCTGCGGCAAATCGTACGGGCGACATGGAGGGTGGCGGCGGCCGGCGTGCCGCCCGGCAGCACGAAGGAGGTCAGGGGTGCCAGCTTGTCGTTGAGCGCGTCGATGTCGCGCTCGAGCCGCTCGACCTGGCTCGCCACCACCCGTAGCCGCTCCGCCTTGCCCTCACGTTCGGGCACCGCGAGGTCCGCGCCGAGGTCGAATAGATCGTTCTGGATGCGGCCAAGCATCGCGTCGAGCTCGGGCGCATCCCTGGTGTGAAGCCGGACCACGCCGATCGCGGCATTGGTCTCGTCGACCGTGCCATAGGCCTCGATGCGCAGATCATATTTCGGCCGGCGTTCGCCCGAGCCGAGCGCTGTCGTGCCGTCGTCACCGGTTTTCGTATAGATGCGATTGAGCACGACCATGTTAACGCCCCATCGCCCACACGGCGACCATCGCGATGACGATCGCCACGAACTGAAGCAGCACGCGCCAGCGCATCAGCTTCTGCGAGGTGTTGGGCGAGCCACCGCGCATCATGTTGATGAGACCGAGCAGCAGCACCAACGCCACGGCGCCGACCGCGATCGGCAGGATGAAAGTACTCAGAAGAGATGCCATTCGAGGGTAAATAACACCCTCCGCGCCGGTCCGCCATGGCGTTCCCGATCTGGCTTTTAAGCCAATAATATCAGAAGCTAGCTGGATGAATCTGGATTTGCGCGAATTACCCGTCCTCTTCGCCTCTTCCCGCCTGCGGCGAGAGGTCGGAATGCGTTTCCCCTGCGCGGGAAGAGGAAACGACAACAGCAGTGCAGGTGGTGCGTGAAGGCAATCCGTGCCATCTACGTCGTCGCGATGGACGCGTTCTACACGTTCCTGGCCGACGATGGCTGGGCGATCGCGAGCCACATTGCACTGTCGACACTGATGGCGCTGTTCCCGTTCCTTATCGTGCTGACCTCGCTCGCCGGCTTCTTCGGCTCCAAGGAACTCGCGGACCAGGCCGCAAGCCTGATGCTCCAGGTCTGGCCCAAGCAGGTCGCGGATTCGATCTCGGGGGAAGTCCACGACGTGCTGACCACGACCCGCACCGGCCTATTCACCATCGGCGCGGTGCTGTCGGTCTACTTCGCCTCCAACGGCGTCGAGGCGCTGCGGGTCGCACTGAACCGCGCCTATGCGGTCGTGGAGATGCGGCCCTGGTACTGGCTACGGCTGGAATCGATTGCCTACACGCTGATTGCGGCCATCACCGCGCTCGCCATGGCATTCCTGATCGTGCTCGGGCCGCTCCTCATCGAGGCCGCGCGCGCCCACATTCCGCTGTTCGTCGAGTCCAACGAGAGGATCCTCACCTGGCTGCGCTACGGCATCACCGTCGGCGCGCTGGTCGTGGCGCTGATCATCCTGCATACTTGGTTGCCGGCGGGACGGCGCCGGTTCCTGCAGATCCTGCCCGGCATCGTCTTCACCATCGTGGCGTCGCTGATCTCGGGCATCGTGTTCGGGCAGTATCTGGCGCGCTTCGCCAACAATTACGTGACGATGTATGCGGGGCTCGCCTCGGTGATCATCGCGCTGGTGTTCCTGTACTTCATCGCGGCGATCTTCGTTTTCGGCGGCGAGCTCAACGCCGCGATCATCAAGTCGCGGCTTCCTCACGGCGTGTCGCTGCAAGCAGCGCAGTCGCTAGCGCCCGCGGAGACACAGGCTTGACCAGAAAGGCGTCGGCGCCGGCCTCGCGTGAGGCGACTTCGTCTTCGCCGCGGCCGGACACCCCGATGATGGGGATCTGAGCCAGCGGCGTCGCCATGGTGCGGATCCGCCTGATCGCCTCGACGCCATTGATGCCCGGCAGCACCATATCCATCAGCACCGCGTCGAAGGCGCCCTGCGCGAGCCGGTTCACCGCATCCTCGCCGCGCCCGATGAACTCGGCATGATGGCCAAGCTCGGTCAGGATGGTGTTGAGCACGACGCGGCCGAACGGATTGTCCTCGACGCTGAGCAAGCGCAGCGCCGGGACCGCATCCATCTCGGCTTCACCCTTCGACTTGCGGGACTTGCCCGATCCCGTGGCATCCACCGACACCGTCAACGTGAAGGTGGCGCCGCCGCCGAGCCGAGGGGCGACCGTGATGTCGCCGCCCATCGCGCGCGCCAGTTGCTTCACCGACGACAGGCCCAGGCCGGCGCCGCCGAAGCGCGAGGCAATGGTCACATTGGCCTGGGTAAACGGCCGGAACAGCCGCTTGATCTCGGCCATGGTGAGGCCAATGCCGCTGTCGGACACCGCGAAGGCGATTCCGACCCTGCCTTTGCTCTTTGCTTGGCCTTTGCTCTTGGTGCTGCCCTTGCTGTTGCTCTTGCTCTTGGCGGAACGCCAAGGCGCGACCGTGAGCGCCACGCCGCCGTGCTCGGTGAACTTCACGGCATTGTCGATCAGGTTCTCGAGCGCGGCGCGCAGGCGCACGGGATCACCGACCACCAGCCCGGGCAGCTTCTCCGAGATATTGACCTCGGCCTGGAGGCCCTTGGCCGCGGCGCGACCGGCCAGCGAATCGCCAGCGTTGCGAGCGAGCGTCCGCAGGTCGAACAAATCCTGCCGCAGCGAGCTTCCACCCCCGACCGTCTTCCCGGTCCCCTTGCCACTTCGGGCGGCATCGACGAACAGGGTGGCAAGGTTCGCCAGATGCTCGGCCCCGGCCTTGATCGTGTCGGCCCAGCGTCTTTCCCGTTCCCCGAGATCCGAAGTCGCGAGCAGGTCGCTGATCGCGAGAATGCCGGTCAGGGGGGTGCGGACCTCATGGGCAAAGGCGGCAAGCGCGGCCTGGACGACGTCCGGCTCCACCCGCTTGGTGCTGCGCTTGCGCAACCGGGCAGTCGGCCCGGAGCGCTTCCGAGCCACTCGCTTGGACGTCCCCGTAGTGCGCGCTGCGCGCGTTTTCGCCGCCATAACTCCCCTTCGAAGTATCCCCTTCGAACCCCGGGCCGTCAGGTGAGCATGGCACGGCGGAACACCCGGAGTCACGGCGGCGTTTGGCTAACCCCCAGAGAAACTTAATCTAATCCCACCAACTGGCGGATACCGGCCGGCGTGGCGCCGGCAGCGCGCAGCTCACGAAGGCCGGTCGAGTTGGTTGATTTCGACAGTTTCCGGCCACCCTGGTCGCGAACTAGCCCATGGTGGCGGTAGACGGGTTCCGGCAGGCGGAGCAGAACCTGGAGCAAACGGTGGACCGAAGTGGCGTGGAACAGGTCTTGGCCCCGCACGATCTCGCTGATGTCCTGGAGCGCATCGTCGACAACGACGGACAGATGGTAACTGGTCGGCGTCTCCTTGCGGGCCACAATGACATCGCCCCAGGCTTCTGGCCGCGCCGGAACGACACCACGCTCACCATCGGGCCCCTCGCCTAGTTCGTTCCAGCTCAGGCCGGCGGCGCGGCGGCAGGCAGCCGCCATGTCGAGCCGAAGCGCATAAGGCGCACCGGTGTCGATGAGGCGGTCGCGCTCGTCGGCGGACAGCGATCTGGCGTCGCCGGGATAGAACGGCGCGCCGTCGGGATCGCGCGGCCACGGCCCATCTGCTTCACGCGCCGCAACCAGCCTTGTGATCTCGGCGCGGCTTTCGAAGGCGGGATAGACCAGGCCGAGCGCCGAGAGCCTGTCCAGTGCCGCGCGATACGCGTCGAAATGCTCCGACTGCCGCCGCACCGGCGTCTCCCAGGCGACACCGAGCCAGGCGAGGTCTTCGTAGATCGCTGTCTCATATTCCGGCCGGCAACGCGTCGCGTCGATGTCCTCGATCCGCAGCAAGAGCCGCCCACCGGTCTCGCGCGCGCGGTCGGAATTCAACAGCGCTGAATAGGCGTGGCCGAGGTGCAGAAAACCGTTCGGACTGGGGGCAAATCGGAAAACGGGTGGCGACATATGCACAAATCTCGTCATGGCCGGGCTTACCCGATCATCCATCTTCCAACACTCTGTTACGATAGGAGATGGATGCGCGGGTCAAGTCCGCGCACAACGAGTTCAGCAAGCGATGACCATCCACCTCGAAACCCAATCCGATCTCGAAGAGGCCGTCTATGCGCTGGTCAAGCGCGACCCGCGCCTGAAGCCGGTGCTGGCGACTGCCGGCATGCCGGCGTTGCGGCGGCGCGAGCCTGGCTTTGCGGGGCTTGCCCACATCGTCTGCGGGCAACAGCTCTCGACCGCGAGCGCCGCGGCGATCTGGGGACGGCTGTCGGCTGCGTTCGATCCGTTCGACCACGAGGCGGTCCGCCGCGCCCGCACTGACCGGCTGGGGCGGCTCGGCCTGTCCGCCGCCAAGATCAAGACGCTGAAACATCTCGCGCGCGAGATCACCGCACAGCGGCTGAACCTCGACGTGCTCGCAGAAGAAGACGCCGATGCCGCGCACCACACGCTGATCGCACTGCCCGGCATCGGGCCGTGGACCGCAGACGTCTATCTGCTGTTCTGCCTGGGCCATGGCGACGCTTGGCCGGCCGGCGACCTCGCGGTGCAGGAAGGCATCCGCATCGGGCTCGGCTTGCAGGCGCGGCCGACGGAGAAGCAGATGGCGCCGCTCGCCGAACCCTGGCGCCCCCTGCGCGGCGCGGCGGCGCATCTGTGGTGGAGCTATTATCGCGCGGTAAAAAAACGCGAAGGCGTCATCGCGGGATCAGCTTAGCCCCGCAGCCTAACGCGATCGGTCCGGGCGCAATCGGCGACGAAGTCGATGACGGCCCGCACCGCCGGCAGTTCGACGAGGTCGGGATGGGCGAGCAGCCACAGGTCCGCGATGCTGGCGAGCTTCTGGGGCGCGACACGCACGAGATCGGGATAGCTTTCGGCGACGAAGCACGACAGGGCGGAGATTCCGAGTCCGGCGCGGACCGCCGCCAGCATGTCGCCCTGCGACGAGCAGCGCATCACCACCCTGGCCTGACGCGTGACGACGTCGCTCCAGCGCGCAAGCTGGGCATTGGAGGCCTGATCGGCGAAACCGATGACGCTGTGCCCCTTCCACTCGCCGCGCCGTTCCGGCAGGGACCGCCCGCCGGCGTACTCGCGCGAGGCGTAGAATCCGGTGCCGAGACGGCCGACCTTGCGGCCGACCAGATTTTCCTCGCCGCTGTCGAAAGGCCGCAGCACCACGTCCGCCTCGCGCCGGCGTACGCTGGCCGGAAACGGATGGGTGATGACCTCGAGCTGGACGTGATCATGCGCGCGCAGGAACGCAGGCAGGCACGGCATCAGCCAATGTGAGGCCAGCGTCGCGCCGATCGACAGCTTGACGGTCCCGCGCGCCTTGTGCCCTCCGGCCGAGACTGCCGTCTCCGCCCGCAGCGCGGCCGCCGCCATCACCTCGGCGTGCTCGCGCAGCGTCCGTCCCTCCGCGGTCAGCGCCAGGCCGTCGGCGGCGCGCGCCACCAGCCTGGTACCGAGCTGGGCTTCCAGCGCCGCGATCTTGCGGCTGACGGTGGGATGGCTGCTGTGCAGCCGGCGTGCCGCGCCGGTGAAGCTGCCGGTATCGGCGACCGCGACGAAGGTCTTGCAAAGGTCCCAGTCCATGAGCGGCCTCTGTTCAAATCTGAATAGTCATCCGTTCAATATTGAACGATGGGAGGCCGCACTCCAACCCCTATAATGGCGTGAAGTGAAACATGGGCGGCAACTCGCCCGCGACGATCAAAGGGAAACGCCACGTCATCCGCCCGCCGGCGGGCTGCGTTTTCCGGGAGGACATCATGGCGCTGCCCGCTCTCTTGAAGGATTCGCTCGAGCTGCCCGTGGTCGGCTCGCCGCTCTTCCTCGTCTCGGGCCCTGAGCTGGTGATCGCCCAATGCAAGGCCGGCATCGTCGGCTCGTTTCCGGCGCTCAATGCCCGTCCGGTGGAAAAGCTCGACGAGTGGTTGAGCCGCATCGAGGACGAACTCGGCGAATACAAATCGCTCAATCCCGGCAAGAAGGTCGCACCCTACGCCGTCAACCAGATCTGCCACGCCTCCAACGACCGGCTGATGAAGGACATGGAGACCTGTGTGAAGCACAGGGCGCCCATCATCATCACCTCGCTGCGACCGCCCGCCGAGCTCGTCGAGGCCGCGCATTCCTACGGCGGCCTCGTGTTCCACGACGTCATCAACGTCAAGCACGCGCGCAAGGCGGCCGAGCAAGGCGTCGACGGGCTGATCCTGGTCTGCGCCGGCGCTGGAGGACATGCAGGAACGCTCTCGCCTTTCGCGCTGGTACGTGAGGTCAAGCAATGGTTCGACGGCGCGATCCTGCTGTCGGGCGCAATCAGCGATGGCTTCGCAATCGCCTCCGCGCTGACGCTGGGCGCCGACCTCGCTTATATGGGCACGCGCTTCATCGCGACGAAGGAAGCCAATGCTGACGAAGCCTACAAATCCGCCCTGACGCAGCACGCCGCCCACGACATCGTCTACACCAACCTCTTCACCGGCGTGCACGGCAACTATCTCGGTCCTTCGATCGCCGCGGCCGGGCTCGATCCGGACAACCTTCCGGCCGCGGACAAGACGAAGATGAACTTCGGCTCCGGCGGCAACATGAAATCCAAGGCGTGGCGCGACATCTGGGGCTCGGGCCAGGGTATCGGCCAGATCACAGACGCGCCGCCGGTCGCCGAGCTCGTCGACCGGATAAAACGGGAATTCGACCAGGCCCGACAGGATTTCCTGATGCGCGCCAGCGCCTGACGACTCGGAACGACAATAAAACGGGAGGACACCATGAAGCTGGCAGCCGCACTGATCGGCATGTCGTTGCTGACGCTCGCCGGCGGCAGTGCCCATGCCGAAGGCAGCGACGAGATTCGCATCGGGCAGACCCTGCCCTACAGCGGTCCGGCCTCTGGCTTCGGCGCGATCGGACGGACGCAGGAAGCGTTCTTCGAGAAGGTCAATGCCGAAGGCGGCATCAACGGCCGCAAGGTCAAGTTCATCACGCTGGACGACGCCTATTCGCCGCCAAAGACCGTTGAGCAGACCCGCAAGCTGGTGGAGCAAGAGGAGGTGCTGATGATGTTCGGTTCGCTCGGCACCGCCACCAACAGCGCCGTGCAGCGCTATCTCAACGCCAAGAAAGTGCCGCAGCTGTTCGTGCTCTCCGGCGCCACCAAATGGGCCGATCCGCAGAAGAACCCGTGGACCATGCCGGGCATGGCGGCCTACGAATCCGAGGGCGTGGTCTATGCCAAATACATTTTGCAGGCCAAGCCCGACGCCAAGATCGCGATCCTGTCGCAGAACGATGATTTCGGCCGCGACTATGTCGCGGGGTTCAAGCGAGCGCTCGGGACCAAGGCGGCCGGCATGATCGTCGCGGAAGCAAGCTACGAGACCAGCGCGCCGACGATCAGCTCGCAGCTCTCGACCTTGAAGGCCTCCGGCGCCAACGTGCTGTTCGGCGTCGTGCTCGGCAAGTTCACCTCGCAGATGGTCAAGGGCGTGGCCGAGATCGGCTGGAAGCCGGAGCTGTTCTTCGTGCCGACCTCGGCGTCGTCGATCTCTTTCCTGGAACCGGCAGGGCTCGACAACGCGGTCGGCCTGATCTCGTCCAGCAACCAAAAGGACACGATGGACCCGCAATGGGCCGACGATCCCGGCGTGAAGCAATATTTCGCCTTCATGAAGCGCTACATGCCGACCGCGGACCTCTCCAACTCCAACTACGCCGCAGGCTACCACTATGCCACGCTGCTGATGACCGTGCTGAAGGCGTGCAAGGACGATGTCAGCCGCGACAACATCATGCGCCAGGCGGCCTCGTTGAAGGATGTGAAGCTGCCGCTGCTGCTGCCGGGAATGACTGTTGCGACCGGCCCCGACGACTATCTGCCGTTCCAGCAGCTTCAGCTCCGGCGTTTCAACGGCAAGAGCTGGGTCGGCTTCGGCGACGTGCTGGATGATCGCTAGACGAGCGGAATGAGGAGACGCCATGATCATCAGCGGCGAACGCCAGATCAGCTATGACGACATCCGGGCCCGGATCAAGCGGGCGATGAGCGGCTTCCGTGCCCTGGGGCTTGCGGAGGCAGCGCCGGTCGCGATGATGCTGCGCAACGATTTCGCCCTGTTCGAGGTGGTTGCCGCTTCCGCCGCGCTGGGCAGTCCGGTGGTGCCGATCAACTGGCATCTGAAAGCCGAGGAGGTCCGTTACATCCTAGCCGACAGCGGGGCGAAGATCCTCGTCTGTCATGCCGATTTGCTGCCGCAGATCCGCGACGGCATACCGGCGGATGTCCTTCTCCTGGTCGTCGCGACGCCGCCCGAACTCGCGGCGACCTTCTCGATCCCTCGGGAGCTGACCGAGATCCCTGTGGGACTGACCGATTGGGACCGCTGGCGCGACGACCATCCGCAAGCGCAGGAGCCGCCGCGGCGGGCCGCAGCGATGATCTATACATCGGGCACCACGGGCATGCCGAAGGGCGTGCGGCGCATGCCGATGCAGCCCGAACAGGCGGCCGCCTCCGAACGCGTGGGCGGGATCGCCTATGGCATCAAGCCGCAGGAAGACCAAATCGTGCTGATCAACGGGCCGATGTATCACTCGGCGCCGCATTCCTACGGCATGTTGGCGTTCCGCAGCGCTTGCACCATCATCCTCCAGGCGCGGTTCGATGCCGAGGAGCTGCTGGCGCTGATCGAGCGCCACCGCGTCACGCACATTCACATGGTACCGACCATGTTCGTCCGGCTGCTGCGGTTGCCCGAAGCGGTCAGGCAGCGTTACGACCTGTCGTCGCTGCGTTTCGTCGTGCACGGCGCCGCGCCCTGCCCGCCAGACGTCAAGCGCGCCATGATCAACTGGTGGGGACCCGTCATCAACGAATATTTCGGTTCCACGGAGACCGGGATCCCGGTCTGGCACTCGGCCGAGGAAGCCTTGAAAAAGCCCGGCACGGTCGGCCGCGCCATCGAAGGCGGCATCGTCAGGATCTTCCGCGATGACGGCAGCCCGTGCGGTGCCAACGAAGTCGGCGAAATCTACATGCGCCAGACGGCAGTGCCCGATTTCGACTATCACGGCAGGACGCAGGCAAGGGCCGAGGCCGGCCGCGACGGCCTCGTCAGCGTCGGCGACGTCGGTTACCTCGACGAGGACGGCTATCTGTTCCTGTGCGACCGCAAGCGCGACATGGTGATCTCCGGCGGCGTCAACATCTATCCCGCCGAGATCGAGAACGCGCTGATCGGAATGCCCGGCGTGCGCGACTGTGCCGTGTTCGGCATACCCGACGCGGAATTCGGCGAACAGCTGTGCGCCTTTGTCGAGCCTGAATCGGATGCCGGGCTCTCGGCCGACGCTGTCCGATCGTTCCTGCGCGAGCGGCTTGCCAATTTCAAGGTGCCGAAGGACGTCGAATTCCGCGACGCGCTGCCGCGCGAGGCAACGGGAAAGATTTTCAAGCGCAAGCTGCGGGAGCCCTATTGGGCGACGTGAAAACAGCCGACGCGTCCGAGAGTGCGAGACCGTATAAACGGGAACGAGTGGCAATCGTTCCTGGGCCTCTTCAATATCGAGCAATTTGAAGACGCGCGCTTCCGTCGCAAAATGGAAGAGCAACCAATTCGAATCTCGTCTGTTGTCGACCGGCACAATCACTGCCGGAGGATAAACTATGTCACGTCTAATTTCGCTCGCTGCGGCTCTCCTGCTGCTCGGATCGGTACCCGTAAGCGCGCAGTCGCAAAAGGCACAAAGCGGCCCGGGCAACAATGCGGTCAACAGCTCTGATCACAACAACTCCAACGCACCGGTCGCAGGCCGCAACAGCTTCACCGAGGGCCAGGCGAAGTCGAAGATCGAGGGCGCGGGCTATTCCAATGTTTCCGGCCTGCAAAAGGACGACAACGGCGTCTGGCGCGGCAAGGCCGACAAGGCCGGGACCAAGGCGGACGTGAGCGTCGATTTCCAAGGCAACGTGAACCCCGCCAAGTAAGGAGGATAAAACATGACCACCACCATTTCTCGACTCTATGACACCTATTCGGATGCGGAACGTGCGGTCAGCCGCCTGGAGGCCGCGGGCGTGCCGCACTCCGACATCAGCATCGTCGCGAACAATTCCGATAATTGGTACGGCTCATCCACCGGCAAGGTCGACCGCGATCGCGACGGCGTCGACGATCGCGCCGAAGGCGCCGGCACGGGTGCCGGCATCGGCGCGGGCCTCGGAAGCGCGGCGGGCCTGCTTGCAGGACTCGGCTTGCTGGCCATTCCGGGACTCGGACCGGTGGTTGCCGCCGGATGGCTGGCTTCGACCGCAGTTGGTGCCGCGGCCGGCGCCGCGACGGGCGGCATCGTCGGCGCGCTGACCGAAGCCGGCGTCTCCAAGGACGATGCGTCGCGCTACGCGGAGGGCGTCCGTCGTGGCGGAACGCTGGTATCGGCGCGGGTCCCCGACCAGGACCGCTCACGGCTCGATGCTCTTCTGCACGAAAAGGCCGTGAACCTGCAGGAACGGAGCACCGCCTGGCAAAAATCCGGCTGGAACGGCTTCGATGCCGCAAGCCCGCCGCTGTCGCCTGACGATGTCGGCCGTGAGCGCGAGTTGTACGGCAATGGGATGCGGGGCAGATAAGGATCCGCGAACCAAAACGACAGCACGAGGAGGCTCCACTCAGGTGGAGCCTTTTTCGTCATACACCTCTCTCGTTCCGCGAGCGTGCGGCGGGCATCTCGCAGCGCTCACCGGCGTATTCCGCCTGAGCAGGGCCACATGCTTTCGCTGCTCGGGTAAAGCGCTTTCGATACCCCTCCTTCCAGTATAGCTTTCGACCCTAGAGGAAACGCCGCGAAGACGGCACGAGGTCGCGCATGCTGGACAGGACCAAGGATATTGCCGCATCCGCGCAGGCCTGGCTCGACGAATTTGAGCGCACGCTTGGCGCACCCGATGGCGCTGGGCTGGATCGTCTTTTCCTCGCCGACAGCTATTGGCGCGACGCGCTGGCACTCAGCTGGAACCTGCAAACGATCGCCGGCGGCGATTCGATCAAGCGGGAGCTGACAACGCTCGCCGCACGGGTCGCGCCGGGCAGCTTCAAGATCGCGCCGAACCGGGCGCCGCCGCGCTGGGTCACGCGTGCCGGGACCAACACGATCGAGGCGATCTTCAATTTCGAAACCGCATTGGGACGCGGCAGCGGCATCGTCAGGCTTGTGCCCGACGCCGCCGACGGCGACCGCCTGAAAGCGTGGACGCTCCTTACCGCGCTCGACGAGCTCAAGGGCTTCGAGGAGCAGCTCGGCACCTCGCGGCCGCGCGGCCAGGCCTATTCGCGCGACTTCCGTGGACCGAACTGGCTCGACCTGCGCAACGCCTCGCGCGACTACGCCGCTCGCGATCCTACCGTGCTGGTGGTCGGCGGCGGCCAGGCCGGACTCGCGATTGCGGCGCGGCTGAAGCAGTTGAAGATCGACAGCCTGATCGTCGATCGCGAGGCACGGATCGGGGACAATTGGCGCAAGCGCTACCACGCGCTGACCCTGCACAACCAGGTGCAGGTCAATCATTTGCCCTACATGCCGTTTCCTCCGAGCTGGCCGACCTATATTCCCAAGGACAAGCTCGCCAACTGGTTCGAAGCTTATGTCGAGGCGATGGAGCTCAACTTCTGGACCGACACCGAATTCGAAGGGGGCGCCTATGACGATGCCAAGGGCAATTGGACCGTCACGTTGCGACGTGCTGACGGTGGCAAACGGACCATGCACCCGCGCCATGTGGTGATGGCAACCGGTGTCAGCGGCATCGCCAATGTGCCTTTCATCCCGACACTCGACAACTTCAAGGGCACGCTGCTGCATTCGAGCCGCTACGAGGACGGCGAACACTGGACCGGCAAGCGCGCCATCGTCATCGGCACCGGCAACAGCGGTCACGACATCGCGCAGGATCTTCACTCCAGCGGCGCCGAAGTGACGCTGGTGCAGCGTTCACCTACGCTCGTCACCAATATCGAGCCGTCGGCCCAACTCGCTTATGCGACCTACAATGAGGGCACGCTCGAGGACAACGATCTGATCGCGACCTCGATGCCGACACCGATTGCGAAGAAGACCCATGTGATGCTGACGGAGCAGTCGAAGCAGCTCGACAAGGAGCTGCTCGACGGCTTGCGGCGCGTCGGCTTCAAGCTCGATTTCGGCGAGGCCGGCACCGGCTGGCAGTTCAAATATCTCACCCGTGGGGGCGGCTATTATTTCAACGTCGGCTGCTCCAACCTCATCGTCGAAGGCGCGATCAAGCTCAGGCAGTTTTCCGAGATCGAGAGCTTCGTCGCCGAGGGCGCCCGGATGAAGGACGGCGCGACTATTGCCGCCGATCTGATCGTGCTCTCGACCGGCTACAAGACGCAGGAATATCTGGTGCGGAAACTGTTCGGCGACGGCGTCGTCGACCGGGTCGGCCCTATCTGGGGCTTTGGCGACGGCCTCGAGCTGCGCAACATGTATGCACGCACCAGGCAGCCCGGCCTCTGGTTCATCGCCGGCAGCCTCGCGCAATGCCGGATCAACTCGAAATATCTCGCGCTCCAGATCAAGGCGATCGAGGAAGGGATTTTGGGGCGTGAGGCGGGCGCAATTTGAGCCTCCTCGTCATTGCGAGCGCAGCGAAGCAATCCAGTGTCTTTCCGCGGACACAGTCTGGATTGCTTCGCTGCGCTCGCAATGACAGTGTGGAAACGATCGCGCATCGCCGACACCAATAAGAGGAGAACACCCATGCCAGCCATTCTCGGCACCGGCGAGCACCGCTACCGCGTCGTTGAAAATTTCGCAAAGCTGCCGGACGGATGGCAGCTCACCGACGTCGCTTCGGTCGCCGTCGACAGCAAGGACCGCGTCTACGTCTTCAACCGCGGGGCCCATCCGATGGTGGTGCTGGACCGCGAGGGCAATTTCTTGCGCAGTTGGGGCGAAGGCCTGTTCTCGCGCGCCCATGGCCTGCACATCGATGCCGACGACAATCTCTATTGCACCGATGACGGCGACCACACCGTGCGCAAGTGCAGCACAGACGGCAAGGTGCTGCTGACGATCGGCATTCCCGAGAAACCGTCGCCGTTCATGAGCGGCGATCCCTTTCACCGCTGTACCCACACCGCGCTGTCGCCGAAGGGCGAAATCTACGTCTCCGACGGCTATGGCAATGCGCGCGTGCACAAGTTCACGCCCGGCGGCAAGCTGATGACAAGCTGGGGCGAGCCCGGCACCGACCCCGGCCAGTTCAACATCGTGCACAACATCGCCACCGATGCGGACGGCTTTGTCTATGTCGCCGACCGCGAGAACCATCGCGTTCAGGTGTTCGACGGCAACGGCAAGTACGAGACGCAGTGGAACAATCTGCACCGCCCTTGTGCGCTATGCCTTTGCGGTGGGGCTAAGAGCCCGACCTTCGTTATCGGGGAACTCGGCCCTGGCCTGGCGGTCAACCGCAAGGTACCCAATCTCGGCCCGCGGTTGTCGATCGTGGACGCCAAGGGCAACCGCATCGCGCGGCTCGGCGGCGAGGCAGGCCCGGGCGTTGCGAGCGGAAAATTCCTGGCACCGCACGGCGTTGCACTGGATTCCAGGGGCGACATCTATGTCGGCGAGGTCGGCGTCACCGACTGGAAGACCAGCTTTCCGGATGAGGAGATGCCGGCCGCGGTGCGCGCGACGCGATGTTTGCAGAAGCTGGAGCGGGTGCGGGAGTAGCTGCCTCGGCACATCCACATCGCGCTGTCAGGACGACGCTGCCTCCGCGGCCTCGGACCTGGAATCACGGCGTTTTTCGCGCTTTGCCACCCCCCGGCCGCGTTGCTTGCGCCGGAATAAGTCGCTCAACGGGCTTCACAATCCCGTCACGCTGCATGTAGTATGTCAGTTACGTGCTGCTTCGCAGCGTACATTGGAGGCCAGGAGCGTTACTTGAACGCACATGTCTCGCAAGGCCATTGGCCGGTGTTGGTGCTGAATGCGGACTTCCGGCCGCTGAGTTACTACCCACTGTCTTTGTGGTCGTGGCAGGACGCGATCAAGGCGGTATTCCTCGACCGCGTCAACATCGTCGCGCATTACGATCAGGCGGTCCATAGCCCCACGCTGCAAATGCAGCTACCGAGCGTGGTCTCGCTCAAATCCTTCGTCAAGCCGACCACCCACCCTGCCTTCACCCGATTCAACGTCTTCCTGCGCGATCGTTTCGCCTGCCAATATTGCGGCTCGCCCGAAGACCTCACCTTCGACCACATCATCCCGCGCAGCAAAGGCGGCCAGACCACCTGGGAGAATGTGGTTGCGGCGTGCTCGCCCTGCAATCTGCGCAAGGGCAATCTGACGCCGGTGCAGGCCAGGATGTTTCCACGCCAGCACGCGTTCGCGCCGACCGTGCACCAGCTCCACCGTAACGGCCGGCTGTTCCCACCGAACTATCTGCACGACAGCTGGCTGGATTATCTCTACTGGGATACGGAGCTGGATCCGTAGCGTCGGCGTGCAGGCCCTCGGCAGTCCATCGTTGACTCGCGCCGCTCAACGCCGGGAGAGATCAGCGAGCTTCGCTATCTGCGCGCCTGCTCCAGATCGATCTGATAGACAGAAATCCGGTCGATCTCGAATGCGACGGTAGGCGGCGACTCCGCGTCGACCGGACCGACGCCGAGAAAGAATCTCGATCCGATCGCGAGATTGACGATCATGTACATGGGATCGTCGAAACCGATCGGCACCTTGATGTCGGACACCGGCCTGCGATCGATGAAATAGACCAGGCGATCCTCCTCCCACAGCACGCCGTAAGTGTGGAATGCGCTCGACGCGTCGCCGACCGCGAAGTCGAAGCCGCAGGACTGGATCTTCTGGGTCGAGGGAATCCGCCAATGCGTCGTCATCACGAGATCACCCGGCTTTTCGCCGCGGCCTTCCAGCACGTCGACCTCCGGCGGCCAGCCGCCGTCATCCGCCAGCATCCAGAACGCCGGCCATACCGCATGTCCGACCGGCACCTTGGCGCGGATCTCGAAATAGCCGTGCTTCTGCGCGAACGTGCCCTGGGTCGTCAGTATCCCGGAGATGTACTCGTTGTCGAACAGCACCGGCTTCAAGCCCGGCGGCGTGCGGCTGGCGACGATCGACAGCACGCCGTCCTTGACCTTGAAGGGATCGAGCCCGAGCGGCGCCGCCGCGCGCCCGGCGTAGCGCGGATCGACATAGATCTGTTGCTCGCCATTGGCGCTGGTCTTGCGCTTGAACTCGGAGCCGTCGCCGCCCCAATAGCGCGCCTCCGGCCAGGCCGCACCGCCAGCGTAATGCGGCACCCAGCGTCCGTTCGCCAGCGGATGCTCGTCAAAATCCTCATTGAAGGTCCGGCGTAGCGGCAAGAAGACCAGCGAGGCCGGATTGACCTCCTCCAGCCGACGGCACTCGATGGTGGAGGGATCGGTCGTGACCTGCAGCGACATGCTCACCGGGGCACCGTCGAGATCGTCCTGCGCGATGGCCGGCGCAGGCACTACGCAGAGACCGATCGCAGCAAGAGCGCCCCTCGTCCAACGCGCGATCATCACCGCTCTTCGAAGATGCCAGAGGAAGGGCGGAAGTTAGCTCGCCCATATCGGGACGGGCAAGAGCGGGCCCGCGACCGCGCGCCAATTCGGGAGCGCCACCCGCCCACGCCATCCGGATTTTCGTGCACTTATAAAAAATGGAGCACCGCGCGCGGCAGGCGACCGGCGGGTCTCCCTCGGGGACGGAACTCGAAGCGCCGGCATCCGTTCAGAGTCGAGGCCGGATGTCGCGCGGACGCCAGTTGTCCGCGACAGACATATCCGGCCCCGCCACAGCACAAGGGGAGAATAGTGATGGCCACAAGCGAGACGGATCACGTCTACAAGATCCTGGAACTGGTCGGATCGTCCGAGACTTCGATCGAGGATGCGATCAAGAACGCGGTCAGCCGGGCCGCAAAGACCGTTCGCGAGATGAAATGGTTCGAGGTTGTGCAAACGCGCGGCCATATCGAGAATGGTGCCGTGCGCCACTACCAGGTGACGCTGCGGGTCGGCTTCACGCTGGATGAGTAAGGCAGAAAACGCCGGGCGAAGCCGACGCCCGACGCCAGCCTGGTTAGCTCGACAATAGCTCCGTCCATTGCCGAGGATTGTTCCAACCGGAAGCGCACAATCCGCGCGGATGTTGCAACAGGCCGTTAAGGCCAAAGTGAGAGGTTTGCGCCGAAATGGAGCAAGCCTGATGACCACGGGTCGCGAACTCGGAAAGACTCGCCTTCCGCTCTGGGCAGCGGGTTTCGTCATCTTGACCTGCTTCGCCATCCTCGGCTTGAGCGCCTGGCGTGAATGGGAAACACGCGATGCAGATCTCAAGAACGCCGAGATCGACGTCGCCAATCTGGCGCATTCGCTGATCCAGCACGCGGACGACACCTTCGAACTCGTTGATACGATCCTCGTCGGGCTGGTCCATCGGCTCGAAATCGACGGCACGGGTCCGGACACGATTACCAAGCTTCAGGCCTATCTGCCGACACGGAAATCGTCAGACCGCATCCGCGGCATCTTCGTTTATGACGCGACCGGGCAGTGGCTTGCCACGACCGAGCGGCTCGACTTCTCCAAGCTCAACAACAGCGACCGCGGATACTTCCAGCGTCATCGCGACTCGCCCGAGATGGGCACGTTGATCGGAGCGCCCGTGAAGAGTCGAGCCGGCGGCCAATGGGTCGTCACCGCGTCCCGCCGGATCAACGATGCCGACGGCGGCTTCGCCGGCGTTGCCCTGCTCACGATCGACGTCAGCTATTTCGTCAAGTTCTACGAGCGGTTTGACATCGGTCCGAACGGCTCGACGTCGCTGCTCAACGATAGCGGTATCATGCTGGCGCGCAGCCGCGACGACAGCGGCGCCTTTGTCGGACGCGACCTGTCCAACGCGCCCTTGTTCAAGGGATGGGAAAGTCGTCCCGCCGCAGCAGTCTACTATTTCAAGTCGCCGCTCGATGGGGTCCAGCGGCTTAGCTACTACCAACGCAGCAGCCGCTATCCCCTGATGGTGCTGGCGAGCAAGTCGCGGGACGACGTGCTGGCGCCCTGGCGGCAAGCCGCGGCAGCGCGCACCACCTTCGTCCTCGGCCTCGTGCTGCTGATCGCGGTGATCGGCTTCTACCTGGTCCGTCAGCTCGTACAGCGGCAGCGCATGGCCCAGGCCCTCGTCGTCAACGAAGCAAACTTCCGTCTGTTAGCCGAGCAATCCAGCGACATGGTGACCCGGATCGGGCTGGACAACCGGCTGCTCTACGTTTCCCCCTCGTGCGTACGCATCACGGGCTGGTCGTCCGACGAACTGCTGTCCACCTCGGCCCTGGCCGGCATTCACGCCGACGACATGGAGCGGGTCGAGCAGGCTATCGCCGCGCTGAGGAATGGCGAGGCCGAGGAGGCGCGGTTCGTCTATCGCCAGCGTCACCGCGACAAGGGCGAGATCTGGGCGGAGGCGGCGTTGCACGTGACCCTGGCGTCGGACAGCGGCGAGATCGACGGCGTCGTCGCGGTGGTGCGCGACATGACGGAGCAGAAGGATCTTCAGGACAAGCTCGCCTCACTCGCAACGACCGACGGCCTTACCGGCCTCGCCAACCGGCGCACATTCGACGAGCGTCTCGCGGACGAATGGGCGCGCGCCAGGCGCGACGGCACGCAGCTCTCGCTCCTGCTGATCGATGTCGATCATTTCAAGAAGTTCAACGATCATTACGGCCATCTGGCGGGCGACGGATGCCTGCGCGCGCTGGGCCGGATCCTGTCAGCCCACACCAAGCGCCCGGCCGACCTCGCGGCACGCTACGGTGGCGAAGAATTCGCCGTGCTGTTGCCGAACACCGGTCCCGAGGGCTGCGCCGAGGTCGGCGATGGGATTCGCAAGGCGCTGCACGATCTCGCCATGCTGCATGCGCAAAGTCCCCCCTCCCGCCTGGTGACCGCAAGCGTTGGCGGCGCGACGAGTCTTCCATCCCAAACCACGGCGGACTGCAGCACGCTGGTCGCCGCCGCCGACCGCGCGCTCTACGCCGCCAAGGACAACGGCCGTGACCGGCTTGTGATGTCGGGACAGGTCGTTCCCTGGCCCGCCAGGAGCGCGTGACGGATCGACCGTTGCGCCGGATTTGTCGCCTGCGTCCCAGCGCGTTATGACTTGGATCACGGCCGGATGTTCGGCCAATCCGAGAGTGCCGCTGTGACTGGTGGAATCAAACTTGTCCTCTTCGACATGGACAATGTCCTCTGCGACTACGACAGGGCAAAGCGTGTCGTATGGCTGGCGAAGCTTGCGGGGACCACGAACGAATCCGTCCACAAGGCGATCTGGGACAGCGGCTTCGAGCTGTTCGGCGATTCCGGCACTCTCGACGCCGCGGACTATTTGCGGGGTTTCGGCGAGCGCATCGGCTATCCGCTGTCACTGGACGAGTGGATCGAGGCGCGACGCCGTTCAATGCAGGCCGATCATGCGATGCTGGAGATTGCCGGCAGCTTGCGTCAAACCGTCGACATTGCCGTCCTGACCAACAACACCACGCTGGTCGCCGACCATGTCGCTGCGCTGCTGCCGGAATTGCCGCCGCTGTTCGGCAAGCGAATCTACGCCTCGGCCCGGTTCAAGACGGCGAAGCCGGACCCGCGCTGCTTCCGCCTCTGTCTGTCGGAGCTCGACGTCAAACCGGAGAGCGTCCTGTTCGTCGACGATCTCATGGCCAATGTCGCCGGCGCGCGAGAGGCGGGCCTGTTCGCGCATCACCACACCTCGGTTGAGGCTTTCAAGCAGGCCCTGTCGGAGCACGGCCTGCTTCACGCTTGAATGCGCGCTCCGCTTTTCCCGGCGTCAGGCGAGATGGCACGCCACAAAGTGCCCGCCCGCTCCCTCCTTCAGCTCCGGTGCGCTTTCCGCGCAACGCGGCTGGGCGATAGGACAGCGGGTGTGGAAGTGGCACCCCGACGGCGGCTTCATCGGGCTCGGAACGTCGCCCTTGAGGCGGATGCGCTCGCGCTTGAGCTTGGGATCGGGCACCGGCACCGCTGACAACAGCGCCCTCGTGTAGGGATGCTGCGGATTGCGGTAGAGGTCGCTGGCCTTGGCGAGCTCGACGATACGACCAAGATACATCACCGCGACGCGGTCGGAGATGTGCTCGACCACCGACAAATCGTGCGCGACGAAGAGATAGGTGAGGTTCAATTCAGCCTGGAGATCTTCCAGCAAGTTGATGACTTGCGCCTGGATCGAGACATCGAGCGCGGACACCGGTTCGTCGCAGACGATCAGTTTCGGCTCGACCGCGAGCGCGCGCGCGATCACGATGCGCTGGCGCTGGCCGCCGGAAAACTCATGCGGATAGCGGCGCATGTGCTCGGCCTTGAGACCGACCTTCACCAGCAGGCTCGCAACGCGATCCTCGCGCTCCTTGGCCGATGAGCCGAGCTTGTGGATGACGAGCGCCTCGCCGAGGATGGCGCCGACCGTCATGCGCGGATTGAGGGAGGCGAACGGATCCTGGAACACGAGCTGCATGTTCCGCCGCATCGCGCGCAAATCGGTGCCGCCGAGCTGGCCGACATCCTGGCCGTCGAACACGACCTCGCCGTCGGTCGGCTCGATCAGGCGCAGCACGCAGCGTCCCGTCGTCGACTTCCCGCAGCCGGATTCGCCGACGAGGCCGAGCGTCTCGCCGCGATTGACCGAGAACGAGACCCCGTCGACCGCATAAACGCTGCCGACCTGACGCGACAACAGGCCGCCATGCACGGGGAAATGTTTCTTCAGGCCGCTGACGCGGAGCAAGGGCTCGGTCATGCTGCGCCTCCCAACTGCGTATCTCCCAGATGACAGGCCATGCGGTGGCCGGGCGCGATCTCGCGCAGCAACGGCTCCCTCTCGGTGCAGACGCTCATGGCGTGGCGGCAGCGCGGCGCGAAGCGGCAGCCGACCGGCGGATTGATCAGGATCGGCACCGAGCCGCCGATCGCCTCCAGCCGCACCTTGTGCTCGCTGGCGAGATCGATGCGCGGGATCGAGCGGATCAGTCCCTGGGTATAGGGATGGCCGGGATTGCCGAAGAGCTCGTCGACAGACGCCTCCTCCACCACCTTGCCGGCATACATCACGACGACGCGCTGCGCGGTCTCGGCGACGACGCCCATGGCATGGGTGATCAGCATCACCGCCATGCCGAAACGTTCCTTCATGTCCTGGAGCAGGTCGAGGATCTGCGCCTGAATGGTGACGTCGAGGGCCGTGGTGGGCTCGTCGGCGATGATCAGCTTCGGCTTGCAGGCGAGCGCCATCGCGATCATCACGCGCTGGCGCATGCCGCCGGAGAACTGATGCGGATAGTTGTGCACCCGGCCTTCGGCATTGGGAATCTGCACCAGCTTGAGCATCTCGATGGTGCGCTCGAGCGCCTGTTTCCTGGTGACGTTCTCATGGCGGCGCAGGCTTTCGGCGATCTGCTCGCCGATGGTCAGCACCGGATTGAGCGAGGTCATCGGCTCCTGGAAGATGAAGCCGATCTCCTTGGCGCGGATCTCGTCGAGCTGACTGCTCGTCAGCGGCACGAGATCGCGGCCTTCGAAGATGATCTCGCCCGCCGCGATGCGGCCCGGCGGCATCGCGATCAGCTTCAGGATCGACATCGCGGTGACGGTCTTGCCGCAGCCGGATTCGCCGACGACGCAGAGCGTCTCGCCGCGATTGATGGAGATGTCGACACCGTCGACGGCCTGGAGGATGCCGTCGTCGGTGGAGAAGTGGGTTTTCAGTCCCTTGATCTCGAGCAGCGGCGCCATCAGATCACCCGCCGCGCATCGAGCGCGTCACGCAGGCCATCGCCGATGAAGTTGATGGCGACCACCGCGATGAAGATCGCGCCGCCCGGAAACAGCGCCCAGTGCGGGCCGATGTCGAGAAAGTCCTTGGCATCATAGAGCAGCCGGCCCCAGGTCGGGGTATCCGGAGGGAAGCCGAGGCCGAGGAAGGACAGCGTCGATTCCGCGATGATGGCGGCGGCCACGTCGATGGTGCCGGCGATGATCACCGGACCCAGCGCATTAGGCAGGATATGGCGCACTACCTGCCGCACCGGGCTTGCCCCGAGCGCGCGCGCGGCTTCGACGAATTCCTTCTCGCGGATCGACAGGAACTGCGCCCGAACGAGCCGGGCGACGGGCATCCAGCGCAAGCCACCGATCACGAGCACGATCAGGATGAAAATGCCGCCCTCGGGGCCGAAAGCGGCCTTCAGCCCGTCGCGGAAGAGATAGATCAGCAGCAGCAGCAGGGGCAATTGCGGCAGCGACAGAAAGAGATCGGTGAGCCACATCAGCCCATGACCGAGCGCGCCGCGCGACATGCCAGCGAGCGCGCCGATCAACACGCCGACAAAGACCGAGACCAGCATCGCGGCGAGACCGACCGCGAGCGAGATGCGCCCGCCATAGATCATGCGGGCGAGGATATCCTGCCCGAGATCGTCGGTGCCAAAGGGATGGGCCAGCGACGGCCCCTGCATGCCCGCCACGATATCGATGTCGTCGATCTTGACCCGCCAGACGAAGGGGCCGACCACCACCGCCAGGATCAGAACGAGGAGCAGGAACGCACTGACCACGGCAAGCTTGTGCCGGCTATAGCGCCGCCACGTCTCGCGCCAGGGCGAGTAGACGCGCCGCTCAGCGGAGGGAGATGCGAGGGTCAAGCCAGCCATAAAGAACGTCCGCGATGAGATTGAACAGCACGACCAGGCACGCAAAGACGAAGGTGACGGCCATCACCACCGGCGTGTCGTTGGAAAGGATGGAGGAGATCAGCAGCGAGCCGATGCCGGGGATGCGGAAAATCTGCTCGGTGACGATCGCGCCGCCGAACACCGCCGGGATTTGCAACGCAATCAGCGTGACGACCGGGATCATCGCGTTGCGCATCACGTGCTTGATGATCACCCGCCGCTGGCCGATGCCCTTGGCGCGCGCGGTGGTGACGTAGTCGAGCCGGATGACGTCGAGCATCGCCGAGCGCACGAAACGTGTCATCGACGCAGCCTGGAACAGGCCGAGCACCGCCACCGGCATGATCGCCTGACGGATCATCTCCAGCACCCAGTGAATACCAGTGCCCTTGATGTCGGTCGTGTAGACGAAAGGCAGCCAGTCCAGCGTGACCGAGAAGATCAGGATGAACAGGATGCCGGTGAAGAAGGTCGGCAGCGAGAAGCCGACAAAGGCGAGCGTGTTGGCGACCTGGTCGAACAGCGAATAAGGTTTCGTCGCGGCATAGACCCCGACCGGGATCGCGATCAGGAGCGCCAGAATCTGCGCCGAGCCGATCACGTAGAGCGTTGTGGGCAGTCGCTGGAGAATGAGCGTGTCGACGTTCATCCGGCTGACGAAGGAGAAACCCCAGTCGCCGTGCAGCATGGCGTTGAGCCAATGCAGGTAACGAAGGTAGATCGGATCGTCGAGGCCGAACTTCGCCCGAAGCGCGAGAGCGACTTCGGGCGGCACGTTCGGATTGGTCGCCAGCTCCGAGAAGGGATCGCCCGGGGCGAGTGCGAGCACGACGAACAGCACCAGCGAGATTCCGAGCAGGCTCGGAATCGCGATCAGGAGGCGACGCAGGACATACTGGCTCATGAAGAAGGACCGCTCTAGGCGTGCGTGATCATTCTTCGCGGTACCAGTCGAACAAATTGTCGGTCTCGTTGGCCCAGCCGGAAACGACCGGGCGCAGATTGTTGGCGGCCGCCTCGACCTTCAGGCGGTGCTGTACCGGGATGAAAACGATGTCCTGGTACATGAGATCATTGGCCTTGATGTAGAGCGCCGCGCGCTTGACCGGATCCATCTCGCCGTCCGCGGCCAGGATCGTCGCGTCGTACTCCTTGTTGACCCAGCGCGGGAAGTTGGTGCCCTGCCACTTGTTCTCCTTGGTGGCGACGAGGTTCGAAAGGTAGCGACGCATATGCTGCGACGGATCGGGCTGGCTCAGCGGGATCTGGAACATCTCCATGTCGGCGTAGAACTTGGAATAGGTATCGGGATTGCCGACGTCGGAGGAGAAGAACACGGAGGCGACGACCGATTTCAGCTCGACGTCGATGCCCGCCTTCTGGCACGCCTGCTTGACGATCGCCTGCGTCTTCTGGCGCGGCCCGTTGATCGCGGTCTGGTAGAGGAGCTTCAGCTTCTTGCCGTCCTTCTCGCGGATGCCGTCGGCGCCCGGCTTCCAGCCGGCGTCGTCCAGGATCTTCGAGGCCTTCTCGACGCTGAACTCCCACGAGGTGTTCTTGGACACGAATTTTTCGGGCCCGTTGAGGAAGTTGGCGGTGGTACGGCCAGCGCGGCCGTAGATCGCCTTCTTGACTGACTCGCGATCGATCAGCAGCGAGAGCGCCTTGCGCACCGCTGGATCAGAAAACAGCGGGTGCTTGGTCTTGATCGAGGAGCGTTCGCCATCGACCTCGGTGTTGGGATCGGTGAAGTTCAGCGCGATGAATTCGGTGTCGCCACCCACGGCGTAGACGGTCTTTCCCTTGCCGCCCTTCTCCAGGCGCAGCAGCACGTCGTCCTCGACCTGAATGTTCCAGCCGAAATCATATTCGCCGGTCTGGATCACCGCGCGCGCGGCAGAGACGGCGTCGCCGCCGCCCTTCATCTCGATCGAATCGAAATAGGGCCGGTTCGCCATGTGATAATCGGGATTGATCACGCCGCGGACAAGATCGCCCGGCTTGAACTCGACGAACTTGTAGGGGCCGGTGCCGACCGGCGAGAGGTTGGTCGGCGCCTCCCGCGACTTGGACCCCATATAGTCCTTGAACAGATGTTTCGGGATGATGGTATTGGGAGCCCCGACAAAAGCGTCGGCCCAGAACGGCGTCGGCTTGTTGAAGAGGATGCGGACCGTGAGGTCGTCCACCTTCTCGACAGTGATGTCGCGGAGCGTCGCGATCGTCAGCGCGGAGGTCGCCGGATCCTTGGCATATTCCCAGTTGAAGACGACGTCGTCGGCCGTGAACGGCGTGCCGTCGTGCCATTTGACGCCGGGCTTGAGCTTCCAGGTCACCGACTTGCCGTCGGCGGCGAGGCCACCGTTCTGGATCGAGGGAGTTTCGGCGGCCAGAACCAGCTTCATGTTGCCGTCGGGATCCCAACAGGCGAGCGGCTCGTAGAACAGGCGCGCGCCGTCCTGGTCCTTGGTGCCGGTGGCAAAATGCGGATTGAGCAGGGTGGGCCCCTGCCACCACAGCAGCTTGAGCGCACCACCGCCGCCGCGCTTGGTCGGCTTGTAGGTCGAGGCGCCCTCAGCCATCGCGACGCCGCCAAGCGCGAGGATCTGGTTGGCCAAAGGCGCGGTGAGACCCACGGCAGCCAGGCGCTGAATGAAGCCGCGGCGATCCATTCGCCCGTCCTTCACGTCACCGATCATCGAACGCAGTTCTTTATCCAGCATGGTTGTCCCCGTCTGGTTCCCGTATGGATGCAGGCGGTCGCGCGGGGCGACCACCAAGTTGGCTGGCGGTAGATGGCACACCGAATGGGCCGCGCGTCAACCGGGACCGTGTGTATGCAAACGGTCTTCTGACTGTCTGTTGGGCAAAATCATATTCCGCAGCCCATCCGTTCGGCAATCCAGCATCAAAACACGCTGAATTCCGCGCTGCACTGCAGAAAATTTGATCGCCGGATCAGACGAAGTATCGAGGCGAAATTCTACGCTACGGACATGTCGAGCGGCGGCGCGACGTTGTCTGGCAGCGGACAGACGTAAGGCGTCTTGGCCGTCCGCTTCTTAAGGTCAGCCTTGGCAGCCTTGATCAGCTCCGGGTCCGTCAGCGCCTTGATGCCGATGCCGGCCATCGCCTTGGCGGCCTGCACCATGGCCTTGTGGGCATGCGCGCTCTTGCCCTGCGCGACCACCTGCCAGGTGTGGAAGGGCGTACCGATTGCAACCGTGGGTGCGTGAACCTGCACGGTCGGCACCACCCAGCTCACGTCGCCGACGTCGGTCGAACCGACCAGCGGATTGCGCTTGGCATCGAGTGGCACCAGGAAGTCAGCCAGCGGCCGGTCGGTCGGCTCCATGCCGATCGCGTAATAGACCGACTCGATGTCCTTGTCGCTCAGCGTCGCGCGGATCTCCGTGGCAAAGCCCTTGTCTGCGTCGTCGAAATGCGGCGGTCCGAGCTCTTCCATGACCCGGTGCAGCGCGTGCTCCAGCGGCGTGTTCGGCAGGATGTTGGAAACCGCGGAGATGATCTTCATCTCGACCTTGGTCTCGGTCATCAGCGCCGCGCCGTCCGCGATCTTGCTCACGCGTCCGACCAGCTCGTTCATGCCGGGCAGATCACGGGCGCGGATCGAATAACGCACGCGCGCATGCGCCTGCACCACGTTCGGGGCGATGCCACCGGTGTCGAGCAGCGCGTAGTGCACGCGCGCGTCGCTCGGCATGTGCTCGCGCATATAGTTCACGCCGACATTCATCAGCTCCACGGCGTCGAGCGCGGAGCGGCCGAGATGCGGCGAGGCCGCCGCATGCGAGGTGCGGCCGGTGAAGATGAAGTCGGCGCGGGTGTTGGCGAGTGACGGCGTCACAGCGACTTCCCAGAAGCTGTGCGGATGCCAGGTGATGGCGATGTCGGCGTCTTCAAATGCGCCGGAGCGCACCATGAAGGCTTTTGCCGCGCCGCCCTCCTCCGCGGGGCAGCCGTAATAGCGCACGCGACCCGGCACCTTGTTCTCGGCAAGCCAGTCCTTCACCGCCGTCGCGGCGAGGAGAGCTGCGGAACCGAGCAGATTGTGACCGCAGCCATGGCCGTGGCCACCGGTCTCGACCGGACGATGCTCCGCGACGCCCGCCTCCTGGCTGAGGCCCGGCAGCGCGTCATATTCCCCCATGAATGCAATGACCGGTCCGCCCTCGCCCCATTCGCCCATCACCGCGGTCGGAATGCCCGCGACCTGCTCGGTGATGCGAAAGCCCTGATGACGCAACTCGGCAAGATGCTCGGCGGCGGACCGCGCCTCGGTGTAGCAGACTTCGGGCATGCCCCAGACCTTGTCGCTGAGGTCGATGAAACGTGCCTTGATCGCGTCGATGCCACGCCAGATGTCGCTGCGGTTGTCCATGCTTCGGTCCGTGATCTCTAGGTCAAACGAAGCGGCAATGGTTAGCAGCTTCATTGTACGGCGCCTAGCACCTCGCCGGACAGCAGCCATGCGGTCAATGCCGGAGAGCCGCCCGACCGACCGACCGTGCATAACCGGTCCTGTGCCTTTGAAAGATTTCACACGGCGTTCTCTGGAATAGTTAGGAACGAGGCTTTCAAGACGGCCTCCTCCAGCCTAAATTATGCGTGCTTCGTGCGTCGTTCCGCTAGCCACGGCGGAGCGATGCTCTCAGCCAGGAGAACTCGATGCCCGCCCTGACCGAATGGAGAGTGCCGCCGGCCAATCAACCGCGTGCGAGCGATTACGGTTTCGATCTCGACCGCGCGCTCGCCTCCGTCGTCGGCCTGCATGCCATCATCCCGCCGGACGCCTTCAGCGCCGAGACACTGGGGACCGAACGCGCTGGCAACGGCGTCGTGATCGACGATGGGCTGGTGCTCACCATCGGTTATCTCATCACCGAAGCAGAGTCCGTGTGGCTGCATGTCGGAGACGGGCGCGTGGTGGAAGGACATGTGCTCGGCTTCGACGCCGTCACCGGCTTTGGCCTGGTGCAGGCGCTCGGCCAGCTCGACGTCGCCCCCTTGCCGCTCGGTGTCTCGGCCGAGACCCGGCTCGGCGACCGCGTCGTGGTCGGCGGCGCCGGGGGACGCACGCGTTCGGTCGCGAGCCAGATCGTGGCCAAGCAGGAATTCGCCGGCTACTGGGAATATCTGCTGGACGAGGCCATCTTCACCCATCCCGCGCACCCGAACTGGGGCGGCACGGCGCTCCTCAACGAGCGCGGCGAGCTGATCGGCATCGGCTCGCTGCAGCTCGAACGCGAGCGCGACGGCAAGGCCGAGCACGTCAACATGATCGTGCCGATCGACCTGTTGAAGCCGATCCTCGACGATCTGCGCAAGTTCGGTCGCGTCAACAAGCCGGCACGGCCATGGCTCGGACTCTTTTCGACCGAGATCGACAACCGCGTGGTGGTGATCGGAATCTCCGCCAATGGTCCCGCCGCCCGCGCCGAGCTCAAGACCGGCGACGTCATCCTCGCGGTCGACGGCGAGAAGGTCACGAGCCAGACCGGCTTCTACAAGAAGCTGTGGGGCCTCGGCGCCGCCGGCGTCGACGTGCCGCTGACGGTACATCATGAAGGCGTCACCTTCGACGTCACGGTGACCTCGACCGATCGCTTCAAGCTCTTGAAGGCGCCGAAGCTGCACTGACAAGGCGAACTGACGCAGGGAAACGACGATGAGCGAGGCCGTCGTTGACGACATCGTGGCCGTGCTGCCGCCGCTGCTCAATGCGCTGGAAGCGCTCGCATTCTTTCAGCGAAACCTGCACCCGCCGGCCTTCGGCTCCGTGATGAACGCGATCGGCGCTCCCGACGAGGCGCTGCAAACGGCGCGCGCGGCAATCGGAGAATGGCCGGGGCAGTTCACCGGACTGCGCGAGCGGCTCGATCGTGCCTGCGACGAAACGCTCGCCGCCTTTGCCAGCCTGCGCGAGGTTGAGCGTGGCAATGGCGACCTCGTCGCGGTGTTCCGCGCGCTGCGCCATGTGCCGCGCGCGCAGGAAGCACTCTATCCGCTGGCCGTGCAGTTTCCGCCGGTCAGCAGCTTCTTCCTCAACGCCGCCATGCGCGAGAATGCCGACCTGTTGTCGCGGCTCGAAGCCGGCGCGGACGCGCACACCGGCATCATCCACGATCACAACGAGCCCGGCAGCCGCGGCGGCTTTTCGGTCTACGTGCCCGAATATTATACGCCCGATCGCGCCATGCCGCTGGTGGTGGCGCTGCATGGCGGCAGCGGCAACGGCCGCGGGTTTCTGTGGAGCTGGCTGCGCGACGCCCGCAGTCTCGGTGCAATCCTGGTGGCGCCGACCGCGACCGGCCCGACCTGGGCCCTGATGGGTGACGATTCCGACACGCCCAACCTCACGCGCATTCTCGAAACGGTGCGCAGCCGCTGGACCATCGACGCCTCGCGCATGCTGCTGACCGGCATGAGCGACGGCGGCACCTTCTGCTACGTCACCGGGCTCGACGGCGCCTCGCCCTTCACGCATCTCGCGCCAGTCTCGGCGACCTTCCACCCGCTGATGGCGGAGATGGCCGACGCCACACGCCTGCAGCGCCTACCGATCTTCATCACGCACGGCAAGCTCGACTGGATGTTTCCGGTGCAGACCGCGCGGCAGACGCAGGCAGCCCTCGCCGCCGCCGGCGCGAATGTCACCTATCGCGAGATCGACGACCTCAGCCATACCTATCCGCGCGAGATCAACGCGGAGCTGGTGCAGTGGCTGAATGGAGAATGAACGACCTCTCCTTACCTGCGCCGCACTGTCGCGGAACAATCGATCCGGGTCGACGTTATCGCCCGTCATTGGAGGTTTCGCGATGCGGATGTTTCTTGGAATGATTTTGGGCGCGCTGCTGCTCGGCTGCGGCGTGTATGTCTATGACTCCATGCAGACGTCGTCGGTTGCTAATGGCGAGGTCGCGACGACCAATCGCACCATCGTGAACTGGGATGTCGCAAAAGCCGACTGGGACGCGCTGCGCGATCGCGCGCACAAGGACTGGGTCCGCATCTCCTCGAAGTAACGACGTGGTATCGTGAATGAAATGAGGCGCCGTCGCGGGTCCGCGGCGGCGCCTTCGTCTTGCGCGGTGAATATCGCTGGGCTCAGTTCATCTTGGCCTTGCGGGCGTCGGCGATGACCTGCTCGAACTCGTTCATGCTGAGCACGCCCGGCACGCGGTACTTGCCGACGATGAAGGACGGGGTGCCGCGGAAACCGAAGGCTTCGGCCTGCTCGTTGTTGCGCTTGAGCAGAGCGTCGATGTCCTTGGCGTGGTCGGCGAGATCGCGCTTCAACCGATCCATGTCGACGCCGGCGGCCGCGAGCAACTCGTTGATGCGTGGCTCGGTCAGGCGCGAGCTGACGCCCATCATGGCGTCATGGGCCTGGTGGTACTTGTCCTGGAATTTCGCCGCGAGCGCCGCCCGCGCCGCGGTGACCGAGACCGGTCCGAGGATCGGCCAGTCCTTCATCACCAGCCTGACCTTGCCGTCGTCCTGGACGACCTGACGCAACTCGGGCTCGAGCTTGCGGCAATAGGGGCAGTTATAGTCGGACCATTCGATAATACTGATATTCCCGTCGGGATTACCAGCGACGGGAACATCCGGGTCACGCAGCACCTTGGCTTCGGTCAGCACCTCGTCTTCGTCGGTCGCCGCGCGCGCCGAGGTGATTCCACCCGCGACAAGGGCGCCCGCCCCAATCAGCGTCAGCGCCGCGCGCCGCGTCGGCACAAGGGCTTTATTCCTGAATCCAGCCATATCTCGTTCCATTTCGGTCCCATCTCCGTCGATACGGTTCGAGACTGGGAATTGTTACAGCTCATATAGAGTGTCGCGGCGCCGATGTCATCGCACCAGCAGCGTGACCGCCAAGGGCACCAGGAAGGAGGTCACCAAGGCGTTCAGGCTCATGGCGATCCCGGAGAAGACGCCGGCGATCTCGTCGACCTGGAACGCTCGCGCGGTACCGATCCCATGCGCGGCAAGGCCGGCGGCAAAGCCGCGGGCGCGGAAATCGCTGATGCCGGTGCGGTTCATCAGCGGCGTCACGATGATCGCGCCCATAATGCCCGTAAGGATGACCGCAACCGCAGCCAGCGAGGGATCGGCGTGCAGGGATTCGGCGATGCCCATGGCAACACCGGCCGTGACGGATTTCGGCGCGAGCGACAAAACCACTTCGTGCGGCAGACCGGCAAGTTGGGCCAGTAACACCACGGACACCACGGCCGTGACCGATCCCGCGACCAGCGCCACCAGCATCGGCACGATCGAGGCGACGACGCGCTTGCGGTTCTCGTAGAGGGGAACAGCCAGCGCGACCGTCGCGGGCCCCAAAAGGAAATGCACGAACTGCGCGCCGGCGAAATAGGTCGTGTAGGAGGTGCCGGTTAGCAGCAGGAACGCGCCGACGATCCACATCGCATGCAGCACGGGATTGGCGAGCGGATGGCGCCGCGTCGCCAGCGACACCGCGTCCGTACCGGCATAGACCAGCAGCGTCACTGTCAACCAAAGCAGCGGCGACTGCGAGAGATAGACCCAGAGCGAGAATGGATTGTCCTTCATCGCGCGTCCCTCAACAGGCGGCTGACCAGGCGGAAAGTGAGTACGGTTGCGAGCAGGGTGACGACCACCGACAGCGCGAGCACGAGGATGATGGCGATGCCGTGGGACGCGAGCAGATCGAGCTTCTGCACGACGCCGACCCCGGCCGGCACGAACAGCAACGACAGATGCGCGAGCAGACCCTTGCTCGCCGTCTCGACGCCATCACCACGCAGCGGCCCGCGCGCGAGAAGCGCAAAGCGGTCGCGCGCGAGCAGCAGGATGAGGAGCAGCAAGAGGCCAAGCACCGGGCCCGGCATCGGCAGGCCGAGGCCGCGCACGACGGCTTCGCCGATCAACTGGCAGAGAAGAATTAGACCAAGGCTTGCAAGCATGACTTAGGCATCAAGGGATGCGCCGGCGGTCTTGTCAATCGCCGCTATGCAGCGGTCGTGCGCGGCGCTTGCGCAGCCGCAACGCGCGGCAGCATTGCCATCAGCGTCCCGGTCATCATGGCGATCAACGTGACCTTGCCCTCGTGCTCGGCAAATGCCTTTGCCTCGCAAAAGGTCAGCGTGCGGCCGGGCTTGACCACCCCGGCCTTGAAGACGAAACGCTCGCCCCGCGCCGGCGCGAGCAACGTGGTCTTGAACTCGACGGTGAGGATATCGGCCTCGCACGGCATCAGGGTGAAGGCAGCACCACCACAGGCATTGTCGAGTCCTGCGGTAATGATGCCGGCGTGGACAAAGCCGTTCTGCTGTGTGAGGGCCGGCGAATGCAGCATGGCGAGTTCAGCCTCGCCCGGCGCAAGGCGGACGATCGCGATGCCGAGCGTGTGCATTGCCGGCTGGCGATCGAACATGGCGATGGCAGCCGCGCGGTAGCCCGGGTTCTTCGGCTCGTATGCAGCCATGGCTCAGGCCTCCGCCGGCTCGGCGAGATGTCTCAAGGCGATCTCGCGAATGGCGTCCGTGAACGGCACCGATTTGCGCTGGCTACGGTCCATGTGCACGCCCGTGATCTCGCAGAACGCGGCGATCTCGCCGGTCTCGGCATTGGTCATGTCGTGCCGGAAGCGAATCGATTTGTCGCGGATCTCGAGCAGGTGACTGCGCATCTCGACGATGTCACCGGCGAGCAGCTCGCGCTTGTAGGTGATGTTCTGCTGCACGGCGGCCGTGCCGCGGCCGGAGCCGCGCAGATAGCTCGGCGTCAGCCCGAGCCGGGCGAACAGATTCCAGTTGGCTTCGTCGAACTTGCCGACATACCACATGATGTTCATGTGGCCGACGTGATCGCACTGCCACGGATAGACCGTGCCGCGATAGGTCGCCTCCTGCTCCATCGCAATTCTCCCTGACCTTTTCTGGCTTTGATTGTTGATACGGTAGCGTATCAACCTCCTCCCGCGTTAGCAATACGGTACCGTATCAAGAATCGGCGAGGCTGCCTGCATGAGTGACGGCAAAGGCGATGTCTGGGTCGAGGCAGGGTTCACTGAACTCGCCCGATCGGGGGTCGAGGGGGTGCGGGTCGAGGTGCTCGCCAAGAATTTGGGCGTCACCAAGGGCGGCTTCTACCGCCGCTTCGCCGACCGTGCCGCGCTGCTCGGTGCCATGCTGGAGCGCTGGCGCGAGGGGCGCTCAACGGCGATCGCGCAGCAGACGAGTCTCGATGGCCAAGAGCCCCGTGAACGGCTGAGGGCAGTGATCCAGCTCTATTCGGAGCGGCTCAATCCGGACGGGATGGCGATCGAGCTTGCGATCCGGCAATGGGCCCGCTCGGACGAGGGCGCCGCGGCAGCGGTGGCGAAAGTGGACGCGGCGCGGCTGAAGCACGTCGCCGAACTCTATCGCGCGACCGGCCTCGAGACCGAGGCAGCTGAAGCGCAGGCTTTCCTGTTCTACTGCTTCATCTTCGGCCAGAGCCTGCTGTTCGTCGAGCGCGGCCCGCGCAAGCGATCGCAGCTCGTGGCGAAATCGGCCGAGAAGCTACTGGATTAAAGCAAGAGGCCGGAGCTTGGCTCCGGCCTCTGCGTCGTCTTGAAGCCTCAGGCGGCGCCCTTCAGCTTCTTGTTGCATTCGCTGTAATAGCCGCCGCCCTTCTCGATCCACTTCATGCCGCCATTGCCGTTGGTGGTCTTGTTGGCGTTGTACTGGTCGACGCAGGTGTGCAGGCGCCCCTTGCCGGGGGTCTCCTTGGCGTATTTCGGATCAACGGCGTTCGGATAGATCGCGGGGCCGGCCGGCAGGGTCGGCGCGGCAGCCGGGGCGGCCTCCTTCTTCGCCTGCTTCGGCTCGGCGGGAGCGGCGGGCGCAGCAGGAGCGGCCGCGGTCGGCGCAGCCGCTGGCGTCGCATCCGCGCCGCACTGGGCCTTGCGGAAGTCATTCCACTTCGTGGTGCCGAGCGAGCCGTCCTTCTTGGCGGCCTGGTATTTCGCGCTGCACTCCTGCGAGGTCAGCGCCTGCGCCGGCGCACTCACCACCAGCGCGGCAAAGCCCGACAGCGCAACTGCACACAGCAACTTTGATTGAATGGTCATCCTTGGTCTCCTCCTTGATCTTCCCCCGAGGGAAGTGAACCGAGGATTGCTATCCTAGCGTGCCGCCAGCTCGCGACAAGGAAGCGATGGCTGCTGCCGCCAAAATATAGTGATCCTCCACGTTCGAATTATTCATGTCGCGTTCAGCAAGGCCAGCCGACTTTCGCGCCCTTCGCAATTCCCGCAAGAAGAGTGCAGCACCATGACCTTCACATCTCGCCTCGCCGTCGTCGCTCTCACCTCCCTGCTCGCCACCGGCACTGCCTTCGCGCAGACCGCCGCGCCGGCAGCAAAGACCGACACCAAGACCACAACCGCCGCCCCCATGGACAAGAAGGCACCGAAGGAGCACTCGGCCGAATCGCTCGAATGCTCCAAGCAGGCCGACGCCAAGGGCCTGCACGGCAAGGAGCGCAAGAAATTCCGCTCCGAATGCATCAAGACCGCCAAAGCCGGTATGGCCGCGCCGGCTGCGGACAAGAAGTAAATCCTTCCCCCTGCTCGCGGCTTCGGGAGAGGCGCGCGCATTGCGGCATGACGTGGCCGCAATTGTGCGCCTCTCGCTGATTTGCGATAAGGCGGTGTGAAGCAAATCACCGTCTCCCTGCCGTTCGAATGGCCGAGCCGTGCCAAGATCTTGAGCACGATGGAAACGCTTGTCATCGGCACCACCGGCGGCCTCGTGTTTTTGCTCGCGGGCCTTCCGGGGGGATTGATCTCGGGCTCCATGATCGCGGTCGGGATCGCCGCGATCGCCGGTCGCCAGCTGACGCTGCCGCCGATCCTGACCCAGACCGTGCTGGTGCTGCTCGGCATTTCGTTAGGATCAGTCGTCTCGCGCCACCTGCTTCAACAGGTCAGTGCGTATCCGCTCACCATCGGGCTGCTCGCGCTCGCGACCTTCTGCTCGACCTTCGGCTCGAGCTATTATCTCCAGCGCATCCACGGCTGGGACCGCACCTCGGCCTTCCTCGCGGGCAGCCCCGGCGCGCTATCGCAGATCACGATTTTGGCGGTCGAGCGCGGCGCCGACTTGCCGGGCATCGCTGTGGTGCAGACCATGCGCGTGATCATCCTCACCGCGGCGCTGCCGATGGTGCTGGCGTTCGCCGGCGTCGCGCCCTCCGTCGCGCCATCGCTGACGACGACCATCGCCTCTCCGCTCGACCTCGTCGAGTTGGTCGCGGCCTCGCTGGCCGCGGCGCTCGTCCTGCGGCTGATCAGGTTTCCGGCGAGCTGGATGTTCGGCGCGATGATCGGCTCGAGCGTGTTGCATGGCGCAGGCTGGGTCGAGGGCGGCCTGCCGGACTGGGTACGCGGCGTGGCGCTGATCGGCATCGGCGCCCTGATCGGCAGCCGCTTCGCGCGGATGCAGATCAAGACGCTCGCCGGCCACATCAACGCGGCGCTGGGCTCGTTTGCCGTCGCCATCGCCGTCTCCGCGATTTTCGTCGGCATCGTGGCGCTCACCACGCAGGTGAAATTCTCCGACGTCGTGGTCGCCTACGCACCGGGCGCGATGGACGCCATGCTGGCGCTGGCCCTGACGCTGCACATCGACCCGATCTTCGTCGGCGCCCATCACCTCTCGCGTTTCGTCTTCGTGACGATCGCGACGCCGGGCATCGTGCACCTGTTCGGCCGGACGCAGGACGATGTGGATGATTGAGCCTTAGCGCTTCGCCGTCGCAACGAATCCCCACGCGGCGATCGCAGCTATCAACAGCGAGATCAGCAAATTGTAGCCGGCAAGCGAGAGGCCGAGGAAGCGCCACTGCACCTCGTCGCAGCGGACCACCTTCACGGTGTCGAGTCGCGACAGCAGGTCGGTGGCGCTGCCGAGATTGACGACGGGACCGGAGCAGTCGGTCGGTCCCTTCCAAAAGCCCCATTCGACGCCGGCGTGATAGGTGCCGAGCCCGGCATTGGCGAGGCTGGCCAGCACAAGGATCGCGAGGCCCGCGAACAGCAGCGGCCTCGGCGCACCGCCCCGCGCCGCGAGTGCGATGAGCAGGCCCAGCGGGATCGCGAGGTAATAGGCGTAGCGCTGCTCCAGGCACAGCGGACAGGGCACGATCCCGAGCACCAGCTGGAAGAACCAGGCGCCTGCGATCGTCGCGGCTGCAATCAGCGTGACCGCGAGCGAAGCGACCAGCGCGGGGCTCGTGGCCGCCGGTTTGAATGCAGGTATTGCGGCACTCTGGGTCGTCACGGCAGCCTCTTTTCGATGGGTCGCTTTCCAAGGCTGTAACCCCGGCTCATGCGGCTGTCGAGAACGGCCGGGATCACTTTGGCGCGGGTTGACCCCGCTTGGTCCATGGCTATAGTCCGCCGGCTTCGCGACGCCCTGTTAGGGGCTGACCGAGGGCCCCTGTGGCGGAACTGGTAGACGCGCTCGACTCAAAATCGAGTTCCGCAAGGAGTGCTGGTTCGATTCCGGCCAGGGGCACCACGCTTCGCCCTTTCGGGCTTCGCGTGGCGCAGCCCGCGCCAAGCCCGAAAGGGTGAAGCGTGTCCGGCGAAGCCTCTTGGCGAAGACGGACTGTCTCGGCCTCCCCCTCCCTAGCAATCGTCACATGCCACCTGTATAAACCGGTAGCTTCTTCCGCAATTCGAAGGAGCTCATATGAACGACCTGCACACGTGGCTTTCGCAACAGCACCACGGCCTGCGCACCTTCCGGATCTTTCAGCAAAAGCTCGAGACGCTCGGCCGCGACGACTCCGAACAGCGCGGCCTGTGCCGTCTGTTGAGCGGTCTCGTCGGCAGCTATGTCGAGACGTTCGAAGAGGCTCCGCTGCCCGTCGAGGTCGCTGACGACGCCTATCATCGCCTGCTGGCGCTGGTCGCAAGCCTCGATCTCGAGGGCGACACCAGTCGGCGGCTCGCGGACATCAACCGGGTTGCGACCTGCGAACTCTGGCAGTGACGAGAGCGGGCCGCCGTCCGGCTCGCATCCGCATCCCTGGGACACTTCGCCAGGAGAGGGCCGTGTGCTTCCCTGCACGAGCCTCCCTCGACGGGTTCGACTTCGCAGAGCCAGTCCCTATATCGTGGGGCAACCTATGTTGATGCAGCGAGCAGCTTCGATGGCCAGGAGACGCGCGACCGAAACGGACGCCGACGACGTCCCCCGCTTCTTCGTCTGGGTGCGCGGTCTCGAGGGCCCCGAACCGCAGAAATGGATGGCGATGGATTTCGGCGTCGGTGACTGGAAGCGGCCGCTCGTGCTCGCCTATCTGGAGCTGCCGGAAGGCGAGCGACACTTGCCGTTGTCGGCGCTGGCCCGGCGATACCCACCGCCGCGGGGAGAGGCTTCGTAGAGGAGCCATCCTGGGCGGAAGCGAGGATCTCGCCAGCCCTCAACCCAGGGCGAGCAACGCCGCACGGCGCTAATCACGGTGCAGCGTCTGCCAGTGCCGCCGACGCCATCGGCCGCAGCAAAGCGATAGGCGGCGTCCGCGACGGCGGAAGAGTGACAATGCGCCCCCATGATTATGGGTGTCGCGGCGCCCGCACCGCAGCTAAACTTGGCCCTGCGCCGCGGGGGACACGCGGTGCAGGACGATGATCATGACCGAACAGGGCGAGACGGGTGAAGCCATCACCATCCTCCTCGTCGAGGACGACGCGCCGACCTGCTGGCGGCTCCACGACGCGCTGGTCAAGGCCGGCTACGAGGTGCGCAGCGCCGGTACGCTGGGAGAGGCTCGTTCGGCGCTGAGCGCGGCGGTGCCGCGCGTGCTGCTCACCGATCTGCGGCTGCCCGACGGCCACGGCATCCAGCTGATCCGCGAGACAAGGCAACGCTTTCCCGACACCGAGATCATGGTGATCTCGGCGCTTGGCGACGAAGAGAGTGTGATCTCCGCGATCACGGTGGGCGCCACCGGCTATCTCCTGAAGGATGCGTTCCCCACGGACATCGCCACCACCGTGCGCGATCTGGTCGCCGGCCATTCGCCGATCTCGGCCTCGATCGCCCGTTTCATCGTGCGCAGAACGCAGGGTACCGCGCAGAATGCGGCCGAGCCTCCGCCGGGTCCCGCCCTCAACACCGCAAGGCTCACCCCACGCGAGATCGACATCCTCTGGGGCATCGCCAAGGGCTTCAGCTACGCCGAGATCGCGAGCCATCTCGGCCTGTCCAGGCAGACCGTGCCCGGCCACATCAAGAACATCTATCGCAAGCTCGAAGTGCACACCCGCAGCGAAGCGGTGTTCGAAGCGGTGCAGCAGGGCCTGATCAAGCTGTGAGCGAGATCGCGGCGAAGGCACCGTTCAAACCCGCGCGACGCCGGCTGCTGGTCTCGCGACTCGTGCCCTATCTGCTGCTCCAGGCGCTGATATTGGTCGCGACCGTCCTCGGGCTGCGGCTGCTCCAGCCCAGCGACCCCGACGACTTTGCCCTGAGCGAATTCTCGCTGCGCGAGGACGGCGTGGCGCGTCCCGTGACGTTGCCGCATTTCACGTCATCACGCTATTCCCTGGCCGACCCGCCGCTCTACACCGGCGCCTTCACGTTCCGCCGCGGCGATGTGGCGTCGGGATGGTCGGTATTCCTGCCGCGCTTCAGCAACGCGGTGGAGGTCTCAATCAACGGCGTCGTCATCCTGGATTCCCGACGCGATGCCAACGCCAACCGGCCCGACCGCAACACTCCGCAGATCGGGTCGATCCCGTCCTCGCTGCTGCGCGAGGGCGCGAACGAGATCACGGTGCGGCTGTTGGTTTGGGGACCGCTCAAGGGCTTTCTCGACACCGTCTATGTCGGGCCGGATGCGGCCTTGCGGCCGGCCTACGAGACACGCACGCTGATGTTCGTCACGTTGCCCGTGGTGTTCTCCGCCTGGCAATCGATCCTCGCCGTCATCCTGGCGATCATGTGGCTGATGCGCCGCCGCGAGCCGGTTTACGGCGTGCTGGCGGTGGCGATGGTACTCGGCGTGGTGCAGGCCTTTGCGCCGCCACCGGTGCCCCCCGTCAACACCTCCCGGCTCGCCGCGGTGTTGCTCGCGTCCGCACCGATCGAGAGCGCCCTGGTCGTCGTCTTCGGCGTGCTGTTCTTCGGCTGGCGCTGGCCGCGTTACGGCATGCTGCTGTTCGCGCCGGGGCTCGTCGTGTTCAGTGTCGGGCTGATCGCCGGCCCGCCGTTGCCGCGCATTCTGTTTCTCCTGTTGGGGATTCCGACCGTCGGGCTCTGCCTGTTGCTGATGGCCTGCGTCACAGCTGCCGCAGTGGTGCGGCGGCAGGACGCGGCAAGCTTCACGCTCGGCTGCGCGGTGACCATCGTGCTGATATGCTGGGTCCACGACATGCTGTCGGTGTTCGAGATCGTGACCGACGAGCGCATCTTCCTCTCGCGCCTCTCCTATTCGGCGATGCTGGTCGCGATCGGCGCCGGCTTGACCTGGCGGTTCGCGCGCGCGCTGAACCAGGTCGACAGCTTTGCCGGCCAGCTCGTAACGCGCGTACGCGAGGCCGAGGAGCGGCTGAAGGCGAGCTTTGCCCGCGAGGAGGAGCGTGCACGGGCCGCCGCGCTCGCCAATGAGCGCACGCGGCTGATGCGCGACCTGCATGACGGCCTCGGCGGCCAGCTCATCAGCATCGTGGCACTGTCCGAGCGCGGGCACGAGGGCGCGACCATCACCGACGCCGCCCGTGCGGCGCTGAAAGACCTCCGTCTCGTCATCGACTCCATGGACGACATCGGCGGCGACCTGATGCTCGCACTCGGCTCCTGGCGCGAGCGCGCGACCGCACAATTGCGACCGCACGACATCGCACTCGACTGGCACGTGGCGACGCCGCAAGGGCTGCCGCTGCATCCCGAGCTCAGGCCATGGCATGTCATCCAGATCGTGCGCATCCTCGACGAGGCCGTGACCAATGCGGTCAAGCACGCAGAGGCCCGCCGCATCGCGGTCACCATCGAGACGGTCGTCGGAGGTCAGGGACCGTACGGTGTGATCAGGGTCGCGGATGACGGCAAGGGCTTTGCGAACGGTTGTGCGCCGGTCGGCAGCGGCGGGGCCACCGACGCGAGCCAGACCGCGCGGGGCCTTCGCAACATGAGGAGCCGTGCCGCGCGCTGCGGGGCGATGCTCGATCTCGGTTCGGATTCCTCAGGCACGCGCGTGCGGCTGCAATTGCCGCAGATTTTCCCCGACAGCGATGCCGCCGTCGGCTGAAAAGCCCCCTCTCCGAACGTGTGGGACGCGCGGAGAGAGGGACGGGCCGGATGATTTGCCTGCGGAGGACGGGGGGTTCGTCCGCACGGCTCCTTCGCCCGAACTCTTTCGTTGTTCTCAGCGCACGCCCACGCGATTGACCGGACCACCGCGATTCATCGGCGTGCCCGCGCGCACGCCGACACCGGGCGCACCGACCCCGGGTGTCGCCACGGCGACCGCGGCGGCCGGCGCTACCCTCACCGCTGCCGCCGGTCGCACCACGCAGCCTTTGGGTATGCCGACCGTCTTGCAATAGACCACCGCTTGCGCCGGGCTCGTGCCCAGCGACACCATCGCCGAACCTGCCAGCGCCAAAATCGTCAACCCGGCGCTCAGCGCTCCTGCTCTTTTCGACATCTTGCTCTCCTGCTTGCCGTTCGGCGTCCCGATGCAATCACCGGGTCTCGCAGCCGACGTGCAGCCTGAATGACAAAAGACGGCGCGCTGATACATGCCATGAAAATGGGGGTACGGCGGCGGGACGGGCTGGCCGATGCCATGAACATGGCATGGACCTGCGCCCGGCGGTCGCGAGATGGTCCGGCCCGCTTGATCCCAGGCGGGACCAACGACATTCCCAAGGAGGTGTTTTATGAAGATTTCGGTTCTTGCCGTGCTGCTGCTCGCCGCGACCGCCCAGACCGCCGCTGCGCAATCCGGTCCGACCCCGCAGGAGCAGATGACCTGCCGAAGCGACGCGAGCAAATTCTGCGCCGAACACATCGGCAAGCCGCCGCAGATGAATGCCTGCCTGCGCGAGAACAAGTCGAAGCTTTCGGACGGCTGCCGCAAGGTCGTGGAGTCGCACGGCGGGTGAGTGGTCACCGTCCACAACACAAATCTCGCCGGTGTTGCGTCAGACCATAGCCGTCGATGCGCCCGTCATAGATCGCGCGCGACGGCGAGGACGGACCTAATCGTCGTCGCCGAATAGCCTGATCTGCGGAAAGCCGCCGCGCGGCCGGCTCGGGACCTCGCGCGCGTCGGCATCTTCGCGGATGTTGCGCGCGACGTCGTCCCAATCGGTCCGGTCGCGCATCCCACGCGGCTCGCGGGAATCGTAATGACGGCGCTCGGCCCAGCGCTCACGGCGCTCCGTCCGGCGCCGTTCAGACGTGGCCCGCTTGACGTCAGAATCCCTGGCCTTGGCAAAGGCGTTGTCGGGTGGGGATGACGGCTCTGTCGACGCCTGCTGTGCAGCAGGCTTCGCGAGTTGCGGAGGCGATGCCGGCGCTGGCTTGGGCGGCTCTACCGCAGCCGCTTGCGAAGGCTGTTGCGCTGGCTGTTCAGCGTTGGCCTGAGTGGTCTGCGTGCCGGGCTTCGCGGCTTCGGATTTTGCTTCAGGCGTGGATTCGGGTTTAGCGTCGGATTTCGCTTCGGCCTGCGCTGGCGCGGCGACCATGGCGCCAAATGCTTGCGAGCCGGTGAGATATTGCAGGCGCTCGGATGGCGCATCCGTGGTGCCGGGCTTGGCGTCAGCGCGTTGCGCCATCTTGCTGGTATCAGGCCCCTGCTTGGGCGAGACCGGATTCATGATATTGCCGGCGACAATGCCGCCGCCGAGACCAATGGCGATGGCTGCGACGATGGTTCCTGCACCGACGAAATAGGCTGTCGAGGCGCGCATTGGTCCACTCCCTCTTTGGAGCGGGCAACGCCTGTCGATTGCCGGATGTTCCCGATACAGGCGCAGTTCCGGGAGGAACTTGGTTTCGGGAAGAAACTTGCGCGTTAGATCTGCTGCGCCACCTTCTCGAGCCCGATGATGCGGGCGAGCTTGCGCACTTCCTCTTTCTGGTCGTCACGCAGCTGGAACAGCAGCGGCATCGCCGCCGACTTCAACTGCTGGACCTCGTCGCAATTGGGATCGATCGGAACACCCTGCACGTTCGGATTGGACAGCTTGTTTGCCGAGATCTTGCGGACAACATTGCGCAGCGCGGTTTCGACCGAGGGCCAGTAATATTCTTGCGACGACGACAACTTCAGACGGTCCCTGATGCCCGCGATCTGCACGTCGGACAATAGCGAATAGGATTTCTGCGGCTGCGGCTTGGCGACGACCTTCGGCTTGGCCGGGACTTCGACGGCAGGAATCTCTGCAGCGGCCGGAGCCTCGTTCACGCTCGCCTTGGGCATCGGGAAATCCGCTGGCGTGGCGGCGGCAAACGCCTGGCGCAGCGGCTCGGTCAGCACGGGCATTTGCGAGAGCTTGTCGGCAGGAACCTGGACCGGGTCGAACGCGGCCGAGGCCAGTGCCAGCGTCGGAACCAGACGATCGGCCTTGGCGGCCCGGTTGGTTGCAAGCGGCTTGGGTGCCGGCGCCTGCGTGATCATTTCGGCGCTGACGCTGGGCACGCTGTCGCGGCCGAGAATGGCGGTGGTGGCGGCGCCGAGGACGAGGAAGCAGGTCAGCACGACGATGGTGATGGCTTTCGACAAACGTCTCTCCGCAACCGGCTTCAAGTCCACGTGATCACTGCCCGGAAACTGGGCGAAAATTAAGGCTTAACCGTGCCATTGCGACGGCAATCGCGCGGACTACGGCGACATTTCCTAGAAAACTCAACAAAATCAGGCAGCTATCGCCAGATCGTAGGCGTCCTGGATGTCGGCCACGATCTCCGAGGCCTCCCAGACTCCGCGCGGCTCGACCGATTGCAGAGCCACCGTCCAATTGCCGCCCCGGCGGGTGCGGGGGACGCTGACGATGTCGAAGCGCACATTGCGGCACAGCGGGTGGCGGGCCAGCGCATGGGCTACGCGAACACGAATCTCGTCCAGCGAAGCCGCCGTCCTGGCGTTGAGAAAGTCGAAGTCCATCGCCTGTCCCTCTCGGTCCTGATTGGCGCCGTGAGAGGGATTCTTGCCGGGCGTTGGTTAATCTGCCGTTAAGTGGGGGCCTCTAAGGAGCGCTCGATTAACCGTGAGGGGGCGACGGGCCCTGTCGGTCTCCGCATTTTCACGGGGAGACGCGGCCACCCGCCCCTCGATACTCGGCGACCGTCCCTGCGACGAGATCGTCAACCGCGAGCACGTCGGTCACGCCGGATGTCGAGTGCCCACCGCTCCAGATATCGCGCCAGCGCTTTGGCCGGTTCTCCCGTGCGGCGACGTCGATGTCCTTGGCGATGTCGATGGCCCCGCGCGCCGGCAGGTCGTCGGGATCGAGACCCGCGGCGACGATCGACGGCTTTAGCATGCTGGTTTGAAGTCCCGTGAACGCGGTGGTCAGCAGGATATCGTCGGCGCTGCTCTCGACCAGAAGCCGCTTGTAACGATCATCCGCCATGCTCTCGTGGGTCGCGATGAACTTCGTGCCCATGTAGCCGAGATCGCAGCCGAGCACTTCGGCCGCGCGCAATGCCTGGCCGTCGCTGATACCCCCCGCGAGCACGATGATGCCATCGTAGAACGCGCGCACCGCGCGGACGAAGGCGAACGGGTTGAGCCAGCCGGTTTGGCCGCCCGCGCCCGCAGTGAGCAGCACGAGCCCGTCGGCACCTGCTTCCGCCGCGCGTTCGGCGTGGCGGATCGAGGCAACATCCGCAAGCACCAATGCGCCGGCGTCATGCAGCGGCTCGAGCACCGGCATGGGCGAGCCGACCGAGGTGATGACGATCTCCGGCCTGTGGTGCAGCAACACGGCGAGATCCTGCTCCAGCCGTGCATTGGAGCGGTGCACGATCAGGTTTGGGCAAAGCGGCGCGGCCTTACGGCCGGTTTGATCTTCATGCCGCAGCAGCCGCGCTTCGATGTTGGTGAGCCATTCATCGAGTTGTTCGGCGCTACGGCAATTCGCGCTGGGGAAGCTGCCGATCACGCCGTTGCGACAGACGCCGACCATGAGCTCGACGCCCGACACCAGAAACATCGGCGCGGCGATCAGCGGCAGGGCGAGACGACCGTGGAAACGTTGCAGCCGATCTGACGTCACGCACGCCTCCCTCGCGCGGGCTTAGTCGTTCCCTCCCGCATTCCCTGTGCTAGCGTCGCGGTAAACATTGGCACGCCGGAAGCCGATGACAAAGCAGCGAGGAAACATATGTCCGATCCGCTCCATGCATCGTCTCCGACTTGCGCGCAGGCGCTGCGGGCGCTGTCGCGCTACCCGGGCCGAACCGCGTTCGCGTGGCCCGGCGGATCGCTGAGCTATCAGGGCACCATCGACCTGATCGGGCGCATCCAGGGCCTGTTCATGCGGCTTGGATTGCGGCCCGGCGCGCGGGTCGCCTTCCTCACCGCGAACCGCGCCGACACATGGTGCGCCGGCGTCGCCGCGCAATTGTCGCGGCTCTGCGTCACCTGGCTGCATCCTTTGGGATCGCGAGGAGACCAGTTGTTCCAGCTCGAGGATTCCGGGGCCGAAATGCTGGTGGTCGATGCGGCCGCCTTCCGCGAGCGCGGCGGCGAGCTCGCCGCACAGGCGGCCTGGCTCAAGGCGGTGTTCACCACGGGACCGGCCGACTATGGCGTCGACCTCTTGCAGGCGATCGAGATCGAAGGCCATGCCAGCGCGCATTGCCTCGCCGGCCCCGACGATCTCTCCACCCTGAATTACACCGGTGGCACGACCGGCAAATCCAAGGGCGCGTTGCGCTACCACCGCGAAAATGCCGGAGCCGCGGCCGCGATCCTTGCCGACTTCGAGATCCCCGATGGCGCGCGCTACCTCGCGGTGGCACCGATCAGCCATGTCGCCGGCACGAAAGTGCTGCCGACCTTGATGCGGGGCGGCACCGTGCACATGCTGAAGGGTTTTGATCCCGAGGCGGTACTGGCGACGATCGCACGCGAGCGCATCAACTTCACGCTGTTCGTGCCGACCATGATCTACGTGCTGCTCGATCATCCCGCGCTCGACAAAACCGACCTCTCCTCGCTTGAGCTCGTGCTCTATGGCGCCTCCGCGATGTCACCGAGCCGGCTGATCGAGGGCATCGAGCGGATCGGGCCGGTGTTCTCGCAGCTCTACGGCCAGACCGAATGCTATCCAATCTCGGTGCTGCGCAAGGCGGATCACGATCCCAACAGGCCGGAGCTGTTCCTGTCATGCGGTTTCCCGATCGCGGCGTGCGAGGTCAAGATCCTCGACGACAAGGACCAGGAAGTGAAGACGGGCGAAGCCGGCGAAATCTGCGTGCGCGCTCCACACGTCATGGCGGAGTACTGGAAGCGGCCGGACATCACCGCCGAGACGCTGAAGAACGGCTGGGTGCACACCGGCGACATCGCTCGCAAGGACGATCGCGGCTACATGTTCATCCTCGACCGCAAGAAGGACATGATCGTCTCCGGCGGCTTCAACATCTTTCCGCGCGAGGTCGAGGACGTGCTGTCGCAGCATGCGGACGTGGCCATGGTGGCGGTCGTGGGCATCCCCGACGAGAAATGGGGCGAAGCCGTCACGGCTGTCGTCGTCCTGCGCGAAGGCGCAAAACCTGACGCCGATGAACTGATCAATCTGGTGAAGACGCGAAAAGGCTCGGCCCATGCGCCGAAGCAGATCCAGTTCGTCAAGCAACTCCCGATGACGGGTGTCGGCAAGGTCGACAAGAAGGTGCTGCGCGCGAGCTTTTGGAGCGGGCGGGGCCGGATGGTGGGATAGAAAAGGTGCCTTACCGCTTCTCGATCACAAGGCTTTGCACGGCGCGGCCGAAATAGCCCTGCCGGTCGGCGAGCCGCGACATCGCAAGCCCGGCGCCATCGGGGCCGATCCAGGAATCACCGTCGAGCAGGATCCATTCGCCGACCGGCTGGCGCGCAAAGCTCACGGTGAGGTCGGCGTTGATATAGGTCCAGGCGCGGAAATCGAGCGACGAGGCGGTGCCGTTGGAAAAATCGGCCGCGACCACGGCGCGCATCGCCTGCGAGAGCGGTTCGCCTGCGATCAGGGGATGGTCGACGCGAAACCAGATCGCACCGGCGCCGGCCTGGCCGAAGCGGCCGCGCGCGGCACGCATCGACACCGATCGCACGAACGGACTGGTGGCGGCATGACCGTCCTCGAGCAGCGAGTCCTCCGGGGACGGCAGCGTAACCGGCAGCGCCTTGACGTCCTCGGGCAGCGTCAGCGGCTGGCGCTTGATCTTGAGCACGGTGGCGGCGACCACCTGTACGCCGTCGGCGAACAGCTTGACCCCGCAGAGCTGAATCTTGCGGCCCTCGCGCAAGATCTCGGTCGCGATCGTGAGCGGCGCCACCGGCACCGGGCGCATCAGGTCGATGGTGACCCGCGCGATGACCATCGCGACAGGCGTTGGAATGCGCTCCGCCGCCCACGTCACCAGCGCGGCCGGCGCTGAACCGTGCTGCATACGCCGGTCCCACGGGCCCGCAGCATCCGGGCTGGTGACGACGCTGCCGCCGTCGACGCGGTAGATGGGGGTCATCGGTTCTCCGTGATGCATGTGCGGAGTTCAGCAAAAAGTGGCGTCCCGGCTAGTGCGCAATTGCGCACTAGCCGGGACGACTAAGATCACAACGGCGGATCAACCGCCTCGTCGTATTCCCTCTTGAAGCGCGCGATCATTTCGGCGGCAGGCACGATGCCGTCGATGCTGCCGACGCCTTGGCCCGAACCCCAGATTTCCTTCCAGGCTTTTGGCTTGGCACGTTCGCCGGAGGCGTCGGTGCCGAAGTTCATCTTGGAAGGATCGGACGTCGGCAGGTTTTCCGGATCCATACCGGCGGCAAGAATCGACGGCTTCAGATAGTTACCGTGCACGCCGGTGAAGAGGTTGGAATAGACGATGTCATCGGCCGTCGCGCCCGCGATCATCTCCTTGTACTTCTCGACCGCATTGGCTTCCTTGGTGGCGATGAAGGCCGAGCCGATATAGGCAAAGTCGGCGCCGAGAATGCGCGCGGCGCGGATCGCCTTGCCGTTGCCGATCGCGCCCGACAGCGCGATCGGGCCGTCGAACCATTTTCGAGTTTCGGCGACGAACGCCAACGGCGAGATCGTGCCGGCGTGGCCGCCCGCGCCCGCCGCGACCAGGATCAGGCCGTCGGCACCCTTCTCGATCGCCTTGTGCGCAAATTTCTGGTTGATCACGTCGTGGAAAACGATGCCGCCCCAGCCGTGCACGGCCTGATTGAGCTCCTCGCGCGCGCCCAGCGACGAGATGATCATCGGCACCTTGTACTTGGCGCAGAGCTGCATGTCATGGTCGAGCCGGTTGTTCGACTTGTGCACGATCTGGTTGACCGCAAACGGCGCCGACGGCTTGTCGGGATGCGCGCGGTCATACGCCGCGAGCTCTTCGGTGATGCGCGCCAGCCACTCGTCAAGCAGCTCCGGCGGCCGTGCGTTCAGCGACGGAAACGAGCCGACCACGCCCGCCTTGCACTGCGCGATCACGAGATCGGGCACCGAGATGATGAAGAGCGGCGAACCGATCACCGGGATCGACAGGCGTCCCTTGAACAAGGCAGGCATGGACATTGCGAGACGATCCTCTGTTGGCGTCAAATCGAAGCTGGGAGCCATACCAACAAGGCAATCTTTCCACTGTCAAGTAGTGCGTTTTGGTGCCGTGGAGGACGGCGTTACCGCAATTCCAAGCCGCGGAATTCAGCGCGGGACGACGCCATCACGCAATCAGGTCCGGATTGATCAGCCGCTCGAACGAGAACATCTCGTCCCATTTCTCCTGCGTCAGCAGCTTACGCTCGACCACGACGATCTGGTGCAGTGACTTGCCGCTCTTGTAGCCCTCGCGCGCGATCTCGGCGCATTGCTTGTAGCCGAGCAGCGGCTTCAGCACCGTAACGATACCCAACGAGTTCAGCACCATGTTGCGGGTATGCTCCTCGTTGGCAGTGATGCCCACGACGCAATTCTCGCGCAGGCTGTTGACCGCGCGCTCCATGGTGCGGATGGAGAAGAACAGCGCGAACGAGATCACCGGCTCCATCACATTGAGCTGGAGCTGACCCGCGGACGCCGCGAGCGTCACGGTGGTGTCGAGCCCGATCACGAGGAAGCTGGTCTGGTTGACGACCTCGGGGATGACAGGATTGACCTTGCCCGGCATGATCGAGGAGCCCGGCTGAAGCTGCGGCAGGTTGATCTCGTTGAAGCCGGCACGCGGGCCCGAGGCGAGCAGGCGGATGTCGTTGCAGATCTTGGTCAGCTTGCTCGCGGTGCGCTTGAGGACGCCGGAGAGCTGCACATAGGCGCCGGTATCCGACGTCGCCTCGACGAGGTCGCCTGCAAGGATGAAGTCGACGCCGGTGAGCGCGCTCAGATGCCGGACCGCGAGCTTGGGATAGCCCTGCGCAGCGGTGACGGAGGTGCCGATCGCGGTCGCGCCGAGATTGATCTCGCGCAGCAGCGCGCGGGCCTCGGAGATTCGATCGACCTCCTCGCCCATGGTGGTGCCCCAACCGCGGAATTCGGCGCCGAGTGACATCGGCACCGCGTCCTGTAGATGGGTGCGGCCCATCTTCAGCACGCGATCGAACTCCCTGCCCTTGGCGAAGAACGCCTCCTGGAGTTGACGCAGCGCCGTCATGTAGCTCTCGAGCCGCAGGATCAGCGCCAGCCGAAAGGCCGTCGGATAGGTGTCGTTGGTCGACTGGCCGTAATTGACGTGATCGTTGGGGCTGACGTGCTGGTAATCGCCCTTCGCAAAGCCGAGCGATTCCAGCGCGAGATTGGCGATCACCTCGTTGGCGTTCATGTTGGTGGAGGTGCCGGCCCCGCCCTGGATGAAGTCGGTGACGAACTGGTCCATCATATCGCCGGCGATGACGCGATCGCAGCCCACGATAATGGCTTCCGCGACTTTGGTGTCCACCGCCCCGAGATCGCGGTTGGCCATGGCGGCGGCCTTCTTGACGTAACCAAGCGCCTTTACGAAGTAAGGCTCCTGGTTCATCGGAATGCCGGTGATGTGGAAGTTCTCCTTCCCGCGGATGGTCTGGACGCCGTAATAGATGTCGTCGGCGATCTCACGCTGTCCGAGGAAGTCCTGCTCCGTGCGACTCATGGGCGCTCCTTGCTTGCTCGCGCGACGTCCTCAGTTCTGGCACAGCGCGCTGGTGACGAAGGTATCGGTGCGGCAGTCATCCGGTTTGCGTTGCCTGCCCGGAATCAGAACCTTGGCCGAGCACTTTTCCGCGGAGTCGGCATTCAGGCTCTTGCCTTCCGTGTAGCCCTTGCTCTGGCAGAGTTTGTCGGCGGCGAGCTTGCAGTCGGGCGCGCCGTTCGACGAGGCCGGACAGGCCACGCGCCCCGACACCATGGTCGACGGCTTCGCCAGGCGCGACAAATCGTTCATGGTCTCGCTCGGGCTTTTGATCGGCGGCAGGATCGAGGGCAGCTTGTCGAACAGCTTGCCCATTTCGTTGATCAGCCCGGGATTTTCCTCATGCACCGGCGGCGACGGAGGGGCTGTCGAGGGCGCCGGTGCGGCCTGCGGTCCTTGCTCCTGCAAGCCGAGCGCCGGCGGTGCGGATTGCGGCCATCCGGTACCGCCGGCAAGGAGCAGGACCGAAAGCGCCGAAAATATCAGCCTGCCCAGTCGCAGGACCGGATTGCCGGATCGAAGCATCATGACGGCAACCGTAGCCGAACGAGACGCAGCGGCAAAGCGCCTTCGGGGTTAGATCAATTTGACTGCGACGACAAAGCCGAGCACGAGCACCGCGGCGCCGATTGCCACCACCAATCCGAGATGCTTCTCGATCTTGACCCGGATCCAATCGCCGTAGCGGTTGAGCAGAATCGCCACGATAAAGAAGCGCCCGCCACGCGCCACGATCGAGCACAGGATGAAGAGCCCGATATTGTAGCCGGCAAAGCCGGACGTGATGGTCACGAGCTTATAGGGGATCGGTGTCAGGCCCTTGAGCAGGATGATCACGGCGCCCCATTCGGCATAGGAGGCGCGGAAAGCGTCGACCTTGCCGCCGAGGCCATAGACCTCGATCAGCCAATGGCCGACCGAGTCGAAGAGCAGCGCACCGATGGCGTAGCCCAACATGCCACCCAGCACCGAAGTCGCAGTGCAGATCGCCGCATAGACCCAGGCGCGTTGCGGGCGCGCCAGTGACATGGGGATCAGCATCACGTCCGGCGGGACGGGAAAGAAGGAGCTTTCAGCGAAAGCCACGGCGCCCATGATCCAGAGCGCGTAAGGCTTGTGAGCGGCGTCGATGCACCAGTCGTAGATACGTTTCAGCATGGCGCCGCGATGAAGCACCATGGGACGGATTTGTCCATGCCGAGATGGGACCGATTCGTGCCAATACTAGTGGCGCTTGCGCGCGGTACGGCCTTCGAGCGCGACGATTGGCCGCCTGGCGGCGACACGCGGTGATGCACCTTTGGGCAGTTTCATCGCCGATTTCGGCAGCTTCTCGGCGATGCCGAGCATGTCTTCACGCCGCGTCATCTCGCGCCAGACGTCCTCAGGGCGCACGCCGGCCGAGGCCCAGAGCACGGTCAGATTGTAGAGCAGGTCGGCGCTTTCCCGGATCACGGCTTCGCTATCGCCGTTGACCGCGTCGATGACGACCTCGATAGCCTCTTCAGCCAGCTTCTTCGCCATTTTTGACGGGCCGCGCTGAAACAGCCGCGCGGTGCGCGATGTTGCCGGATCAAGGTCCCTGGCCGCGAGCACAGCCAGATATAGCCGCTCAAGCGAATCACTCATGTACGCGAAGCTACTCTAAACCCGTGGCGGGGACGTTAACGCACGGCAGCAAAAGCAAAAAAGCCGGCCGTCGCAGCGAGCGCGACGGCCGGCCAACATTTGCTAGCCAAAGCTAGTAGCAGGTCGAAAGGTTGCCTTGGCCGCCGTGCGCGGACTGGTACGGGCCGCCGCAACGGTGATACGGGCGCGGACCGATATACGAGTCGCCGCCGTAATAGACCGGACCGTCGTCGTAGTAGACCGGGCCGCCGCCGTAGTAGGCAGGAGCATCATAGGCGTAGGCGTCACGGGTCGCGGCGATTGCGAGGCCGGTGCCGATAGCACCGGCAATGGCCGCGCCGGCAAAGGCCGCACCGCCGCCGCCACCATGCCAATGACGGCCGCCCGCGTACGAAGCGGTCGGGGTCATTGCGGTCAGCGCCAGCACCGCGGCGGTAGCGAGAACGGCCTTACGGCCGGCAAATCCTGAAAATCTGTCAAACATGTCCTGGACCCTCCTTGGGACCTCGAATGGTGCCTGATGACAGGCTCGTGTCTCTCAAACACCCGCATCCCATGTTGGGTTCCCCAACCCCAACACAAGCTGAACGGGGTTGCGTGATCGTGACGCAACCGCCGCTCATCCGCCGTTCATATTGACGCGGACAAGCTTGTCTCCAGCCGGCGCTCCGAGCGTCACCAAATCATAACACCGGACCGGCGCCACTGATGTTCGAATTCGCGACAATCGCTCTTCGCGGCCTGCTGGCCGCTGCAATTTGTCTTGCGGCGCTGACTGCGCGCGATGCTACCGCGGCCGAAACCGCCGCGCCCTCCATTGCAATCCACTTCACCTTCGACCGCCCGATCGATGCGAGCATGGCGCCGTTCTTTCTTGCCGCAAAGGACGGCAGCTTCGGAGCCGAGCGTCTCAACGTCTCCTTTAGCAGCGCGGCCGGATCGCCGGAGGCGCTTGCGCGCGTCGCCAAGGGCGACAGCGAGTTCGCGCTCGTCGACATCAACGAGCTGATCCGCTTCCGCGACAAGGATGCGACACCGGTCAAGGCGGTATTCGTGCTGTTCAACCGCGCGCCCTACGCGATCGTCGCCCGCAGGAGCCGTGGCATCCACCTCCTGCCCGACCTGGACGGCAAGACCGTCGGCGTTGCCGATAGCGATCTGTCGATGCGGCTGTGGCCGGCGCTGGCGCAGCAGAACGGCATCAACACGGCTCACGTGAAATTCCACAAGATCAGCGCCGCGGTGCGCGAGCCGATCCTCTCCGCGGGACAGGTCGATGCCGTCGCCGGCTTCAGCTATCTCTCGGCAGTGAACCTGCGCGACCGCGGCGTACCAGGCGGCGATCTCGTCGCGCTTCGCTATGCCGACTATGGTTGCGAGGCCTATGGCTTTGCCGTCGTGGTCAACCCGGTTTTCGCCGCGGCCAAGCCGGACACCGTGAAGGGCTTCGTCCGCGCATTGATCGCCGGCATCAACGCGACCGTCAAGGAGCCGGCGCGTGCGGCGGACGAGGCCGCGAGCCGCATTGAGGACGGCGACCGCGATCTTGAGCTGGAGCGCCTGCGCACCGTCCTCGTCGACAACATCCTGACCGACGAGGTCCGTCGCAACGGCCTCGGCGACATCGACCCGGCGCGCATGGATCGCGCGATCGACCAGATCGGGCAGGATTTCAAATTCCGCAAACGGCCGGCGGCGGGCGACATCTTCGACGGCGGGTTCTTGCCGCCCGTTGAAGGGCGGTTGATCAACTGAGCAAAACCGACAGCTTCCGCTATATCTCGCAGCCGATCCCTGATTAGAGTATGGGCTCACTCCGTTCGATCCGCCCGAGCTCCCCGCCCATGCCCATTCTCCGCCTTTACACCCGCGTTCTCGATCTGCTCGGCAAGGAGGCACGACTGGGCTGGCTGCTCGCGGTCGTCAATCTCCTGCTTGCGGGCTCGCAATTCGCCGAACCGGTGCTGTTCGGCCGGATCGTCGATGTGCTCTCGGGCAAGACGGTCGCAGGCTCCAACTCGGCCTGGCCATTCCTGGTTGCATGGGTCGCGTTCGGGCTGTTCACCATCGCCTGCAGCGCGGTCGTAGCGTTGCAGGCCGACCGGCTCTCCCACCGCCAGCGGCAGGCGGTCCTGACGGAATATTTCGAGCACATCATGCAGCTGCCGCTGACCTTCCATTCGGGCACCCATTCGGGCCGGTTGATGAAGGTGATGCTGAACGGCACAGATGCGCTGTGGCGATTATGGGTCGGCTTCTTTCGAGAGCATTTTGCCGCGATCCTCTCGGTCGTGGTGCTGCTGCCGCTGTCGCTCTACCTGAACTGGCGGCTTGCAATCCTGCTGTTCGTGCTCTGCATCGTCTTCACCGCGCTGACCACCTTCGTGGTGCGCAGAACTTTCGGCATGCAGATGGAGGTGGAGGAGCACTACAGCGAGCTTTCCGCGCGCGCTTCCGACGCCCTTGGCAATGTTGCGCTGGTGCAGAGTTTCGTGCGCATCGATTCCGAGGTGAAGGGCCTGCGCTCCGTTGCCGACGAGTTGCTAGCGGCGCAAATGCCGGTGCTGTCGTGGTGGGCCCTCGTCACCGTCATCACGCGCGCCTCCACCACGATCACTGTGCTCGCGATCTTCACTTTCGGCATCGCGCTGCACGACCAGGGGCTGACCTCGGTCGGCGAGATCGTGATGTTCGTGAGCTTCGCGACGCTTCTGATCCAGAAACTGGAGCAGGTCGTGAGCTTCATCAACAACGTGTTCATGGAAGCCCCGCGCCTGCGCGAGTTCTTCAACGTGCTCGATGCGGTGCCTGCGGTGCACGACCGGCACGACGCGATCGATGCGGGTCGGCTCTCCGGCCTCGTCGAATTCAACGACGTCACCTTCTCCTATGATGGCAAGCGGCCGGCGGTCGAGGACCTCTCCTTCACCGCGCTTCCCGGCCAGACCATCGCGCTGGTCGGCGCAACCGGCGCCGGCAAGTCGACGGCGATTGCGCTGCTGCATCGCGCCTTCGATCCACAGTCCGGCTTCATCAGGATCGACGGCATGGACGTGCGCGGGGTGACGCTGACATCGCTGCGGCGGAACATCGGCGTGGTTTTTCAGGAGGCGCTGCTATTCAACCGCTCGATCGCGGAGAATTTGCGCGTCGGCAAGCCGGACGCCACCGAGGCCGAGATGCGCAAGGCGGCGGAGCGCGCGCAGGCGCTCGAATTCATCGAGCGCAGCGGCGGCTTCGAGACCAATGCCGGCGAGCGCGGTCGGATGCTGTCGGGTGGTGAGCGCCAGCGGCTGTCGATCGCCCGTGCACTGCTGAAGGATCCGCCGATCCTGATCCTGGACGAGGCGACCAGCGCACTCGACGCCGTCACCGAGGCGAAGGTGAATACCGCTCTCGACGAAGTGATGAAGGGCCGCACCACCTTCGTGATCGCCCATCGCCTCTCCACCATCCGCAATGCCACGCGCATCCTGGTGTTCGAGAACGGGCGTGTGATCGAAAGTGGAACTTTCGATGAACTCGTGGCCAAAGGCGGCCATTTCGCCGACCTCGCCAGGGCTCAGTTCATGGTTCAGGAGAACGTACGGGCCAGCGTGACAGCGGCTGAGGCTGCCGCGACGGCCGCCAAGTCATCTTAGCAAGTCGCCTTGGCAAGTCCCCATCATATCGTCGAAATTCGGCCCATTTCATTGCGGAATACCCCGCTGATGCCCCTATTCCCGACGCACCAGCCGGTATAGGTTTGCGGCGCCGCAAGCGGCGGCGCTGGATTTCAGAACCGAACATCAGATCACGAGAGCCGACCGGAACCGGCGGGTCTCCAAGGACCGGAATCGGATAGTGCACGCTCTTCGCCCGCTGCTTCGTCAATCCCTGTTCAACCTGTTCGCCGCGACACTCGCCTGCGGCGCATTGCTCGCGCCGCGCGCGGCGGGCGCCGAAGCGCTGCTTCTGATCGAGGCCGATAGCGGCAAGGTGTTGCAGGCGGAAAACGCGACCATTCCCTGGTATCCGGCTTCCGTCACCAAGATCATGACCGCCTATGTGACGCTGAAGGCGGTCAAGGACGGCAAGCTCACGCTCGACACAATCCTCACGGTGTCGCCGACCGCAGCCTCGCAGTCGCCCTCGAAGATGGGGTTCCGCCCAGGAACGCAGCTTACCGTCGACAACGCACTCAAGATGATGATGGTGAAATCGGCGAACGACATGGCCGTCGTGCTCGCCGAAGGCGTCGGCGGTTCGATCGACGGCTTCTCGGCGCTGATGAACGACACTGCGCAGAAGCTCGGCATGACGCAGACGAGCTACGTCAATCCGAACGGCCTGCCCGCCGACGGACAGATCACCTCCGCACGGGATCTCGGCATTCTCGCGCGCTCGTTCCTGCGCGACCTGCCCGAGTACGAGTATTTCGTGCATATTCCGGCAATCCGCTTCGGCAAGCGCGTCACCGGCAATTTCAACAAGCTGATCGGCCGCTATCCCGGCGCCGACGGTTTCAAGACCGGCTTCATCTGCGCCTCCGGTTACAACCTCGTCGCATCGGCCACCCGCAACGGCCGCCGGCTGATCGCCGTCGTGCTGGGCGCCAACTCCGGGACCGCGCGCGCGGTGAAGGCGGCGCAGCTGCTGGAGCGCGGCTTCTCGCAAGACAATCTCACCTGGCTCCGGCCCTCGCTCGGCACCGTGGACAAGCTGGTGCCGGTCGACGCCTCGCCGCCGAACCTGCGTGACGACATGTGCGGCGGCCATCGCAAGCGGCCGGCCAGTGACGATGACGACGCACTGATCGCGACCAATGGCGGCACGTCCGGGTCCGCCTCGGCCACGGGCGGCGAAGCTCAGGTCACCTTCTTCACGGCCGGGCTTCAGCCGCCGCTGATGAAGGCCTCCGAGCTGATGGCCTCGGCCCCGGCGGCGGCCGAGCCCGTGCTGGTGTATACCGGCCCGACCCGCACCGGGACCGCCCTGATCGCGGCGGTCGCGGCCGATGCCGACCAGCAGGCCACGCCAAAGCCGCGTGGCAAGAAGTCGCGCGTCGCCAAAAAGCCCGACGCGGCAGACAAGCCGAAGGATGCCAAGACGGCGGCGGCAAAGCCCGACAGCAAGCCGGTGGCGGCCGCCAAGCCGGCCGACGGCAAATCCGCAACCAAGCCGGCCGGTACCAAGCATGCCGCAGCCAAGCCCGATGCGGCGGCAAAGCCTGCGGCCAGCGGCGAGCAGGCGGCCAAGCCCGCCAAACCCAAGGCCGCGACCAAGCCCGCCAAGCCGGCCAACAACAGTTAACGGCCGACGCGAGCCGAGACCGCGCCGCACTTCGCAGTTGCGGCAGCGCCATTGCGAGGATTCCGGTAGCCACTCCCTGACGTTTGTCCTAAGGCTCGACCGCTTGCCACCCGTTCCGGCAGGCTCGATACTGACGGCAATGAGGCAAGCCCGAGACACAACGGGCTCTGGTCAATGAGGGGAGTTTCCATGGAGCGCATCTGGCTTAAGCAATATCCGCCCGGCGTCCCCGCCGATATCGAGCCGACGCAATATTCATCGCTGGTCGACCTTCTGGAGGAGAGCTTCGCCAAGTTCGCCGACCGCAAGGCGTTCATCTGCATGGACAAGTCGATCAGCTATCGCGATCTCGACCAGATGTCGCTGGCGATGGCGTCCTACCTGCAAGGACGAGGCATGCAACGCGGCGCCCGCGTCGCGATCATGATGCCGAACGTGCTGCAATATCCGGTCGCGACCGCGGCCGTGCTGCGCGCCGGTTTCGCCGTGGTCAATGTCAATCCGCTCTACACGCCACGCGAGCTCGAGCACCAGCTCAAGGATTCCGGCGCCGAAGCCATCATCGTGCTGGAGAATTTCGCCCACACCGTCGAGCAGGTGATCGCGAAGACGCAAGTCAAGCACGTCATCGTCGGCAGCATGGGCGACCTGCTCGGCTTCAAGGGCGTGATCGTCAATCTGGTCGTTCGCCGCGTCAAGAAGATGGTGCCGGCGTGGTCGCTGCCAGGCGCGGTATCCTTCAACGACGCGATCTCCGCCGGCCGCTCTCTGGCCTTCAACAAGCCGAAGCTGTCGCCCGGCGACGTCGCCTTCCTGCAATATACCGGCGGCACCACCGGCGTGTCCAAGGGTGCCACCCTGCTTCATCGCAACATCGTCGCCAATGTCCTGCAGAACGACGCCTGGCTGCAGCCGGCGATGGCCGCGCCGCCGCATGTCGATCAACTCATGGTCGTCTGCGCGCTGCCGCTCTATCACATCTTCGCCCTGACGGCCTGCTACCTGCTCGCGGTGCGCGCCGGCGGCTGCAATCTCCTGATCCCCAATCCGCGCGACATCCCGGGCTTCATCAAGGAATTGGCGAAGTACCAGGTCAACAACTTCCCGGCCGTGAACACGCTCTACAACGGCCTGATGCACCATCCCGACTTCAAGAAGCTCGACTTCTCCAAGCTGAAGATCTCGAACGGTGGCGGCATGGCGGTGCAGCGTCCGGTCGCCGAGCAGTGGAAGGCGATCACGGGCTGCTCCATCGCCGAAGGCTACGGCCTGTCGGAGACATCTCCGACGCTGACCTGCAACACCACGACCGATCCCGAGTTCAACGGCACCATCGGCATCCCCGTGCCCTCGACCTGGATCTCGATCCGCGACGACGACGGCAACGAGATGCCGCTCGGCCAGCCCGGCGAGATCTGCGCCAAAGGCCCGCAGGTGATGTCGGGCTACTGGAACAGGCCGGAGGAGACCGCCAAGGTGATGACTGCGGACGGCTATTTCCGCACCGGCGACATCGGCATCATGGACGAGAGGGGCTACACCAAGATCGTCGACCGCAAGAAGGACATGATCCTGGTCTCCGGCTTCAACGTCTATCCGAACGAGATCGAGGAAGTGATCGCGAGCAACCCCGGGGTGCTCGAATGCGCCGTCATCGGCATTCCCGATTCCAAGTCGGGAGAGGCGGTGAAGGCGTTCGTGGTCAAGAAGGACCCGAACCTCACGGCGGAGGCCCTGGTCAAGTTCTGCCAGGAGCAGCTGACCGGCTACAAGGTGCCCAAGCACATCGAATTCCGTACCGATCTGCCGAAGACTAACGTCGGCAAGATCCTGCGCCGGCAGCTGCGCGACGAGAAGAAGGCGGAGGCGGCGTAAGCGCCTCTTTCGTTCATGACCGACGACAGCAACATCAGTCCGGCCGGCATCCTCGCCTTCTGGCGCGAGGCCGGCCGCGATGCCTGGTACGAGCGCAATGACGCATTCGACGTTGAGGTCAGGCGCCGCTTTCTCGCGCTGTGGCAGAAGGCGGTCGCCGACGAGCTCTTGTCATGGGAGGCGACCGACGAGGGCGCACTCGCGCTCGTCATCGTGCTCGACCAGTTTCCGCGCAACATGTTTCGCGGCACGTCGCAGGCCTTTGCCAGCGACGCTTTGGCGCGCGACGTCGCCCGCCGCGCCATTGCGCGGGGTGCAGATCAAAGGATCGACCCGATCCTGCTCGAATTCCTCTATTTGCCCTTCATGCATTCCGAGCACCTGCCCGATCAATTGCACTGCGTCGCGCTGTTTCAAAACACCGACAATGCCGAAAACCTGAAATACGCGCGGGAGCACGCGGATATCATCCGGCGGTTTGGCCGCTTCCCCCACCGCAACCGTCTGCTCGGCCGCGACACCACGCCGGACGAGCAGGCCTTCCTCGACGGCGGCGGGTTCGCCGGCTGATGACATAAAGGTGAAGGTCCCGCCCTCACCGGCTCCGGGTCACTATCCGTGCCGGCAATATTGTGCAGGCCCGCCGCACGGTCTAAAAAGCGGGACCGATTTTCAGGGAGACTGACGATGGCGATCCAGACTGGCGACAAGCTGCCCGAGGCGAAATTCCGCGTGATGACGGCGGAAGGCCCGCAGGTGAAGACCACCGACGATATCTTCAAAGGCAAGAAAGTGGCGCTGTTCGCGGTGCCCGGCGCCTATACCGGCACCTGCCACAAGATGCATCTGCCGAGCATCTTCCTCAACGCCTACGCCCTGAAGGACAAGGGCGTCGACACCATCGCCATCGTCTCCGTCAACGACGCCTTCGTCATGAACGCGTGGAAGCGCGACACCGACCAGCGCGACGAGGCCATCTTCCTGGCCGACGGCAATGCCGACTTCGCCAAGGCGATTGGCATGGAGCTCGACGCCTCCGGCAACGGTCTCGGCATTCGCTCCAAGCGCTATTCGATGCTGGTCGAGGACGGCGTGGTCAAGAAGCTGAACCTCGAGGCGATGCCGGGCAAGGTCGAAGTGTCCGGCGGCGATACTCTGCTCGGGCAGCTGTAAGCGGCCACCGCTTCAGCCACAAACGACACTGTCATGCCCCGCGAAAGCGGGGCATCCAGTATTCCAGAGACAGTTGTTGTTAAATCGAGAGGCCGCGGCGTACTGGATCGCCCGCCTTCGCGGGCGATGACAGTTGAGACTGGAGCGCCGACCGCGCGCTACTCCGCCACCCGTGCCTGCAACCGCGCCTTCACAATCCCGTCGCGCGCGAGCTGATCGGCGCGTTCGTTCTCGGGATGCCCTGCATGGCCCTTGACCCAGTGCCAGCGCACGTCATGAGCCTTCAGCGCGGCATCGAGGCGCTGCCATAGCTCGACATTCTTCACCGGCTTCTTGTCGGCGGTGCGCCAGCCGTTGCGCTTCCAGCCGTGGATCCAGCCGGTGATGCCCTGACGGACATATTGGCTGTCGGTATAGAGATCGACGGTGCACGGCTTCTTCAGCGCTTCCAACGCGGAGATCGCCGCCATCAATTCCATCTGGTTGTTGGTGGTGTGGCGCTCACCACCGTTCAGTTCTTTTTCCTTGTCGCCGAACTTCAGGATCGCGCCCCAGCCGCCGGGCCCCGGATTTCCCGAGCAGGCGCCGTCGGTGTAGATCGTGACAATCGGAAGCTCGCTCACGCCATCAGCCCCGACGGCATCAGCCCGTAGTCGCGCACGCTGGAAACGCTCTGGTGGAAGCGCAGCTTGCGGACATATTCCAACGGATCCTTCGGCTTGACCAGCGCGCCGGGCGGAACGTTGAGCCAGTCGACCAGCCGCGTCAGCAGGAAGCGGATCGCAGCTCCGCGCGCGAGCAGCGGCAGCGCTGCCTCTTCCGCCTCGGCCAGCTTTCGCACGCGGCCATAGGCATTGAGGAAGGCCCGCGCCTTGGTGACGTTGAAGGAATGATCCGGCTCGAAGCACCAGGCGTTGAGGCAGATCGCGACGTCATAGGCGAGCCAGTCATTGCAGGCGAAGGTGAAGTCGATGATCCCCGAGAGCTTGTCGCCGAGAAAGAAGACGTTGTCGTTGAAGAGGTCGGCGTGGATCACGCCTTCGGGCAGCTGCGTCGGCCAGACGCCACTCTCGAGGTAGTCGAGCTCGTGGCCCAGGAACGCGCGCAGGCCGGGCTGCACCTCGTCGGCCCGCTGTGACGCGGCATCGAACAGCGGCCGCCAGCCCGGGACCGACAGCGCGTTCGCACGCCTGATCGCGAAATTCGCACCTGCCAGATGCATCCTGGCGAGCCCCTCGCCGACGCCGGCGCAATGGGCCGCGCTCGGCTTGCGCGGCCAGACGCCTTCGAGAAAGGTGATGATGGCGGCGGGCCGGCCCGACAGCTCGCGCAACGCCTCGCCGTCCGTTCCCTTCACCGGCAGCGGGCAGTTGACGCCGTGCTCGGCCAGATGCGTCATCAGCGCGAGGAAGAACGGCAGATCGTTCTTCGCCACGCGCTTCTCATAGAGCGTGAGGATGAACGACCCCTTGGTCGTATGCAGCAGGAAGTTGGAATTTTCGACGCCCTCGGCGATGCCCTTGTAGGAGAGCAACTCGCCGAGATCGTACTGGTTGAGGAAGTCCGCAAGCTCGTCGGCGGCAACGTCGGTGTAGACCGCCATGAAGATCTACTCGGCGGCGGCTTCGGGGCGCACCTGACGCGGCAGCGGGAAGAATTCGTTTTCTTCCGCGGCCGAGACCGTCTCCACATGCAGCGTGAAGCGCTCGGCGAACGCGTCCATGATCTCCTCGACGATCACTTCCGGGGCCGAGGCGCCCGCGGTGATGCCGAGGCTGGTGATGTTCTCGAACCGCTTCCAGTCGATTTCGGTCGCGCGCTGCGCCAGCACGGCGATCGGGCAGCCCTCGCGCTCGGCGACCTCACGCAGGCGCTGCGAGTTCGACGAGTTCGGCGCGCCGACCACGATCAGGGCATCCACCACCGGCGCCACCTTCTTCACCGCGAGCTGGCGGTTGGTGGTGGCGTAGCAGATGTCTTCCTTGTGCGGCCCGTTGATGTTCGGGAAGCGCTCCTTCAGCAGCGCCACGATCTCCGCGGTGTCGTCGATCGACAGCGTGGTCTGGGTCACGAAGGCGAGGTTGTTCGGGTCCTTCGGGGCGATGGTCTTCGCGTCCTCGGCGGTCTCGATCAGGGTCACGGCGCCGGTCGGGAGCTGGCCGAGCGTGCCCACCACCTCCGGATGATGGGAATGGCCGATCAGGAAGATCTCGCGGCCGCGCTTGAAATGGATCGCGGCCTCGCGGTGCACCTTGGTGACCAGCGGGCAGGTCGCATCCAGCGAGAACAAATTGCGGGACGTGGCGTCGGCCGGAACCGATTTCGGCACGCCATGGGCCGAGAACACCACCGGCGCGGTGGTGTTTTCCGGGATCTCGGCGAGTTCCTCGACGAAGATCGCGCCCTTCTTCTTCAACCCATCGACGACGTATTTATTGTGCACAATCTCATGGCGAACATAGACGGGGGCACCGTATTTATCGAGCGCCCGTTCCACGGTGTCGATCGCCCGGACCACCCCGGCGCAGAAGCCACGGGGAGAACAAAGCACGATCTTGAGGTCTGGTTTTGCTGACATTGAGCGATCTCGGGACCGAATCACCTCGCCAAATAGGCGGGAAGCGGTCGATGAATGAATAGGGGCTTGGGTACGGTCTTACAGCGACTTCAGAGGGAATTGGGCCCCCTTTCGGGCGCTGTCAAGGCACTATCTATAGCAGAACCATTGCGTGGCTACCCCCTCCGGGCTTATATAGCGCGAATTCCCAGTCATCGCTGATGACCACCGGTTTCGCCTCCAAAGGGGTGGGCGAAGCACAAAGGAGATTTGCCATGAGCAACGCACCTCTGATGCCCAAGGCGACCGCCGTCTGGCTGCTCGACAACACCGCGCTGACCTTCGATCAGGTCGCCGATTTCACCAAAATGCACCCCCTCGAGGTGCGCGCGATCGCCGATGGCGACGCCGCCCAGGGCATCAAGGGCATGGATCCCCTCTCCAACGGCCAGCTGACCCGCGAGGAGATCGAGAAGGGCGAGAACAACCCGGACTACCGGCTCCGCCTCCAGGAGAGCAAGGTGGTGCTGCCGCCGCAGCCCAAGCGCAAGGGCCCGCGCTACACCCCGGTCTCGCGCCGCCACGAACGCCCAAGCGCCATCCTCTGGCTGCTGCGCAACCATGCCGAGCTCAAGGACGCCCAGATCATGCGCCTGGTCGGCACGACCAAGAGCACGATCGCCAGCGTCCGTGATCGCACCCACTGGAACACCTCCCAGCTGACGCCGATTGATCCCGTCACCCTCGGCCTCTGCTCGCAGATCGAACTCGATTTCGAGGTCGCGCGCGCGGCCAAGGAAAAGCCGATCGACGCGGCCTATGGCGGTGCCACCCTGCTGCCGGCCTCAGAAACCACCAAGAAGGACGAGTACGAACCCGCGGAGAGGTCCAGCGACGATCTCAACGTCGATGCCGTGTTCGCCAAGCTGAAGACGCTCGGCGGCAAGAAGCAGGACCAGGAGGAGGAGTAATCCTTCGTCTTCAGTCGTCATCGAATGCAAGCGCGGCGGGGAAACCCGCCGCTTTCTTTGCGTGACGCAAGAAGCTTCAGCAACCGCGTCATTGCGAGCGCAGCGAAAAGCAATCCAGATTGTCTCGACGGAGAGATCCTGGATTGCTTCGCTGCGCTCGCAATGACGGATAAGTGGAAAGCAGCCTTTACGGCCGGTCCGGATGGTTCAGCATGTATTCGCCGAGGTCGCGCTGGCGTCGGTCGGCGCGGGTGGTCGCGGCGCTGCGCTGGACGTCGCGGTCCTTGCGGCAGGCCACGTATTCGGGCGAGCCGGCCGCATAGCCGCGGCTCTGGCAGACCGCATCGTCATCGTCGCCGCCCATGGCCACCGGCGTCTGGTAGCGCGCGGAGCAGGCGGAGAGAATGAGGCCCGCAAATGCAATCGCTAGAAACGGCTTCGAATTCATGGCAGGCCCTTCATCCTCAGGGTGAGGAGCCCGCGCAGCGGGCGTCTCGAACCATGCAGGCCAAGCTGCAGCAGCGGGGCCTTTCATCCTTCGAGACGCGCGCGAGGCGCGCTCCTCAGGATGAGGATTGAGCGGAAAAATGCGGCCTATTCAAGCCCCATTACAAACCTCACACCCGCCCCTTCAGCGCATCGCCGATCTCGTCCAGCACCTTGGGGTCCTCGATCGTCGCCGGCATGGTCCAGGCTTCACCATCTGCGATCTTCTTGATGGTGCCGCGCAAGATCTTTCCGGATCGCGTCTTGGGCAGGCGGCCGACGGTGATGGCGAGCTTGAACGCGGCAACGGGACCGAGCTTGTCGCGCACCAGCGCGACGATCTCCTTCTCGATCTCGGCCGGGGCCCGTTTCACACCCGCCTTGAGCACCAGGAAGCCGCAGGGCACCTCGCCCTTGATCGCGTCCTTGACGCCGAGCACCGCGCATTCGGCAACATCGGGATGCGAAGCCAGGATCTCCTCCATGCCGCCGGTGGAGAGCCGATGGCCGGCGACGTTGATGATGTCGTCGGTGCGTCCCATGACGAAGACATAGCCGTCTTCGTCCTTGTAGCCGGCATCCGACGTTTTGTAGTAGCCGGGGAATTCGGTGAGATAGGCTTCCTTGAAACGTTCGTCCTGATTCCAAAGCGTCGGCAGGCAGCCCGGCGGCATCGGCAGCTTGATGACGATCGAGCCCATGGTGTTCGGGCCGACCGGCTTTGCCGCTTCGTCGACCACGTCGACCTGATAACCCGGCATCGGCACCGTCGGCGAGCCGTGCTTCACCGGCAGCTGGCCTAAGCCGACCGGATTGCCGGCGATGCACCAGCCGGTTTCGGTCTGCCACCAATGGTCGATCACAGGCACTTTCAACTGCTGCTCCGCCCATTCCACCGTTGGCGGATCGGCGCGCTCGCCAGCCAGGAACAGCGTACGGAAGGTCGAGAGGTCGTATTGCCGGATGAATTTTCCTTCCGGATCTTCTTTCCGGATCGCGCGGAATGCGGTCGGCGCAGTGAAGAAGGCGACAGCTTTGTGCTCGCTGATCACGCGCCAGAATGCGCCGGCATCGGGCGTGCCGACCGGCTTGCCCTCATACATGATCGAGGTCGCGCCGTGCAGCAGCGGTCCGTAGACGATGTAGCTGTGGCCGACCACCCAGCCGATGTCGGAGCCGCACCACCAGACCTCGCCCGGCTTGACGCCATAAAGGTTGAACATGGACCATTTCACCGCGACGAGATGGCCGCCATTGTCGCGCACGACGCCCTTGGGAATGCCGGTCGTGCCTGACGTATAGAGGATATAGAGCGGATCGGTGGCGGCGACGGGCACGCAAGGCGCCTTCTTGCCGTCGTTCATCGCCTTGCGGCGCAGGCCCGCCCAATCATAGTCGCGGCCGGGCGTCAGGGCGCAGACGAGCTGCGAACGTTGCAGCACGATGCAGGCCTTCGGCTTTGCGCCCGCAAGCCTGATCGCCTCGTCGAGCAGCGGCTTGTACTGCACGATCCGGCCGGGCTCGATGCCGCAGCTCGCCGACAGAATCAACTTTGGCTGCGCATCGTCGATGCGGGTGGCGAGCTCTTTCGCGGCAAAGCCGCCGAACACCACGGAGTGCACCGCGCCAATGCGCGCGCAGGCGAGCATCGCGACGACGGCCTCCGGGACCATCGGCATATAGAGGATGACGCGATCGCCCTTGGCGACACCAAAATCCTGCATGATGGCGGCGAGCGCCTGCACTTCGGCCAGCAGTTCCGCGTAGGTGAATTTGGTGACGTTATTTGCCAGCGGCGAATCATGGATCAGCGCGATCTGGTCGGCGCGGCCGCGTTCGACATGGCGGTCGAGCGCGTTGTAGCAGGTATTGACGACACCACCGCCGAACCAGCGACCGTAGACGCCCTGCGAGGGATCGAAGATCTTTTTCGGCGACTCGATCCAGTCGATTTCCTTGGCCGCCTCGGCCCAAAAGCCCTCAGGTTCGGCCAGCGAGCGCGCATAAACCTCGTGATAGAGGCTCTTTCCGTCGACGTTTCCTCGGACGTTCATTCCCGCGCTCCCGTTCCCTTTATTCGCCTGGCCTTGACCTTGTGGAAGGACAAACGTCCCGCCATGACAGGGATCAAGTACCGGCCATGTTTGAGGGGTATTTTCCCGGGAACGGGCCGCGGTTCAAGCTGAAAAGAATAGTGCTCAGCTATCCATCGCATTGAGCCGCTGCAGCCGGTCCTGCATGACCTTCCTGAGATCATAGCCCGGGCGGCCGAAGCTCGTATTGCGGGTGGCGAGGAAGTCGCGTTGGGTGCGACGGAGCTCGCCGGCCGAGCGGGACCCGGCCGATTTCAGCACGCGCTCGTAGGTCTCGGCGATCTGGCGGTCGAGCACACCCAGTTGCGGATCGGCACAGATCACCTTCTCGACCTCGCGCTTCGCAGTGGCACAATCGAACGACGGGCCATTGCCGGAATTCGCAGCGAGCGGCCGCAGCGGCTCGCCGCCGAATTTCGCGATCTCCGCGATCATGGCGCTGCGTCCGGCGGCGGCGTTGTCATTGCCGGGATCGAGCCGCAGCGCGGTCTCGTAGTCGGCCAGCGCCTTCTTGCGTTCGCCCATCTTCTTGTAGAGCACGGCGCGGTTATTGTAAGTCTGCGCGAAATTCGGATCGAGTTTCAGCGCGGCCTCGTAATCGCTCAGCGCCGCGCCAAGCTCGCCCTTGAGGTGGTAGGAATCGCCGCGGTTTGTGAAGAAATTCGGCCGCGGTGCCAGCCGCAGCGCCTGATCGTAATCGGCAATCGCCTTGTCGTACTCGCCCATCGCGGCCAGCGACAGCCCGCGATTGTCGTAATATTCGGGCACCTTCGGATCGAGCCTGATCGCCTCGCCGTCGTCGGCAACCGCCTTGTCGAGCTGACCGAGCTTCTTGTAGGCGGCGCCACGATTGGTGTAGCTGCGCGGCCGGTTCGGATCGAGCCGCAACGCCTCGCTGAGATCGCGGACCGCCTTCTCGTTGTCGCCGCCGAGATAATAGGTCACGCCGCGGTCTGACCAGGCCTGTGCATTGTCCGGCTTTAGCTTGATCGCCTGATCGTAATCGGCAAGCGCGCGGTCGAGCCGGCGCTGGTTGGTGTAGACGACGCCGCGCAGCTCGTAAGATTCCGAATCCTGCGGATCGAGCTCGATGGCCTTGCTGAGGTCCGCCGCGGCGCGGTTGAGATCGCCGCCGGCCTCGCGGAGGAGATCGCCGCGCAGGCGCCAGGCTTTTGCGTTCTTGCCATCGAGCGCAATGGCGCGATCGATATCTCGCAGCGCCTGCGTGAGGCCGCCCGAGGTCCGCGCATTGGCGTCGGCGCGCACCAGCAACGCCGCGGCGCGATCGGAGGATGGAATTGAGGTCTGGTCAATGGTGGCGCTGCAGGCCGGGATCAGCTCAGCCGGAGCGGCCTTGCTCCCCATCACGCAATCGACGCCAGCCGAGGCAGGGGCGACGAGGACGACGCTCATTGCCGCGCTGAGCAGGAGCGAGAGAAACGAGATTTTTGCAAACGAGAGCATTTGCGCGGAAGGATGCGTGCCGCACATGGCATAGGGCTCCGGGACATCAGGCTTTCACCATTGTCGCGGCGGGGACGCGATGGGTTCAAAATTGAGCCAGTCAGGGGCGCACCAGCGCCCTTTTCACGAGAAGTCGTCATGCCCGGGCTTGAGGTTGCGGAGGCCCTAAAGCTTCAATACCCGTCCACCCCGTTGAGCCGCTGCAGCCGCTTCTGCATTGCCTTCTTCAAATCGTACCCCGGCCGGCCGAACCCGGCGTTGCGGCGGGCGATGAAATCGTCCTGCTCGCGCTGAAGCGCCTTCGCTTCGCCTGCATTGCGGGCTTCGCGCAACACGCGCGCGTTGGCGGCAAAGACCTCACGGTCGAGATCGGCGAGCTCGCGGTTGGCGCAGATCGCCTTCTCGACGGGACGGCGCGCACCCTTGCAAATGAAGCTGGGCTTGCCCGCGACCGCCATCTGCGCGCCGATCCGCTCGATCTCGCGTGCCATCGCCTTGTGGTTGACCTTGGCCTTCTCGTGGTTCGGATCGATCTTCAATGCCGCGCCGAAATCCTGCACCGCCTTGGGCTTGTCACCCTTCCTCAGCCAGAGCTCGCCCCGCGCGTTGAAGATATCGGCGAGACCGGAATCGAGCTCCAGGGCGCGGCTGTCGTCAGCGATTGCGCGGTCGACCTGATCATGCCGGGCAAACAGCGCGCCGCGCGCGATCAGCGCCTTGATCAGGTCGGCCTTCGCCGTCTTCTCATTGTCGATCACGGCGGCGCAGGCCGTGACGGCCTTGTCAATATCGTCGGCTGCGGCGGCCGCGAGGCACGGCGCGATGTCGACCTGCGGGACCGCGGCCGGTTCGCCGCCGGTCGCGGCATGAGCCACGACGAACGAGAGCGCGAAGAGCACCGCGGCGCCGGACCATTGAATGAGAAAACGCATGCTCGTCACAGTCGGAAAGTCTTGAGTTAAGGTCCGGGTTGAGGTCTTGCCTTGGGGCTGCACTATCCATCATACGGCCGGATTGGTGCTAGCTTGTGGCGCCGCTCAAATCGGTTTCGGGGATCAACGTGTCGACATTCGAATGGATCATCGTGCTTCTGCTCGGCGCCGTTGGATTATCGGCGCTGGCGCGGCGGATCAAGGTCCCCTACCCGACCTTTCTCGCGATCGGGGGTGCACTGATCGCCTTTGTGCCGTCGAGCCCGTCCTGGACGCTGGAGCCCGACCTGGCACTGGCTCTTTTTGTCGCACCGGTCCTGCTCGATGCCGCCTTCGACACCTCGCTGCGCGATCTCCGCAACAATTGGGTTCCAGTCGCCACCCTGGTCGTCGCCGCCGTCGGCCTGACCACGGCCGGCGTGGCCTACGTCGCGCACCGGCTGATGCCTGATATGCCCTGGGCCGCCGCGGTTGCGCTCGGCGCCATCGTGGCCCCGCCGGATGCGGCCGCCGCGGTTGCGATCCTGAGCCAGGTCAAGCTGCCTCATCGCATGGTGAAGGTCCTGGAAGGCGAGAGCCTGCTCAACGACGCGACCGCGCTCCTGATCTATCGCATCGCCGTCGGCACGGTTGCCACCGAGCATCTGGCATGGAGCCAGGTCGCGCCGACCATGGCGCTGGCGCTGGTCGGCAGCGTCGTCGCGGGCCTGGTCGCAGGCCGCATCATCCCGCTGTTCATGGAACGCGTGAAGGAAGCGCCGAGCGCGATCATCGTGCAGTTCGCCACCACCTTCATGGTCTGGATTGCCGCCGAGCATCTCGGTCTCTCCGGCATCCTCACCATCGTGGTCTACGGCATCACCATCGCGCGCACGGCGGGGGCACGCATGCCGGCGCGGCTGCGGGTGCCTTCCTATGCGGTGTGGGAGACTATGGTGTTCGTGCTCAACGTGCTCGCCTTCATGCTGATCGGCATGCAGATGCGGCCGATCTGGACGCGGCTCGATGCAGACGTGCGCTGGGAATATTGCGTGGCCGCGGCCTGGATCCTGCTCACCGTGGTCCTGGTGCGCCTGGCCTGGATCACATTCTACCGCACGACGCTGCGCGCGCTGATCGCGCACGGGATCTATCACCCCAAGGATCCGAAGCAGGTCGCCTCGCCCAAGGGCGGCCTCATCATCTCCTGGTGCGGTATGCGCGGCCTCGTCACGCTCGCCACCGCCTTTGCCTTGCCGGAAAACTTTCCGCATCGTGACTTCATCGTCTTCTCGGCGTTTGCCGTCGTGCTCGGCACGCTGGTCGTTCAGGGCCTGACGCTGCGGCCGCTGATCCTGGCGTTCGGCCTCAAAGATGACGATCCCGTCGGCATCGAGGTCGCGCGCGCCCGGGCCGTCGCCTATCGCGCGGCGCTCGACGCGATCGAGGACGATCCATCCGAGGAGGCTGAAATCCTGCGACTCGAATATCGCGCCATCCTGATGCAGGCGGACGACGATCCCCATGGCGGCATCACCAACGGCGAACTGCCCGCCGATCCGCTGCGCCGCCGAGGTATCGCGGCCGCGCGCAAATCGATCTTCGACCTTCGCGCCAGGGAAGTGATCGGCGACGATGCGTTCCATCGGATCGAGGAAGAGCTCGATCGCGCAGAATTGAGCGCAGGGGGTTAAATCCCAATCCCCCAACAAGAGCCCCGCACAGGTGGCTAGGGGCTTGAACCAAACGCCGCCTCTCCAGACTCATCCCTCATGACGACCCTGATCGACGACCGTCGTGTGCGCGCGCGAGATGCGTCGCCCGCACGATATTTCTATCTCCACATGTCCCTGGCCTGCGCTGTCACCGCTTTTCTCGGCTTCGCACCGACCTATTTTGTGCCGCTGGCGCAACGGACGTTGTCCGCAAGCCCCGTCATTCATTTCCACGGTCTCTTGTTCTTCACCTGGTCTCTCTATTTCGTGATCCAGACCTGGCTCGCCGCCTCAGGCCGCGTGGTCAATCACCGTGCGCTCGGCATCGCCGGCGTTTCGCTCGCGACCGCGATGACGATCTTCGGCTTCCTCGCCTCCGTACATGTGATGCAGCATTCCGCCGCGCTCGGACAGAAAGAGGCCGGCATCGCCTTCTCGATCGTGCCGATGAGCGGGATCGCGTTCTTCGCAGTGGTGTTCGTGCTCGCGATCATGAACACGCGAAAGCCCGAGTTTCACAAACGCCTGATGCTGCTCGCCGCGGTCTCCATCCTCGATGCCGCGATCGCGCGCTGGTTTCTCACCTTTCTCGCGCCTCCGGGACCGCCCGGGCCGCCGCCGGTGCCGGTTACCATCGCGCCCGCGATGGTCGCCTCGCTGCTGCTCGTCGTCGCCATGGTACGCGACTGGCGCACCGAGGGCCGCGTGCATCCGGTCTACATCACCGGGACGCTGGCCATGCTGGCGGTGAAGGTGCTGAACTGGCCGACCAGCGAGACTGCGGCGTGGCATTCGTTTGCCGGCGGGATCCTGGCGCTGGCGCAATAAGGTTCAGCCGTCGTCCTGGCGAAGGCCAGGGCGGCGAGCAAGGAGCTACGCCCCCGCCTTGCACGTGATCCCGCCGTCCACCACGAGCTCGATCCCCGTCACATATTTCGCTTCGTCCGAGGCCAGGAACAGCGCGGCGTTGGCGACGTCGAAGGCGTCGCCCATGTGGCCCATCGGCACTTGCGCATCGCGCGCGCGCCACATCGCCTCGACGTCGCCCTTGGCATAGCTGTTCGCAAGACCTGCGGAATGTTCCACCATCGGCGTCTTCATCAGGCCGGGCAGGATCGCGTTGACGCGGACATGGTGGCGCGCAAACTCGATCGCGGTGGTGCGCGTCATCTGGTTCATCGCCGCCTTCGAGGTGCCGTAAGTGACGTAGGAGATACCCATGTGGCGGATCGAGGCGATCGAGGAGATGTTGATGATGGAGCCGCCACCCTGTTTCACCATCACGGGGATGACGTGCTTCATGGCGAAATAGGCGCTCTTGAGGTTGACGCTGAAGACGCGGTCCCAGCTCTCCTCGGTTACTTCGACCACGCTGCCCATCTCGGCGATGCCGACATTGTTGTCGAGGACGTCGATGCGGCCGTAGGCCTTCAGGCACGCCGCGACCATCGCCTCGACCTCGCGCGCACGCGAGACGTCGGCCGTGAACGCGCTCGCCTTGCCGCCTTCGTCCGTGATGATCTTCACGGTCTCCTCGGCAGCTGCGCCGTTGCGATCGACGCAAAACACCTGCGCGCCCTCGCGCGCAAAGGTGACCGCGGTGGCCTTGCCGTTGCCCCAACCCGGCCCGATCGAGCCGGCGCCCACGACCATCGCAACCTTGCCCTTGAGCCGATCCATCGCGTTTCTCCCCTATTCTTGTTTTTGTAGCCCGGATTACGCTTCGCTCCATCCGGCTACGGATCTTTGCAGACGCTCATCTTTGTGACGTTAGCACCAATGGGATGACCGACAATCTCGGACAACGTCCGGCACTTGCCGTCATGGCATAGCCGCCATTCGCCAGCCGCGCCGGAATTGCCCAGCACGACCTCCGGCATCGGCGCGCGCGCAGGCTTCCATTGAAACCAGCCGTCGACGAGGCGCGCCTCGGGCGGCGGCTCCATGCCGGGGCCGGTGCCCTTCACGCGTGCCTGCGTCAGTTCGAGCCCGGCGGGGGTGACGCGCCAGTCTTCCTGCCAGTCGACCTTCGCGATCGAATGCGTCCACACCAGCGTGAACGCGGACAGCGCCAGCGCCTTCACGCCTGAGGCTGTGACGAAGCAGAGGCTCACACCGCCTCGACCGGCGCCGGCGGACGCCGACGCCACTGCCACAGCACGATGGCCGCTGCGAGCAGGAAGCCCGCGGTGTCGCTGAACGGGAAGTCCCCGAGCAGGCAGAGCGCAGCACCGAGCGCGACCAGACGTTCGAGGAACGTCAGGCGCGTGAACAAAAAGCCGATCGCGACCATGCCGAACAGCGCGATCGCCACCATCGCCTTGAGAGTCGCCAATGCCACCGCGCCGTAGAAGCCGAGCTTGGCCGCCATGGGATCGCCGCCCTGCAGCATCAGCGCCGGCGAATAGACGAATATGAAGGGGATGACGTAGCCGGCGAGCGCGATGCGCATCGCCTCCCAACCGATCTTGTCCGGATTCTCCTTCGCGATCGGTGCTGCGGCTAACGCCGCCAGCGCCACCGGCGGCGAGAGGTCTGCCATGATGCCGTAATAGAACGCGAACATGTGGCTCGCGATCAGGGGCACGCCAAGCTTGGCCAGCGCGGGCGCCGCGAGCGCTGCCGTGATGATGTAGGTCGGAATGGTCGGGATGCCGGTGCCGAGCAGGATCGACAGCAGCATGGTCATGATCAGAGCCAGGAACAGGCTCTTCTCGCCGAGGCCGATCACCCAGCCGCCGAAGATGGTGCCGACGCCGGTCTGCGACATCATGCCGATGATGACGCCGACAATGGCGCAAGCCATGCCGACGGTGATGGCGGATTTCGCGCTTTCAGCCAGCGCATCGCGGCAGGCGCGCAGGGCGGAAAATCCACCACGCACGAACGCAGTGACCACGATCAGCGCGACGACGACGCAGGCGACCGGCACGATCTGAAGGCCGTCGCGCGACAGCGCGGCGACGACGAGCGCGAGCCCGATCCAGAAGATATAGCGGATCGCCATCGAAGGCGCGCCCGTCGTGATGGCGGTGCCAAGGATCAGCGCCACCGTCAGCGCAAGGCCCATGCTGCCGGCATAGAGCGGCGTAAAGCCTTCGAACAGCATGTAGACCAGCGCCGCGAGCGGCAACACGAGGTACCAGCGCGTCACCAGCGCCTTCCAGGCGCTTGGAATCTCCGAGCGCTTCATGCCCGTGAGGCCGTGCTTGCCGGCTTCCAGATGCACCATCCAGAAGGCGGAGGCGAAATAGAGCATCGCGGGAATCGCCGCGGCTTTCACGATCTCCGAATATTGGACGCCGAGCGTCTCCGCCATGATGAAGGCAACCGCGCCCATCACCGGCGGCATGATCTGCCCGCCCATCGAGGCCGTCGCCTCGACGCCGGCCGCGAACGCGCGGCGATAGCCGAACCTGATCATCAGCGGAATCGTGAACTGGCCGACGGTGACGACGTTGGCGACGCCGGAGCCGGAGATCGTGCCCATCATGCCCGAGGCGAACACCGCGACCTTGGCCGGGCCGCCGCGGGTCCTGCCGAACAACCCAAGCGAAACGTCGGTGAAGAGCTGGATCATGCCGGCACGCTCCAGGAACGAGCCGAACAGGATGAACAGGAAGATGTAGGTCGCCGAGACGTAGATCGGCACGCCGTAGAAGCCCTCGGTGCCGAACGACAGATGCGTGACGATCTGGTCGAAATCATAGCCGCGATGGTTGAGCGGCGACGGCAGATACTGGCCGAAGAACCAGTAGACGAGGCAGGCGCCGCACATCAGCGGGAGCGCCGCGCCCATCAGCCGCCGTGTGCCCTCGAAGATCAGGACGGCGAGCAGTGTGCCGACCACGAGATCGAGGCGCGTCGGATCGCCGTCACGTGCGATCAGATCCGCATAGAAGATCCATTGATAGAGCCCGCACAGAAAGCCGGCGCCGCCGATCAGCCAGCCGATCGCACGGCCGAAATCGCTTTTGGCGGTGAAGTTGCCGATCAGGCCAAAGGTGAGGAGGATTAGGAAGCCGACATGGACGCCGCGCACCACCTGGCTCGGCAGATAGTTGAAGGCCGCGACATAAAGCTGGAAGGTCGCGAAGGCGATGCCGATCCAGTAGGCGAGCGTGCCCCACCAGCCCGGGCCGAAGCCTTCCGGAAAACCGTGCTCGAAATTGTCGAACTCGACCTTGATGGGCGCTTCGCGGCCCTCTGCCTGCAACATCGATATGACCCCAACCGTCCAGCGCTTATAACATTGCACGACGCCTCCAGACCGTCATGCCCGGGCATCCACGGACTTTCTCGCCTGCTCCTAGAACGTGGATGGCCGGGACAAGCCCGGCCATGACGCCCGATAGCGAAAGCTGATTACTTGATCAGCCCTTTTTCCTTGTAATAGCGGATCGCGCCGGGGTGCAGCGGAACCGGGCTGCCGCTGGCGGCCGTCTCGAGCTTGATCTCCTTGCCGGCCGCATGCGCGTTGGCGAGCTCGGGCAGCGACTCGTAGACCAGTTTTGTCATCTGGTAGGCGAGATCGTCCGACACCGCCGAGCTGGTGACGAGGTAGTTGACCACGGCGGCGGTCGGCACGTCCTTGTCCTGCCCGGTGTAGGTGTTGGCGGGAATGGTCGCCGCGATGAAGGGCAGGCCGATCTTGTCGACGGTCTCCTTCGGCACCGACACCACCGTGATCGGGCTCGAGGTCGACAGATCCTTCAGCGAGGCCACGCCGAGGCCGGCCGATTGCAGCGTCGCGCCGAGCTGGCGATTCTTCATGAGATCGACGGATTCGGCAAACGGCAGATACTCCACCTTGCCGAGATCCTTGTAGCTCATGCCGGCCGCTGCCAGGATCGCGCGCGAATTGAGCTCCGTGCCCGATTTCGGCGCGCCGACCGACAGGCTCTTGCCCTTGAGGTCCGCCAGCGTCTTGATGCCGCTCTCGGCGGTCGCGACGATCTGGATGTAGTTCGGATAGATCGCGCCGATGGTCCTGAGCTTGTCGAGCTTGGACTTGAAGCCCGCCTCCTCGTCACCGTCCCAGGCCGCTTTCAGCGAGTCGCCCAGCGTGAACGCGATCTCGCCGCGGCCCTGCTGGAGCAGGATCAGATTCTCGACTGACGCCTTGGTGGCCTGCACCTGCGTCTTCACGTTCGGAATCTTGTCGCCGTAGATCTTCCCGATCGCGACCCCGAGCGGATAGTAGACGCCGGAGGTGCCGCCGGTCAGCACGTTGATGAAGGATTGCGCCTGCGCGCAAGGCGCGGAGGCCGCCAGCGCAAGAGCCGCGGCCACGCCGAAAATCGTCCGTTTCATGATCTTTCCACTCCCCAAACCGGCCGGGAAGTTGGCCGGATGAGGGGTGCGGGTCAACCCATCCAAAAGTCAAAACAGGACTGCGGTAAATGGCTGTCCTGCCTCGATTTTTGGGGAACTCAGCGGGTGCGGCGAGGTGGCGCAGCCGGGTCGGGGCAGCCCCTCACTGGAAGGTCATGTCCAGGCATTTGGAGATGTCGGAGCCGAGGCCCGAGGAGATGATGATGCAGCCGCGCACCTTCTGCGCGCTGACGTCGGCAGCCCAGACCGAGTAGCCGCCGGGGCCGAAGAACGAATTGGTGTTCGGAGGCTCGGTCTCGGTGGCGTCGAAATCGTAATGGCCATCGGTCTCGAAGATGCGCGGCTTCTTGGTGCAGGCGCCGTCGGTCTGGACGTTGATGACTTCCTTGTTGTCGCGGGTCAGCGCCAGCGAGACCTGGCAACGGAAATATTCCGAGGTCTTGGTGTTGAAGAGATAAGTGTAGGACTTGCAGGTCGCGGTGTTCAGCTTGCCCGGGGCCAGGCCGCGGCTGCACGAAATCCGCTGGTTGTGGCTGAGCTGGTAATCATCGGCCCGGGCGGCAGGCGTGAGCGCCGTCAGCAACAGGCCGGCGGCCCAGCAAGCTTTAATGACGAGGTTCATTCGAATCATCCCCTACCCAATGTTTTTGTCGAATTGCGTTCTAGACGGAAAGCGGAACATAGTCGCGCGGGGACGAAGGGAAAATCACAAACTGCTGGGCAAGACGTGATGCGCTGCGGCGCTTTCGCAAATTGACCCCGATGCATCGTTCGTGATTTGTTCAAGCCGGGCGCCTCGATGGGGAGGATAGGGTGATGGCAATTTCAACAAAGATCTTTTTGGTGACGACCGTGCTCGGCGCGTTTGCTGCGCCCGCATTGGCGCAGACCGCTGCGACACCTTGGGAGCTCAAGCCCGACACCGGCTACGCCTATGACAAGGACGGCAAGACCTTTTCCTACAAGATGGGCACCAGCAATGCCGGTGAACTTCTGAAGGGCGCCAAGAAGGTACCGAAAGGCACGCTGTTCTTCATCGGCCACAACGGCCAGCTCTACATGCGCAGCGGCCCGTATCTGGAAGGCGACGGCAAGTTCAAGTTCGGGTCGGATCAGTAGGGACGGGACGGCGGGCGACAGCGCCGCCACACTCGGTGTCATCGTCCGCGAAGGCGGACGATCCAGTATTCCAGAGGCGGTTGTGCTTAAACCGAAACGCCGCAGCGTACTGGATGCCCCGCCTGCGCGTGGCATGACAGCTACCGCCGCCTAAAACGCCCCCGCGAGCTCCCGCGCGCCGGCATTGTTGCTGTTGCTGTCCATCCTCGTATCCGTCACCGCCAGCAGCTTCGCCACCGTGTTGTGGCGGATCGCGACCGGATTGCGCTCGTAGCCGCCGCGCTGGAAGAAGTTCGAGGTCGGCACCTGCTCGCGCATCGCCTGCGGCATCGTCACCATGTCGAGGCCGGTGCCGTCGCCGGTGAGGTTCATCATCTCGAGCTCGGCCGCGCTGAGCGGGCGGCTATAGCCCTTGGCGCGCGCGAACAGCACCGACGTCAGCAGCTTGTGGGTCTGCAGCATCGGCCCGATATCGATGTCGAGCACCATGGCATGCATGGCCCAGCCCTGCGCGGTGTTGCCGATCTTCTCGTGCTCCGACCAAGTGTCGGGCACCGATTTGGCGTGCGCCACCATTTTCTTGAGAACGGTGAGCTTGTGCTCGAGCGACTGGCGCGCCGGGCCCGAGGTCCGCGCGACCTTATCGGAGAGCGCGCGGATGAACTCATGGCCTTGCTCGGCCAGCAGCTCGACGCTGTTGGTCGTCAGCAGCTGGTTGTAGCCCATCGCGGTCGAAATGGCGCGCTTGCCGCCATGCTCGATTCCCGCCTGCACGTCATAACTGCCGGTGCCGCCGGTCTCGAACGCATAGACCCGCACCGCCTGCTCGCGCGTCAGCCCCGAGGCCAGCGCGTAGCGTGCATAGACGCGCTTGAATTCGACTTCGTTGGACGGCCGCTGCGGCGTGAACTGGTAGAGTTCCTGCGCCGCGCGCAGCAGATCGGCGACCACGGGGATCGGCTTTTTCGTCGGGCGGTCCGGGGTTTCCTCCGGCTCCGGATTCACTGGCCGTTTCGGCCCGTTATAAAGCGGCGGATGCTCCAGCACGTAATCGTCGAGCGTGATCTGCTGCCCGCTGCGCCGCTTGGCGTTGCGACCTTTCCGCTTCTCGGAGATCTGGCTCCAATAGGCGCCGGCTTCCTCGTCGAAGGCCGCACGCGCCGCCTGATACTCCTGCAGCTTGCGGCGATATTCCAGCACGGCGGGCGACGCACCGCCTTGCGCGAAAAATTGCGACAACAGCTGGGCTTTGGCATTGCGGACGGCCGGCGGCAGCGCGTCGGATTCGCCACCGCGCGCGGCAGGCGCGAGCAGGACGAGCGCGAGTGGAACCAGTCTCACGGCATTTCGAATCGATTGATGCATGCTGCCCTCTTAGCAGGCATCCGGTAACCGTCACGTTAACACGTCGTTTACCTCGTTTTCGCCCCTCGCGTCACTTCCAGGCGAATACCGGCTGTTCCAGCTCGGTGACGCGGGTGTGCCGCCCCGCCAGCACCTCGCGGAACTGGTAGATCAGGGCCGCCGTCGGTGCGTGGATCAGGCTCGACTGATGATGAAAGCGGATCACACGGCGCGTGCTCTCGGGGATCGCGACGAAATCGAAAGCGTCGGAGCGCTCGACCGTCGCAAGCGCGATGCGATGGACGGAGGCGACCTCGTCCGGGTTTGGTTTGATCGCGGCACTATCGGCGGCCCAGACCACGACTGGCGTGATCAGATAGCCCGAGCGGGTCGGATAATCATCGAGCGTGCCGAGCACCTCCGCGCTGGTGAGGTGGAGGCCTAGCTCCTCGTCGAGTTCGCGCAGCGCCGCGTCGACCGGCGTCTCGCCGGCATCGCAGCGTCCACCGGGCAAGGCCCATTGACCGCGATGGGCGCGCAGATGCGATGCGCGCAGCGTGAGCAGCAACGCCGTCTCATCGCTCTCGCTGGCCGCAGTCAGCGCAACTGCCACCGCGGCGCGCTTCAACGCCGCCGGCGCTTCGTCCTCTGGCAGCCGCGTGAAGGCCGCGCAGGCGGCCGCGATATTCCGCCGTGTGGCATCGTCGAACGGTCTCATGATGCTTGACTACACCACGTCCGGCCCCGATGAAATGAAATCGCACGACCCGCTCAGGAATGGACGACATGACCAATAAGACAGCCGCACGGCTGAAGGCAGAAGGCTGGACCATTCTGGAGACCACGGGCTTCATGCATCTGATCGGCCCGCTGTGGGAGCGCAAGATCGACGGCCAATACGAATTCGCACTCGCGACCGAGGACAAGCACCACAATCGCCGCGGCATGGTCCAGGGCGGCGTGATGATGACGTTCGCGGACCGTACCTGCGGCATGACCGCCCGCTACGTCTCCGGCAAGGAGTTCATGGCGACGGTGCAGCTCGACACCCATTTCGTCGAAGCTGGCCAGATCGGCGACATCCTGATCTCCCGCCCGCGCGTGGTGCGCGCGACGCGCAGCCTGATCTTCATGAGCACCGAGGTGACGGTGGACGATCGTTGCGTGGTGATGGCAAATGGTGTGTTCAAGATTTTGAAGGGGCCGGGGTAGGAGCGATACCCACCGCTGTCATTCCCCGCGCAGGCGGGGAATCCAGTACGCCGCGGCTTCTCGATTAAACTACAGCCCTCTCGGAATACCGGATCGCCCGGTCAAGCCAGGCGATGACAGCTGAGAGCGTAGCAAGCAGCTCCCCAACCGCGTCATTGCGAGCGCAGCGAAGCAATCCAGACAGCCGTCGCAGACGCATCTCTGGATTGCTTCGCTGCGCTCGCAATGACGGAGTGAGACGGCTATGCTGTCGCCCGAAAAAGCAGCAAGGACGCGCCCCATGCAATACCGCCAACTCGGCCGCAGCGACCTCAAAGTGTCGCCGATCTGCTTGGGCACCATGATGTTCGGCGGGCCAACCGATGAAGCGACATCGAAGCGGATTATCACGAAGGCGCACGAGGCCGGGGTCAACTTCATCGACACCGCCGACGCCTATTCGAAGGGCGCATCCGAAGAGGTCGTGGGACGCGCCATCGGCAACAACCGTCACGCCTGGGTGCTCGCGACGAAACTTGCGAACCCCATGGGCGAGGATCCCAACCGTGTCGGCCTGTCCCGCCGCTGGGTGTTGCAAGCGGCGGATGAGAGCCTGAAGCGGCTCGGCACCGACCACATCGACATCTATTATCTGCACAAGGAAGACCGTTCTACGCCCCTGGAGGAGACGGTGCGCGCGATGGGCGACCTGATCCGCGCCGGCAAGGTGCGCTATTTCGGCGTCTCGAACTACCGCGCCTGGCGCGTCGCCGAAATCTGCAACATCTGCGACCGGCTCGGCATCGACCGTCCCGCTGTGAGCCAACCCTATTACAACGCCATGAATCGCATGCCCGAAGTCGAGCACTTCCCGGCCTGCTCCTATTACGGCCTCGGCATCGTGCCCTATAGCCCGCTGGCGCGCGGCGTGCTGACCGGCAAATACAAGCCCGACGCGGCTCCCGACAAGGAGACGCGCGCAGGCCGCAACGATACGCGCATGATGCAGACCGAATGGCGGCCGGAATCGCTCCAGCTGGCGCAGGAGATCAAGGCCCACGCCGAGAAAAAGGGCATCACTGCAGGCCAGTTTGCGGTCGCCTGGGTGCTGAACTCCGCTTTTGTCTCCTCGATCGTTGCCGGTCCGCGCACCGAGGAGCAATGGGAAGGCTACACCGGCGCGCTCGACTATCGCTTCACTGCCGAGGACGAGGCGCTGATCGACAGACTGGTCGTGCCGGGTCATCCCTCGACGCCGGGCTACAACGACCCGGCCTATCCGATCGAAGGACGCCGCGCGCGGACGGCCTGAGCCGGAGACAGGAATGGTCCTCGAAGATCGCTACGGCCTGCCGCTCTCCACCTCTTCGCCAGAGGCGGCATCCGCTTATCGCGAGGGCGTCGACCTCATGCTCGCGGGCTGGACCGGCACGGCGGAAACGCTGGAGCGCGCGATTGCGCTCGATCCGGATTTTGCGCTCCCCCATATCGCCCGCGCCCGCGTGCATGGCTTCTATCAGCAAGGCGATCTGGCTCGGCAGAAGGCGGCGCTCGCGCGCGAGCTCGTGGCGAAACGCGGCACGGAACGCGAGCGCTCGCATGTCGAAACGCTGGCGCTCGCAATCGAGGGCCGGCTGCCCGAGGCGATCGCGGCGACGATGACGCACGTCGAGGCGTGGCCGCGCGACGCATTGGTGCTGTCGCTGCCGCTCGGCGCGTTCGGCCTGTACGCGTTCTCCGGCATGGCCGATCACGACCGCGCGCGGCAGGAGCTGTGCGAGCGCGTCGCGCATCACTATGGCGAGGATTGGTGGTTCCTCACTATGTACGGCTGGGCGATGACCGAGAACGGCAATGTCGGTCGCGGCCGCGGCGTCACCGAGCGCGGCTTCGACCTGCGCCGGCAGAATGCCCATGCCGCGCACGCCGTGCTGCATGCGATGTTCGAGGACGGTTCGATCGAAGCGGCCGACCGGCTCGTCGACGACTGGATCCCCTCTTACCATCGCGCCGGAATCTTGCACGGCCACATCCGCTGGCATCAGGCGCTCGGCGCGCTGGAGCATGGCGATGCCGCGCGGGCGCTCGCGATCTATGCCGACGTGCTGCAGCCAAACGCCACGCAGGCGCCACCGCTCAATCTCGTCACTGACGGTGCGTCACTGCTCTGGCGCCTGTCGGCTTACGGCCACGCCGTGCCGAGAGCGCTCTGGCTCGAAGCCGACGGCGCCGCGCAAAAACTGTTTCCGAAATCGAGCCTGCCCTTCGCCGATATCCACATGGCGCTGTTCGCGGCTGCGACGCAAAATCGCGAGGCGCTCGCCACACGTCTTGCCGCCATCGAGCAAAGGCTCGCCGATGGCAAGCTTCCGGCCGGTCCCGTGGTGCCCGCGGTCTGCCGCGCACTGGCGGCCTTTGCCAACGAGGACTACGCGGCATGCGTGCAAACGCTCACGCCGATTCTCGGTGAGGTCGTGCGTCTCGGCGGCAGCCACGCCCAGCGCGAGTTGATCGAGGACACTTTTGTCGTTGCCCTGATGCGCAGCGGCGACCTGCCCCGCGCCCGCGCGCTGCTCGACGCCCGCCTGCACCGCCGCCCGTCCCTGCGCGATACGCGCTGGCAGGCGGCGATGGGATAGCCCCGCCACGAAAAAAACACCGGCCGAGCGGCAAGTGCCGGCCGGGAATGGGTTGGGCGATCTGGGCGAATCGCCGTTGGGGTGGCGCGGTGGTATTTCAGACGGACTTGGCTGAGCAAACGGGATCGCAACCAATTTGCGGTTCGCTGGTTGTCGGACGGAACTTTTCCGTGGTTCCCTGGCATGTGAGCCTTCCGATGCGCCTCTGCCGACCCATCCTCGCTGTCGCCCTCGTCCCCACCTTCGTCCTCTTGGCAAGCCCTTGTTTTGCCGAGTCTTCCGGGCCGATTCCCGTCAACAATCCACCCGGGCAGCAGACCGCCTTTATCGATTTGCTGGCGCTGATGTCCGGCCACTGCAAGACGTTGAAGGTCGCCGGCCGCACCTTCGCCTGCAAGACGGTGGCCTACGCCCACGGCGACAGGGGCCGGGTCAATTTCACGGTCGCGGTCGACGATCCCGCCGACGAGAATCACGTCGTGTCGTTCTCCGGCGAGAACGGCAAGCGCGCCGACGACAACTCCTATGAGCTGCCGATCGACCGCATGCTGCTCAACTCCAAGGACCGTCCCAAGGTCGACGGCCTGCCGGTGCCGGCCGAGCAGACCTCCACCGGCCTCTGCCGCCAGACCGGCAATTTCGCCGCCAAGAAGGTGACTGACGTCACCTGCTCTGCCACCGACAGCGAAGGCCGTCGCTACGAACTGCTGTTCGTCTCCGACGGCACGCCCGTGAGCGTGCGTCGTATCAGGCAGTCGGCGCCGTCGATCCAGGATCCGTTCAAATAGCGGTCCTTCTTCGCTCTGCATGCGGGGCCAGGTGAACCGCCGCCTGCGCGGCACAGCCGGATCAAATCCTTTCGTTGAAACTTCGGAACCGGCAGGTATGCTCGGATGCGTCCTCACCGAGGAGGCGCCCATTGCAAACACAGGCCAGGCACAGAGTCAGCAATGAGGATGGTCATCGCGATCAAACGGCTCCTGATCGCCTGCCTGTTCGCAATCCTGGCACATGAATGCCCTGCAGCCGACAGTCCGGGGCAGCGCTCTATCCTGGTGCTGGAAGACGCCGACTTTCGTTCGCCATTCTATTCGGAGATTTTCGCCGGTATCCGCACGGCTGCGAAGGAAAATGGGCAAATCCACACCGTGATCTACGGCGAAAGCCTCGATCTCGCCCGTTTCCCGGGACCGGACTACGAGGAGAGCCTCGTCGGTCATCTCAAGACCAAATACGCGCATCGGCCGATCGACATCATCGTCTCGATCGGCGTCGCGTCGGCGAAATTCCTTCAGGCGCGCAAGCACGACATCTGGCCCGCCGCCCCCGTGGTTTACGGCTTCGTGCCCGATCTGCCCGAGACGCGCGCGCTGTTCCTGCCCGGCACGACCGCCATCTTTGCCAAGGTGTCTCCGGCGCAGATATTGACTGCGGCACGCGCGGTCGTTCCCGACTTGACTGGCGTCGTCCTCGTTGGCGATGCATGGAAAAATCCGCTGATATATGGCCACTGGAAACAGGAATTCGCGACCACGATGCCGGGTCTCGAAATCATCGATCTGTCCGGCATGGTGCTGCGGGAGGTGCGAGAACGGGTCGGCTCCTTGCCCCCTCGTTCTGCGATTCTGACCTCGGCGATGTATTCCGACGGCGAAGGCACCCACTATTTGCCGGCCGCGGCGCTTGCGCGCGTCGCCGAGCGCGCGAACCGCCCGATCATTATCACCTCCGACACATTTCTCGGGCGAACCGGGGTTGGCGGCTTCCTGCTGCTGCCCGAAAACATCGGACAGGAAGCCGGCCAGTTGGCAATGCGGATTCTCGGCGGCGAATCGCCGTCGAACATCCCGCCCGTTGCCGGGGATAACGTGAAGCCGATCTTCGACTGGCGACAGCTCAAGCTCTGGAATGTGGACGAAGCCCATCTGCCTCCCGGAAGCGAGGTGCGTTTCCGAGAACCGAGCTTCTGGGAGCAGTACTACTGGCGTGTCATGATCAGCGCCGGCGTGGTGCTGGTGCAGGCGATGATGATCGGCATCCTCCTGCGCGAGCGCAGGCTGCGATTCCAGGCGGAGGTCGAGGCACGCCAACGCATGTCGGAGCTAGCCCACATGAATCGCCTTGCGACCGCGGGCGAGATGTCCGCCACGATCGCGCATGAGTTGAGCCAGCCGCTCGCCGCCATTCTGATCAATGCTGAGACCGCCGAGCAGGTGTTGCAGACACCGGCACCTGACCTCGGCGTGATCAGCGAGATACTGGGTGACATTCGCCGAGACGATAAGCGCGCTAACGAGATCGTCGTTCAGGTGCGCTCATTTTTGAAGAGGGCCCGCACAGAGCGGATCGAGCTCGATCTCAACGCGACGGTCAGCGATGTGTTTAGGTTCCTTTCCATTCAGGCCCTGACCTACGACGTTGCGCTCGCGACGGATCGATCGTCCTTGGATATTCGCGTAACTGCCGACAAAGTGCAGCTCCAGCAGGCTATTCTGAACCTGGTCATGAATGCCATCGAAGCGGTGGCCGATCTGCCGGAGGATCGGCGACGCATCGTCGGTCGAACCAGCCTTGCGAACAATCAGGCCATGATCTCGATCGCAGATGCCGGCGACGGCATCTGCACAGAAAAGGTAACCGAAATCTTCAAGCCGTTTTTCACAACCAAGACGCAGGGAATGGGCATCGGCCTCTCGATCACGCGCACGATCATCGAGGCACATGGCGGGCGCATCTGGGCCGAGAACGCGCCGACGGGAGGCGCCGTCTTTCATATCAGCCTGCCGCTGGCTGTGGCACGGTCGTAAGTCGAGGCCCTCTGCCGTTCAAGTCGCTCCGCCCGTCACGTGAACGCCTTTTCCAGCGTCGCGAAGATCACCGCAAGCGATTTGTCGTGCCGCGTCACCGGCGGCACCGGGCGATCGATCTTCATCAGCTGATAGACCGCCATCTGCGCCGCGCGCACCGAATATTCGACGGTGAACACGACGTCATCGGGGATTTCGACGAACTGGCTGACGAAGGCGAGATTGACGGAATTCCTGGGCACCGGCAGCGGCCGGTCGTCAGCGGTGCGCGGCATGAACATGCTGGTGATGTAGGGCATGCGACAGGGAACGCAGATCGCATCCTCGAACACGGCAGGGTCGAAATTCAGGTGACCGCAAAGCTCCTTCAGGATGTCGGCGCCGCCGCAATCGGACATCGGCTTGGCCACGAAATTGCCGACGCGGTCGGGATGCAGTGCATAGCCCCAGAACACCTGCACGTTGTTCGGCTGTCCGGCGAAATGCGGCTGATGATACAGCACCACCGACATCAGCCAATTGGAGTCCCTGAACGTGACGAGACCGCCGGTGCCGGCCTTGTTGCCGGAGAACGCCTCCATCTTGTCGAAGAAGCGCGGATCGCGGCAGGTGACAGTGAATGACTGCCAATAGGATTCCGGGATCGACGCGTTGAACGCGGACGGCTTGCCGAATTCTGGACGGCCCTTCGCGATTTTCTCCCACAGCACCCAACCCCGGCTCTCGGACTTGGTCAGGCGCGGAGCCGGCTCGGTCATCGAGCCCAGGCTCGAGGCGTCCGTCATCGAGCCGTTCTGAAAGAACACGAGATCGCCGTCCTCGAGCTGGACATTGGCGGTGCGGCCGTCGCGGTCGAGTACGAGCTGGCGCACCCGCAAGCGTCCGTCCTCGCTCTCGATCGCCATGTCGGTGACGGCAGTGCCGCGCACGAACTGAACGCCCCGCCCCTTGAGCCAGTCGGCAAGCGGCCGCACGATCGCGTCATACTGGTTGTAGACGGTGCGCTTGACGCCGGCGAGAGTCTCGATGCGCGGGAACTCGTTCATGAAGCGATGCAGATAGCGTTTCAGCTCGACCGCGCTGTGCCAGGCCTGGAAGGCGAAAGTGGTCTGCCACATGTACCAGAAATTGGATTCGAAGAATTTGGGCGACAGCCAGTCGGTGATGCGGCTGTTGCCGAGCGTCTGCTCCGAGGCCTCCGTGAGCCGCAGCAACTCGAGCCGGTCGCGCCCTGAAAATCCCATATGCGAGACATCGAGCTTGAAGCGGTTGCGATCGACCAGCCGCGCTCGCGAATGCGCGGGGTTCTCGGTGTTGAACGCGACGGTTTCCTCGCGCACGCTGAGGCCGGGATGTTCGAGCGAGGGAATGGTCGACAGCAGGTCCCAGGTGCATTCGTAGTGATCGGTCGTGAGCATGCGTCCGCCGCGCAGCGAATAAGCGCCGTTCGCGAGCAGCGCGCCGTCGAGGCTGCCGCCGACCAGCGGCTGCGCCTCGTAGATCACGATGTCCCGCCCCGGCAGCTGCGCGTCACGAACCAGGAACGCCGCGCCCGCGAGCGATCCAACGCCGCCACCGATGAAATACGCCTTCATGTCTTGCCTCGATCTGCAATTCGAATTGTCGCGGCGACATTGCATGGCGAGACACTGGCCGGAGTTGCGCTGGATTAAGCGCAACGCGCGTGAGGATCACGTTGAGTTGAGCGTTTGACTGATCAGCTCCGGCATGCCGTCCTTTCGCGACATCATCGAATCACGTCTTGACATTGCGGCCGTACCTCGGAGCGACCCATGACGCGCGATCGCCTGTTTCTGCTGCGCCCTGGTTTCGAGGACCCGGCCTTTCCTGGACGCCGTTTCTATTGCTGGCATTGCGCGCTGATCGAGGGCTTGCTGGTCTCGTTTCCGCAGCTCGCCGACAAGCTCGACGTCGAGCGCATCGCGTGGCCACGCCCGCGGCACGCCGTGATCGCGCTGGCTGGCGAGGAGAACCAGTCGTTGCCGCTGCTCGTGCTGGCGGTTGGAGCGACCTCGCCGCACCAGACCGGCAGCCATCAGGGCCGCGCGTTCATTGCCGACAAGGACGCCATCCTGGGCGCACTCTCCGAACGTCACAGCTTTCCCGATCCGCATCCGTGAGGGGAGAGCGTTCGCGTGACTCTCGTGCCCCGGGCGTAGCGCAGCGTCTCTTCAACGGTGCGCTGCAGAGCCGGAGCCCATGTCTCTAGGGGATCTTGTGCGGCATTGGGTCCCTGCCACCACCGATGACGTGATTGCGTCATTCGCGGCAGAGTGATGGCAGGGTTGCAATCGACGCTGGTGATGCGACAATAAATCTCACCAGACGCACGCAGCCGCGCGAATCGGGCGCCGATGAAACTGCGTCGTTTCGACGCCCGCACTGGCCGGAACGCGCCGGATGACCATGTGTTGTCACACGACATTCAACTGGAGTGATGACATGAAGTATCTCTTTGTCGCGATGGCCGTCGGTGCTGCGGCGCTTGCAGGCGGATCCGCGGCGAACGCGGCCAATCATTCAAGCGCGAAACAGAACGCGCCAGCCGCCCAATCAACCGACATCAGCGCGCAGCACAGGCACCACCATCACGGCCATCGCCATCACTGGCGTCCTCACCACCATCACGGATTTCATCGTCCGCACTACCGAAGCTACGGCTATTATCCGCGGCACCACGGATATTACGGCGGCGGACCGTACGGATATTATGGCGGCGGCGGTCCCAGCGTGACGTTCGGCTTCGGCGGCAGTCGCTGGTAAGACGAGAGGCAGCAACACGAAAGGCCCGCGAAATGCGGGCCTTTTTTGCTCGTCAGCCTATCTCCGCAAGATCCTCCCCGCCGTCTGTTGGCCGCTCGCCAGCGCCGCTTCGACCGTGCCCATGTCGGCTCCGCGATAGAGCGCCTCGCCGGAGAACAGCACCGGCCCGTCGGCGCGCGCGAGGATCGTTTGCGCCTCGCGCGTTCGCGGCGTCGCCCAGGAATAGGCGCCGCGGGCGTAGGGATCGTGCGCCCAGTTTGTCGCAACGGCCGCGATGAGCTCGTGCGCGAGATCTTCGCGCGAGAGGCCGAAGACGGTCGCAAGCGAATCGAGCCCGGCGTCGATCAGCGCTTGCGGGTCGAGCTGCGTCAGCGCTGCCGTGCGCGGGCCGCCGAACCATCCGGTCAGCACGGGATGCCGGTCCGGGTATTGCGTCCACCACACCGGGATGGCCTGGTCGGTCAAAAGGAAGCTCATGTCCGCAAGCTCTTCCTTGCGCTCGCGCCACCATGGCCGCCTGAAGTGCAGCAGGATTTTTATCACGTTACCGAAGCCGATGTCGTCGGCAGACGCCGCCTTCAAGCGCGCGCTCTCCGGGAGGGCGATCTCGCGCAGCAACGGCAACGGAACAGTGAGGATCACGCGATCGCAGCCATGCACCCCGCCGCCGACACAGCGAACGGCGAGCGCGCCGCCCTCCTCCTCGATCGCCGACACCACGCAGCCGAAGCGAAGAATCACGCCAAGTTTGCGGCACTCGGCCGTCAGGAACTCGATCATCGCACCATAGCCGCCCTTGACCCGCGCCTGCGGAGAGTGCCCGCCAGCCATCCATTCCTCGCGCAGCGCCAGCGTCGAAGCGCGCTCGGGATCGGCCGCATCGTAGCCCTCGACCATTCGCTCGATCGCATGGCGCAGCCGCGCGTGCTCATCGCCGGCAAAATGCCGGCGCAGGAAATCGGCGACGGTGAGGTCGTCGTTCAATTCCCGAACCACGGCGTGCAGCTCAGCCTCATGCGGATCGTGGCGATCCTCGCGCACGATGTCTGCGCCGTCAAAGCCCCACCGCTCGCCTTCGATCTCCTGAAGGGACAACCCGGCCTCACGCAGCAGCGCGCGCGTGACCGGCGCCTCGCCGTGGACGAATTCGGCGCCGCCATCGGCGGGGTAGCCGAACTCCGAAGCTGACAGCGGGTGAATACGGCCGCCGCAGCGCTCGCGCGCCTCCAGGATCGTCACTGACTTGCCCGCGCGCGCCAGCTCGCGCGCCGCCATCAGGCCGGCCGCGCCGGCACCGACGATGACGATATGCTCTGATGTTGCCGACATCTCGGTGCTGCTACTTGCCCACGGCCTGCGGATCGTTCTGGATCAGATAGCGCAGCAGCAGGACACCGCCGCCGAGATCCCGCGTGCTCTCCAGCCTCATCGCAGTCAGCGGTGCACGCCGGTCGCCGTCGGAGTCCGTGGAATCGAACACGAAGGGCGCGCCCCTGGCGCCATCGATCGCGGGACTGAGGATCAGGTTGAACTCGTCGATCAGGCCGGCACGCAGGAACGCGCCGTTGGCGACGCCCCCGCCCTCCACGAGCAGGCGCTTCACGCCGAGCTCGCGGTTGAGAATGTCCACCGTCAGTGCGAGGTCGATCTCGGACTTGCCGGCAAAGATATAGGACACGCCCTCGCCGCGGAGTCCGGCGAGATGCGAATCGGAGACGCTCTCGGTCAGCACGACGACGATCGGATCGCCGCCGATATCGGAACGGCCCCAGCCGATCTTGCCCTTCGCATCGAGCACGACGCCATAGGTTTTCGCGTCACGTCGCGCGAACCAGTTTTCGCGCGGAAATTTCGCGTCCGTCGTCGCCGGATAAGGCTCGCGCTTGGCGAACTCCGAGCCGGTGACGCGGCCGATCACCCAGGCATCGCCGCCGAGCTCGTCGTGGATCTTCTCGAACCAGTCCGATCCTGGTCCCTTCGGGCGCCAGCGGCTCGGATGGGTGCGGCCGTCCAGACTCGAATGCATCAGACAGATGACGTAAGGCTTCATGCGCATCTCCGGGCCGCGCTCAGGCGGCCGGCTCATTGCCCTTCTCACTCCCCGTGGCGCGTTTGTTCACGATCACCGCGAGGGGATTGAGCTTTGGCGGCGCGACGAGTTTGAGCGTGTTGGTGTCGCGATGGTTGAACGGCGCGCCGCGCACGAACAACTCGGTCTGGATCAGATAGGTCCAACTGCAGTCGTCGTTGAAGGTGATGTCGCAGCGGTAAGCGTCGGTGCGGAACGCTTGTTCCAGAAAATCAGTCGAGCAGATCCCGTAAGCGGTGTCGCCGCGCTTGGCCGTGACAGAGATCTCCTTGTCGTCCGGCCCGGCCTTGCCCGACGCCAGCAGCACCTGCCCACGCGGGATCGCCAGCGTCTGCATGATCAACCCGGTCGCGGGCTCCCACAACCAATAGCCGACCTGGTCATGGAAGGTGATGTCTTCCTCAGGCGTGTTGATATGGATGTGATAGCGCAGCCCATAGAGCAGCTGCGGGCCGTTGGCCTGGGGATCGATCGGGTCCATCCGGATGCGCTCGATGAAGGTCCGCCGCTCCGGCCCTTCCGCCTTCGGATTGATGTCGATACCCTTGTCGGCCTGCCAGACACCGGCGAGACGGCGGAGCGGGCCGAGATTGGCAAGGCCGTCGGGCGAGACGTCCTCGGGCTCGGTGAAGATATCGGCGGGAAGGGGGAGCATGGGTGTCCTCGCGTCGTTGCGAGGCAGCAATAGCATGAGAGCGCCGGCGTGGCTCGGTCTCAAGCCTCACAATCGCGAATGGACGTAGGCGCCACGCGCAGACGATCCATGATGCGAAACGGAGCCGAACCTCCTCAGTTCGGCTCCGTCGCCAGGATGCTTAGTGGCGGTGGTCGCGGACCTCGGGGTGAGTCCGGTGATCCCGGACGATGGGTTGATCGCGATGGTCGCGCACGACGGGCGGGTCGCGATGGTCGCGGACGATGGTCGTCGCGTTCGAAGGCGTCATCACGTTCGCCAGTGCGATCGCTGCAAGAGCCACGAGGATGTAGTTGCGCATGAGTTTTGCCTTTGCTTGGTGGATCACTGCGAGCCACCTGACACCAAGCTAGATTGATCAGCTCGAATGATATGTGTCGTCGATCACCCGGCGATGATCGATGCGCTGTCAGCCGTGCCATCGTCCAATCGCAGGAGAGGCGGACGGCGACCTCACGATCTATTATGATTCGTCTACGTCCCGGCGGACGGGCCTCCGCGGCCCCGAGACGAGGACATCTCGCGCCCAATATCATTGCATCGTCGAATCCCAGCATACTTGATACGCCCTGCCGGTTTGCAATCAACGTCGCGTCTGCCGCAGTTTTAATCAGGCCATAAGCATTTGTGTTCGGTGTTCCCGTTTGCGCCACGGAATCACGGTGATAAGATCACGGCCTCAGGATTGTGAAATACACCATAGGCGATGAAGCCACTCCTAAACTAGCGTTCACGTGACGTCCGTTATTTCAAGTGAGTGGTTTGGAATGCAGCAGGCTTCGGTCGAGAAGTTCTCGGACCTCATCGGCGCGATCTACGACTGCGTGATCGCGCCGGAACGCTGGACGGGCGTTCTAAACGAGATTCGCACGGAGCTCGGCTTCGCGACCGCCGTGCTATCGGCATATAGCCTCACGAACATGAGGATCGGAGTCAATGCCGCCTCCGGGACCGACCCTGTCCAGACGATGGCCCAGACCAGCATCGAGTATGCGCCTGATATCGTCGAACTCTGGGGCGGCGTTGAGCGCATCCAGCAATATCCGCTTGGAGAACCGATCATTCGATCCCAAGCGGTCCCGGAGGAAATAGTCCTCGGCAATCGCTATCACCTGGAATGGGCTCTCCCCAAGGGCTTGTTCGACGCCGTCGGCGTCGCCCTCGTTCGCGAAAAAACAATGATCGGCAATGCGACATTCAGTCAGCATCAGTCGGACGGGGCCATTGACGATGCGCAGGTTAGCGGATTGCGCGTTCTCGCACCTCACATCCGCCGCGCCGTGATCATCAGCAATCTGTTCGACATGAAGACCGTGGAAGCCGCGACATTCACCGCGACAGTGGAGGCCCTGACGGTCGGAGTCGTTCTGACGGACGACGATTCGAAGATCGTTCACACCAATGCCGCAGCCACAGCCATGCTCGCGGCAAACGATCCACTTCTGGCTCGACATGGCCGGATCGCCGTTCAATCGGCGACCACCACCAGCACGTTGCAATCGGCCATCGCGCAAGCAGCAAAGGACGAGGCGGCACTCGGCCAAAAAGGCATCAGCATCCCAATCCCCCGCTCGAGCGGAGATCCTCTCGTCATTCACGTTCTGCCGCTGCGACGCGGCCACATGCGGGCCGGCCTGGTCCAGCGCGCCGCCGCCGCTCTGTTCGTGGCATCTGCCTCCGGTCCGCCGCAGCTGCCTCACGATGCTCTCATCCAGCTCTACGATCTGACGCCGGCCGAAATTCGCATCTTCGAGCTCATCTGCGATGGACAGACACGCGACGCGATCTCGTCGCAACTCGGAGTGTCGGTCAGCACCGTGAAAAGTCACCTCTTGCACGTCTTCGAAAAGACAGGTTGCCGGCGCCAAGTCGACCTGGTCAGGCTGGCAAGGTCGCTGACGTTTCCGGTGTAGGGAAGCTCGGGGTGACGGTACGCTCCGTCGTCCAGTGATTTTGAAGTGAGTGGTTTGGAATGCAGCAGGCTTCGGTCGAGAAGTTCTCTGACCTCATCGGCGCGGTCTACGATTGTGTGATCGCGCCTGAACGCTGGACCGCCGTTCTGGATGAGATTTGCGCCGAGTTCGGCTTTGCCACCGGCGCGCTCTCGGTCGCCAGCCTCACCAACATGAAGGCCGTCGTCAACGCGGTGTCCGGGTCCGACCTGGCCCAGATGGCCCAGAACGGGGTCGGCTACGGCCCCGATATCATCGAGCTCTGGGGCGGCGCCGAGCGCATTCAGCAATATCCGCTCGGCGAGCCGATCGTTCAATCCCAGGCGGTCCGGCCGGACATCATTTCCAGCAACCGCTATTATCGCGAATGGGCCCTGCCCAAGGGCTTGTTCGACGCCGTTGCCGTCGGCCTCGTACGCGACAGGACGATGGTTGGAAATGCGATATTCAGCCAGCATGAGTCGGCAGGCCGCATTGACGATGCGCAGGTCGACGGATTGCGCCTTCTGGCGCCTCACATCCGCCGCGCCGTGACGATCAGCAATCTGTTCGACATGAAGACGGTGGAAGCCAACACATTCTCGGCGACGGTGGAGGCCCTGACGGTCGGCGTCGTCCTGGCCGACGAGGATTCGAACATCGTTCACACCAACGCCGCAGCCGCGGCGATGCTCGCGGCCGGCGATCCGATCGTGGCAAGGCATGGCCGGATCGCGGTTCAATCCGCAGCGACCACGGCCGCTTTGCAATCAGCCGTCGCGCAGGCGGCAAAGGACGAGGCGGCGCTCGGGCAAAAAGGCATCGGCATCCCGATCCCGCGCCAAGGCGATGACCCTCTCGTCATCCACGTTCTGCCGTTGCGACGCAGCCACACGCGATCCGGTCTGATCCAGAGCGCCGCTGCCGCCGTGTTCGTGACGTCCGCCTCCGGCCCGCCGCGATTGCCTCACGATGCGCTCAACCAGCTCTATGACCTGACGCCGGCCGAGATTCGCATCTTCGAGCTCATCTGCGAGGGACACACGCGAGACGCGATCTCGGCCTTGCTCGGCGTTTCCGTCAGCACTGTGAAAAGCCACCTTATTCACGTCTTCGAAAAGACGGGCTGCCGGCGCCAGGTCGATCTGGTCAGGCTCGCGAAATCGCTGACGTTTCCGGTGTGAGGCCCGGGAGAGACGGCGCGCGGTCGGCCGGACCTCTGCGCGGACGGCGCCGGAACCTGTCGGAATGACCATTCCGCGGTGATCCAGGGCCAGTCCTCGTTCGTTCCCAGACCCACAGGTCGCTTGTCGAGGCGCTATGATCGCTGCTATCCGAGCTTTAGATGCGCCATTCCGGGCGAAGGCTGGTTTTCCCTGGAGGATCGAAGCGCTGCTGTCGACTGGCGCGAACAAAGGGCCGAACACAAAGGTGGATTGGGCTGATCTGATCGGACGCGTCGCCTCGGCCGGAGACCGGGAGGCCTTCAAGCGCCTGTTCGAGCATTTCGCGCCGCGCATCAAGGGATTGATGCTGAAGGCCGGGTGCAGTTCGGACGAGGCGGAGGAGATTGCTCAAAATACCCTGATCGCCGTCTGGCGGAAGGCAGGCCAGTTCGATCCTACGACGGCCGGGGCAGCGGCATGGATATTCACCATCGCGCGCAATTTGCGCATCGATTTGTTCCGCAGCAGAGCGCGGGCAGACCGCCTGCGGGGCACCTCTGAGCTTCCCGAGACGCCGGATCCTGCGGAACCCGCGGACGCCGTTATGTCCCGCGTGCAGGACGCGGCGCGGATCAATTCGGCCGTCAGGCAGCTCTCGATGGAGCAATCCATGGTGGTGAGATTGTCGTTCATCGAGGAGAGGCCGCACCCGGAAATCGCGAGCCTGCTCGGCATTCCGCTCGGAACGGTGAAGTCGCGGATCAGGCTGGCGATGAACCGCCTGAGAGACATATTGGACGAAGAAGCATGACGATCAGCCATCATCCACCGGAAGATCTTCTGGCCGACTATGCGGCCGGCAGGTTGGAAGAAGCCCATCAATTGGTGGTGGGGGTGCACGTTGCGGGTTGCGCTCGGTGCGGCCGGTTCGTGCAGGCCATCGAGCAACTTGGCGGCTTGGCTCTTGAAGATGTCGAGCCGGTGCCGGTCGCATCGGATGCGTTCGAGCAGGTGATGTCGCGCATTCACGACGCTCCTGAAGAGCGAGCGGCGCGGACTTCCGAGGCCGCTCGCGGCAGCGAGCAGGATATTCCGGCGGCGCTGCGAAACTACCGCATCGGCAAGCGCAGGCGCATCGCTCCGGGTCTGAGCATGCGACCGATCGAGTTGTCCGGATCGGGCACGGCGCGGGCATTTCTGCTTCGCTCCGCGCCGGGGACGCGCATGCTCGAACACACGCACACCGGAACCGAATTGACCCTCGTGCTCGAGGGCAGCTTCAGCCACCAGGGCGGCCGGTTTGGTCCGGGTGATTTCGACTATGGCGACGACGAGATCGACCATCGACCTTTGGTGGGCGACGAGGGCCCATGTGTTTGCCTTGTCGCAATGACGGGCGACCTGCGCATGAACGGCCTGCTTGGCAGGCTGATCGGGCCATTCGTGCGGCTTTGATCCGCTCGCCTCCTTCTTCCGCCGGGTGATCCGAACGCGCGCCCGGAGCGTTTCGAAGGAAACGCAAGGGAGACAGGTCATGGCCGGCTTAAGCCTGACGCAGGCGCAGAGCGAAACATTGCCCGAATTGTTGGCATGCGTTTCGGCGGGCGACGCACAAGCCTTCGCAGCGCTGCACATGCTGACGCGGAGCAGGCTGCGCAGGACTGCGCTCGCCGTCGGAACTCCGCCCCACGACATTGAGGACATTCTTCAGGAAGCCTATCTGAAGATCTGGCGCAACGCGGGTCGGTTCGACGGCGACCGTGCTTCGGCGATGACCTGGATGTCCGCCATCGCGCGGAATACCGCCATCGACCATCTGCGGGTCAGAAGACTGCCGACTCACGAGCTGGACGAGGCGCTGCTGGTTCCGACAAGTGCTGATCAGCCGGCGATCGACGATTTCGACTACGCCCGCGCCGAACCGATCGCACGCAGCGTGCTGGCTCGTTTGCCGGAAGACCGCCGCAGGCTGGTGGCGCTGGCCTATCTCGAGGGTGAGAGCCGTGCGAGCTTGTCGCGGCGCTTCGGTGTGCCGGTCGGCACCATCAAGACCTGGTTGCACCGAACCCTTCTGGCGGTACGCAAGGACTGCCTTGCCGCATCGGCTGCAGCCTGAAGCAGGCAAGGAACCCGCGCGTGGCCACAGAGATCATCGAATTCCCCATCCGTGGACACCAGGATCCGCTTGTGTCCTCCGTTGCGAGACTCGAGCAGATGGTGAGAGAGGTCGACGGTCTGGCGGCCAACCAGCCCGCGGAAGATCTCGATCATTTGCTCGCTGTCATGGAGCGCTTCGGCGATCGACTGGTCGATCTTGCGCACCTCGTGCTTGACGACGACGCCAAGCGGAGTGTCCAGATCGCATTCACATCGCTCTCCGACAAGATCGCGGCGACCCGAGAGGCCTTTGACGAGTGCGATGGAGCGACGGATCCCTGATTCGGCGCCACGCTCGTCCGTTCGACGCGTGAAATCAGTTCTGCGCGCCGATCCTAATTGAGGCGGAGCAGCGAGATGTTCAGCAAGGTCGCAAAACCCACCCAGCCGGCGTAGGGAATGAAAAGCGCCGCTGCCAGCCGATCGTTCGCCCATTGACGCCAGACAAAGGCAAGGATCACAGCAAACAGCGCAACAATGACGCCGAGCGCCACGTCCATGCGATGAAGCGAAAAGAAAATGGGAGACCATGCAAAATTCAAGATCATCTGCAGGCCCCATATTCTCATCGTCGTTCCGCGCGGCTCCGCCTCGAAGGTGCGGAATCCCGCCACGGCGATCATCAGGAACAGGGCCGTCCAGACCGGTGCGAACACCGCATCCGGCGGATTGAAAGATGGCTTGTTGAGCGCGGCGTACCACGCTCCCGGACGGTTCAGGACCCCGATCAGAACCCCCGCAGCAGGAACCAGAAACAGGAAAGCGGCGCATCGGTACCATCTGCCGCGCTTACGGTCGCCATCGTGCCGCAGCGCCCCGTCGTGCGTCCCGTCCATAATCAATGCGCCATCCGTTGAGCGACGAGAAATCCGGTCCAGGCGCTGACACCGGCGAGGACCGATCCCCAGCCCACGTCCGCGAGAGTGAGCGCCGTCGACCAATTCCTCAGCGTTGCCTGGTTGGTCAGATCGTAGGTCGCATAGGTGAAGCAGCCCAGCATCACGCCGGACATGAGGGCACGCAGTGCGCCGCCATCCTGCTGAGCCGGCAGCACCGCGAACCAGATCAGGCCGACGGGATAGGCCAGATAAAACACTGCGGCGGCGGCGAGGTCGGGCTGCGAGCGCAACATGTCGCCCAGCACCGGCCGGTAAAGTCTCTCAACCATGGTCTTGAGCCAGATCATGTCGAGCGCAACAAAGGTCGCAGCCACCGACAGATATGTAAAAAGCAGGCTCATGTCCGGTCTCCCCTCCGGTGTCGCAACCGGTTTAACAAAGGCATCGGCTGTAAACGACGTGAAGCCCTCGCTGGATCACGCGGCGCGCTCGTTCCGCCTTGCCCCGCAACCCTGTCTCGCCCTTGAGCCAGATCGGCGGCCGGAACTCCGATCATTCCGGCGCCTTCTTGGGCGGCCGTGGAAAGAAAGCGCTGGTGCGTGCCTGATAGTCCCGATACCGGCGGCCGCGGGATCGCAGCATCTGGACTTCGAGCGGGGGTATTCCGGTCACGTGCACGAGTATCCAGTACATGATCGCCGGCGCGATCAGGCTCGCCCAGCCCCATGCGTAGCCCGGCGACAGCGCGATGATCGGATAGGCGAGCCATCCGAGCCATTCGAAGAAATAATTCGGATGACGCGACCAGCGCCAAAGCCCGATATTGCAGACCAGGCCCGCATTTGCCTTGTGGCGCTTGAAGCCTCGCAATTGCTCGTCGGCGATCGCCTCGCCTGCGACGGCCGCAAGCATGATGGCGGCGCCGGCATAGTCCTGGACGCCCAGGGCGGCCCGTGGAGCGTGTGCAGCCAGGAAGACCGCGAATGGCAGCGGCACCGAGGCGAAGGCCTGCGACTGCAGGAAAGCAAACATGCGAAGCGGCGCCTGTGAGCCCCATTCCTCCGCGTAGCTTGCATATCGCGGATCGTCGATACCCGCTGCGGCGCGCCGGGCGATATGCGTCCCGAGCCTCACCGACCAAAGCAGCACGAGCCCGCCTACGAGCATCTGACGCACTTGCAGAGCCTCGCCGAATGGCAAAAGGGCCGCCACCGCCCCAACCAGACCGACGGAGTAGGTCCAGATCGTATCGACCCACCCGGAATTGCCGGTTCGCTGCTGAACGATCCAGGCCAGCCCCATCAACAGCGAAAGCGCAAGCGCGATGCCGGCGACGATCAGTATTTGCGGGAAATCCATGCCTCACCATACCCAAACTCGGATCCTTACGTCCGTCCCGTGCCCCGGTTTCGCGGGTGATCCACGCTGTCCGCTGGAACGTTTCCTCAAGCGCGGGTGGACAGGTCAGCTATTGGAGCTGTCCTGAGCCGGGCGGCGGACGACATTGGCCCGAAACCGGATGTTCCGGCCGTCGCTGGTGGTATTGGGGGCGATAAAGCATGCGTTTGGCGGTGATCGGGACGGGAATTGCCGGCAATGCCGCCGCGTGGCTCCTGTCCGAACGTCATGCCGTGACCGTCTACGAGCGCGAATTGCGACCGGGCGGACACAGTCATACAGTGCGCGTTGACTACGATGGCGAAGAGATCGATGTCGACATCGGCTTCATCGTGTTCAACGAGCCGAACTACCCGGAATTGACGTCTCTGTTCGCGCACCTGGGTGTAAAGACCGAGGAGACATGCATGAGCTTCGCGATGTCGGCCGACCATGGCCGATTCGAGTGGCGGGGCGGCGGCGAGACCTTCCTGCAGGTCGCCTCCGGCCTGTTTGCCCAGCCGCGTAACCTCTTCTCCCCGTCGTATTTTCGCATGCTGGCAGAGGTCCGCCGCTTCAACAAGGAAAGCGTCTCCGACTTGCGGGCCGGCCGGCTCCAGAACCTCACACTCGGCGAATATCTGTGCAAGCAAGCGTTCAGCCCGCGCCTGTTCAGCGATTATCTGGGACCGATGGGGGCCGCCATCTGGTCGTCGCCCTCGGCCGAGATCCTTGACTTTCCCGCGGAAAACTTCATCGCCTTTTTCGACAATCACCGGCTGTTGCATCTAGATCGACCGCTCTGGCGGACCGTGCAGGGCGGCAGCCGGCGCTATGTCGAGAAACTCACGGCCAGGTTCAAGGCCAGCATCCGGCTCGGCTGCGCGGTGACGTCGATCCATCGAACCGAGCACGGTGTGACGATCGGCGACAGTCACGGCCATCAGGACTCCTACGACGCTGTCGTGATGGCCTGTCACAGCGATCAGGCCCTGGCGATGCTGTCGGATGCCGACCCACGCGAGAGATCCATTCTCGGCGCGATCCGTTACGCTCCAAACACGGCCTATCTGCACCGCGACATCAATCTTATGCCGAAACGCCGCAATGCATGGGCATCCTGGAACTTCTTGCGCTGGCAACGCGAAACGCCTGCCCAGAACGACGTCGCCGTGACCTACTGGATGAACCGGCTGCAGGGCATCGACGACCGCAAGCCGCTGTTCGTCAGCCTCAATCCTCCTTTTGAGCCGGCGCCTCATCTCACCTTCGGCAAGTTCACATTCGCGCATCCGCAATATGACGCAAGCGCGTTCGCCGCGCAGAGGAATCTCCCCGAAATCCAGGGACGCCGCCGCACCTGGTTTTGCGGCGCGTGGACCGGCTACGGATTCCATGAGGATGGCCTGCGCTCCGGCATCGCCGTCGCCGAGGCACTTGGCAGTGCGGTGCCGTGGCGGCAGTCCGGCGCGTTGCTGGCGCAGGCTGCTGAGTAGAACATGTTGCAACCGGGCGCCCCAGAAGGAACGGCGACGTCATCTGCAGCCGCGCTCTACCTGGGCAGGGTGATGCACGCCCGCATGCGGCCCGTGCACCACAGGTTCGCTTACCGGGTCATGAACCTGCTCATCGACCTCGATCGGCTTGATGAAGCGGATCGCCAGTCTCGCCTGTTCGGCATCAATCGCGCGTCGGTTTTCAGCTTCCACGAATCCGATCACGGCAAGCGTGACGGCGCATCCTTGAGCAACCATGTGCGACGCCTGGCCGAACAACGCGATATCGATCTGTCGGGAGGGCGCATCCTCCTTTTGTGCTATCCGCGGCTCTTCGGCTACGTATTCAATCCGCTTTCGATCTACTTCTGCTATGGCAGCTGCGGCAATCTTGCGCTGCTGATCTACGAAGTCCGCAACACTTTTGGCGAAATCCATTCCTACATCCTTCCGGTGGAGGACCCTGTCGCCGACGGTGCCATACGACAATGCCAGGCGAAGGAGTTCTACGTCTCGCCATTCATGGAGATGCAAACGAAGTATCGCTTCAGCATTGCTCCGCCCGACCAGCAAGTGAAGGTCAGAATCGTGCAGACCGATGAGCACGGTGCGATATTTACCGCCGCATTCTCCGGGCAACGTCGCCCGCTGACCAGCCGCTCGCTGTTGGCGACGCTCGTCACCCTGCCACTTCTCACCTTCAAGGTCGTCGTGGCCATCCATTGGGAAGCGATCCGGCTTTGGCTGAAAAATGTTCCTTACGTCCCCCGTCCGAACCAACGCTGAATGTGAAGCCATGGACCTCGCAGCCACTCACCAGACTGCTCGTTTCGATGACGTTCCCTTGCTCGCGCGGCTCGCGCTGCGGCTTGCCTCGCGGCTCAAGCTCGGCACCGTGGATGTTCGCCTTCCCGACGGCAGAACGGTGGTGCTGCGGGGAACGCATCCGGGGCCGTCGGCGACCATCGAGCTCAACAGCTACGCCTTCGCGCGAAGCCTGGTCCTGGGCGGCGATATCGGCATGGCCGAGGCTTACATTCGAGGCGATTGGAGCACACCGGATCTCTCCCAGCTGCTTTACGTGTTCTGTCTGAACGACGATCTGGTCGACAGCGCCTTCGCCGGCAATGCACTGGTCCGGCTTTGCCGGCGCGCGCTGCATCGGTTGCGCCGAAACACGCGACTGGGATCGCGGCTGAATATCCACGCCCATTATGATCTCGGCAACGCTTTCTTTGCGGCCTGGCTCGATCCGAGCATGACCTACTCGTCGGCATTGTTCTCGCCCGATGCGACCGACCTGCTCGCCGCTCAACGGCACAAATACGAACAGCTGGCGAAGGCGATCGAGCTGCGGCCCGGCCATACCCTGCTCGAGATCGGCTGCGGCTGGGGCGGCTTTGCCGAATATGCCGCCAAAACTTGCGGCGCCAAGGTCTTGGCGCTCACCATCAGCAAGGAGCAGCACGCATTCGCCAGCCGGCGAATCCACGAAGCCGGGCTCGGCGACAAGGTCGAAATCCGGTTGCAGGATTACCGCGATCAGGACGGACAGTTCGACCGTATCGCCTCGATCGAGATGATCGAAGCCGTCGGTGAGCCGTTCTGGCCGACATACTTCAATCAACTGCATCAACGGCTCAAGCCGGGCGGTCTTGCCGGAATCCAGGCGATCACCGTCCGCGACGAGCTCTTTGACAGCTACCGGCGGCGCGTGGACTTCATCCAGAGATACATTTTTCCGGGCGGGATGCTGCCTTCGCCGAATGTCCTGCGCTCGCTCGGCGAACGCGTGCAGATGCCTCTGATCCGCGAACGGGTCTTTGGACAGGACTACGCCAAGACGCTCGCGGTCTGGCGAACGAGCTTCGGCCATGCTTGGACGGACCTGACCTCACTCGGGTTCGACGAGCCGTTCCGACGGCTGTGGGAATATTATTTGTGCTACTGCGAGGCAGGTTTCAGGGCCGAAAAGATCGACGTCCGTCAGCTGGTATTCGCGCGCCGAAGCTGACGTCGCTGACGTTTCCGGTGTGAACGAACCCTCAAGCCGCTTCCGACGTTGATCGCGCACGCTGCTCGAGCACGCCGATCGTCGAGACCAAATTGTCGCGTCGCGCGCGAAGATTAAGCGCAAGAAGCGGGTATGTCGGCTGAAGCGGGTCAAACACCCCTGCTCTCGCCTCTTCCTCGAGAATGTCGGTGTTGATGAGCCGAACGCGCCACCACAAATCGGCGACCAACGCATCGAGCCGGAGTTCGCCGGCAGCACCAGAACGGGACATGTCTTGCATCACTTGCCTCAACCTGAAACGGCCTCTCTTCCGAGGCCAGACTTTGGTCCTGGCTGAGCAAGCAGAGTGCCAGCAACGGGCGGGCGAGATCTGGCTCCGGAATGGATTGCTGCGCGAGCCGGCTGGTCAAGGCTTGGCGCTAGGGAAGTGTTGCCCGTGGAGAGCGAATGGTGCCCAGGGGCGGAATCGAACCACCGACACTGCGATTTTCAGTCGCATGCTCTACCAACTGAGCTACCTGGGCGTGCTCCAAAGAGGGGCCAAAGCCCATCGAGCGGGCGGTTTATAGTGGGCTGAAGGCTGCCTGTCCACCCGGCTTCGCCAAGTGGCTTCGCCGGGCGCGGCCCGGCTGTGCACAAGGCGGGACGTGGCTCGGAGGCAACGCCGCGTGGCGGTGCATCGACAATTTAAATACTTGATAGAACATGGCTATTCTTCCCCATCTGCCTCGTCATCCCGGCCTGGAATGACATAGGAGCCTTTCAGCCAGCGGTTCAGATCGACGTCGCGGCAGCGCGAGGAGCAGAACGGGCGGGTGGCCTCGGACTGCGGCTTGCCGCAGATCGGGCAGGTTTTGAGGGAGCTTGCGGGCTTTTTCACCGAGTCGTCCATGAGGTGCTCAGCTTACACATGCGAGCCAGTTCAAGAGCCTGCCGCCAAAGGGGTTCCTCCGGCGACGGCGCAAGCATCCTGGCCAGGTCCCGCGGGGGAATTCTACTGTGCATGGGGTTGTTTTCGAGATTTTTGCAGGAGCGGCTTGTCGGCTCAGATGGCGGTGGCGTTGAGCCAGCCGAAACGAATCGGGAAACCTTCGCCGCCAAGCAGCGTGGTGGTCTCGTAGAGCGGCAGGCCGACCACGTTGGTGTAGGACCCTACCATCTTGACCACGAATGAGCCGGCGATGCCCTGCACGGCGTAGCCGCCGGCTTTGCCGCGCCATTCGCCGGAGCCGATATAGGCCTGGATGTCGTCTTCCGAGAGGCGCTTGAAGCGGACGCGGGTCTCGACCAGGCGCTGGCGGAAGGCCTCGCGCGGCGTCACCAGAGTGATGGCGGTGTAGACGCGGTGGTTGCGGCCCGACAGCAGCCGCAGGCACTGCGCGGCCTCGTCGACGAGATTGGCCTTGGGCAGGATGCGGCGGCCGACCGCCACCACCGTGTCGGCGGAGAGGATGAAGGCGCCGCGCAGCTCGTCGTCGAGCTGAACCGATTTGAGCGCCGCATCCGCCTTGGCCCGCGCCAGCCGGTTGGCGCAGGCGCGCGGCAGCTCGCCCCGCTTCGGCGTCTCGTCGACGTCGGCGGGCCGGAGCGCGTCCGGCTCGATGCCGGCCTGGTTGAGCAGCGACAGGCGCCGCGGCGAACCGGAGGCGAGAACGAATTTGGGGCGGCCGAGCATCAGGTGATTTGGGGAATGAAGCAGGGGGTGAATTGCGCGCGGAACCTATCGGACGGGGGCTGATTTCACAACCCGGGAACCCGGACTTTACTGATTCGACGGGTACAGGATGCGTGTGCCCGCAGTCTGTGACGCGGGTGTTACGGGCGCCGAATGCTAGCCGTTCGCCGCGCCCACCTTCGAAAACCGCCGGCGAATGCGCATCAGGAGCTGGTCGCAGACGTCGCGATAGGCAGCCAACTTCTGGTCGCGGCTACCTTCCATGGTGGTGGGATCTTGCGTCGGCCAGTACTCGACGTCGGCGGCGAGCGTGCGGGTCAGCTCCAGCGCCTTGTGGTGCGCCTCCGGCGAGAGCGTGATGATCAGGTCGAAATTGAGCCCCTCCCAGTCCTCCAGCTCCTCGAAGGTCTGCGGCTTGTGGGTGGAGATGTCCTGGCCGAGCTCGGCCATCACGGACACCGCGAACGGATCGAGCTCGCCGCGCCTCGCGCCGGCCGACTTCACGTAGAGGCCCTGCGGAAACATGTGCCGCAGCAGGCTCTCCGCCATCGGCGAGCGCACGCTGTTCATGGCGCAGGCGAACAGCACCGATTGCGGATCGCGTGCGCGTGGCGGACCCGCCATCGCGCTTAACCCTTCCAGTGCAGGACAGTAATGAGCGTGAACAGCCGGCGCGAGGTCTCGAAATCGACCCGCACCTTGCCCTTCAGCCGCTCCTGCAGCGTACGCGATCCCTCGTCATGAATGCCGCGGCGGCCCATGTCGATGGCCTCGATCTTGTCCGGCGTCGCCGTGCGGATCGCCTGGTAGTAGCTGTCGCAGATCATGAAATAATCCTTCACGATCCGCCGGAACGGCGTCAGCGACAACAGATGCGCAACCACGGGCGTGCCGTCCTCGCGGCGGATGTCGAACATCAGCCGGCTGCCGGTGATGCCGATATGCAGCGTGAACGGCCCCTTCCCGTCGGCGCCCTCCGGCGCGAACAGGTTCTGCTCGATCAAATCGTAGATTGCGATCGCGCGCTCATGCTCGATGTCGGGCCCGGAACGGCCGATCGAGTCCTCGTCGAGCGTGACGCCGACGATGCGATTGGTCGAGTCGTCCTGTTCGGGCGGCTGGGTCATGACAAATTGAGGCGCAATCCAATCGAGCGCGAATGGGCATCTAGCCCCTCCGCCTTACCGAGAATCATCGCGGCCGGACCCAGCGCACGCAGCTGATCCGGGCCGCATTTCAGGATCGAGGTGCGCTTGAGGAAATCGTGCACCGAAAGACCCGACGAGAATCGTGCCGAGCGCGCCGTCGGCAGCACGTGATTGGAGCCGCCGACATAGTCGCCGATCGCCTCCGGTGTATGCGGCCCGAGGAACACGGCGCCGGCGTTGCGGATCCTTGCGGCGAGCGCGTCGGGATCTTGCGTCATGATCTCGAGATGCTCGGCGGCAATCGCATCCGCGAGCGGAATGGCGTCGTTGAGGTTCTTCACCATGATGATGGCGCCGAAATCGGCCCACGAGGCGCTGGCAATCGCGGCGCGCGGCAGCGTCTTCAACTGCGCCTCGACGGCCTTTTCGACATCGGCGGCAAGGCGCGCCGAATCGGTGATCAGGATCGACTGCGCGCTGGTGTCGTGCTCGGCCTGGGCCAGCAGATCGGCGGCAATCCAGTCGGCATTGCCGGTGTCATCGGCGATGACAAGCACCTCGGAGGGACCGGCGATCATGTCGATGCCGACCTTGCCGAACACCAGCCGCTTTGCCGCGGCGACATAGGCGTTGCCGGGTCCGACGATCTTGACGACAGGCGCGATCGTCGCGGTGCCATGCGCGAGCGCGGCAATCGCCTGCGCGCCGCCGACGCGATAGATCTCGGTGACGCCGCCAAGCTTTGCTGCCGCCAGCACCAGCGGATTGAGCTTGCCGTCGGGCGAGGGCACCACCATGACGAGACGCGCCACGCCCGCGACCTTTGCCGGCACCGCATTCATCAGCACCGAGGACGGATAGGCCGCGGTGCCGCCGGGCACGTAGAGGCCGGCGGATTCGATCGCGGTGTAACGCCAGCCGAGCTCGACGCCGAGCTGATCGGTGAAGCGCTCGTCCTTCGGCAGTTGGCGGCTGTGATAGGTCTCGATGCGATCGCGCGCGAGCTTGAGCGCATCCAGCGTCGCTGCATCGCAGGCTTTCACCGCGGCCTCGATCTCGGCGGCGGTGACGCGCAGGCCGGATGCATCGAGCGTCAACCGGTCGAACTTTGCCGTGGCCTCGAGCAGGGCGGCATCGCCCCGCTTCGCCACGTCGTCGACGATGGCACGCGCGGCCGCCTCGACGTCGGCCGAGGCCTCGCGCTTGGCGGCGAGGAAGGCCCCGAATCGCTGGTCAAAATCGGCGCTGCTGCGGTCGAGACGAACGGGCATCTTGGCTTCTAACTGGTTTTTGGGGGCGCGGTTTGGCTCACCAGGCCCCTGCTCAATGGCGCGGCGGGGAAGCTGCGTCAACCCTTGGGCCGGGCCGTTCCCCTCCGGCGTCGTCCTGGCAAAAGCGGAATGCGTGGCCTTGGCATGCCACCTCACCCCTCCCCTTCAGCCTCCAACCCCGTCCCCAGCTGATCCGCCCCCAGATCCGTCAGCTCGCATTCAAGGCATTCGACGTCGAGGCGGATGGCGCCGCCTTGGGCAAACAGCAGCAGCGCGCTCCCGCCGGGGGCATCCTGGCCGTGGAATTCGATGCCGACGAGGTCCAGGACAGTGTCCAGCGCGTCGAGGTCGATGTTGCGCGCCTTGCAGGCGAGCACGCGGTCGAAACGGAGGGCCGCCACCAGCCTGCGCGGCTCGGCCTCGCCGTCCAGCGTCTGCTCCCAGTCCAACCGGCTCATGCCGACGACCAGCCGCTTTTCGCTTTGGCGCCAGATGATGTCCGAGGGCTGCACGCGGGCGTCCTGGACGTGGGCCGAGATCACGGAGAGGTCGTCGGCGTCGAGTGCGATCAGTTTGAGCTGGGGAGACATCGACGGCGCTTTCTGCTTCGGGCGGACGGGGCTCAACGCGGGCGGCCGGCGAAATTTCCCTAGAACTAACGGCCCACCGGACTAGAGGCTATTGATATCCTCCATCTCCAGCACCTTTCGCGGATACCCCTCCCGCGCAACCCGGATCATGGCGCGGCCGATCTGCTCGGTCGAGGTGACGAGCCGCGGCGAGAGCCGGCGCAGCACCGACCACAGTGGCCAGGTTGCGGCATACACGGCCTGCACCCACGCGGTCTTGGAGCGAGCACCGTGGAGCGGTTGGATCGCACCGGGCCGGAACATGTAGGCCGCCTTGAACGGAAGCTTGAGCAGATCGTTCTCGGTCTTGCCCTTGATCCGCGCCCACATCCGCGAACCCCGCTCGGTGGAATCGGTGCCGGCGCCCGTGACATAGACGAATGTCATCTGCGGATTGAGCCGGGCCAGCACGGTCGCCGCTGCGAGCGTGAGGTCATAGGTGAGTTGACGGTAGCGCTCCTCGCTCATGCCGATCGAGGAGACGCCGAGGCAGAAGAAGCATCCGTCGAAGCCGGTGAGCTGCGTTTCGATCGCCGAGTAGTCCATGAAATCGCCGTGCGTGATCTCGGTGAGCTTGGCGTTGCGCACGCCGCTCGGGCTGCGGCCGACCACGAGCACGCGGCCGATGCCGGCATCGACCAGGCATTCGCGCAAGACGCCCTGCCCGACCATGCCGGTCGCGCCGAAGATGATGATCTGCATCGGGACCTCCCCGACAGGCCCGCGGCTCATGCGGCGGCCGCGATCTCGTCGAAGGATACACCGGTCAAAGTCGCCGAGACATCCCACAGCATGGCTGCCGAGGCGAAATCCTTTGCCTTCGGCATGATCTTCGCCGGACGCGGTGGCCCTTTCAATTCGTAGAACCCGTTCGGACCGTAATAGCCGCCGGGCTCCGCTGCCGGCGAGGTCGCCGCCAACAAGGTGGGCAGCGCGCCTTCCGCGGCAGACTGGCTGATGAAGGGCTGCAGCCAGCGGCTCACGCGCGACTGGAACGTGTTCGCACCCGGCCCGTTCGAAATCAGATCGGTCCGCGCGTACCCGGGATGTGCGGCAAGGCTCGTCAGACCCCAGCCTGCGGCGAGGCTGCGGCGCTGCAACTCCAGCGAAAACATCAGCATCGCCAGCTTGGACTGGCAATAAGCCCGCCACGGACGATAGGAATGCCTAGCCTGCAGATCGTCGAAATTGATCGAACCGGAGCGGTGCGCAAGGCTCGAGAGGTTGACCACCCGAGCCGCCTTCGCCCGGCGAAGCTGCGGCAACAGCTGCGCCGTCAGCGCGTAATGACCGAGATAGTTGGTGCCGAGCTGCATCTCGAAACCATCCGCCGTCTGCTGCCGCTTCGGCAGCGCCATCACGCCGGCATTGTTGACAAGCAGGTCGAGCCGTTCATTGCCGGCCGCGAAGCGCCTGGCGAAATCGGCAACGGAGGTTAGACTGGCGAGGTCGAGATGCTCGTAGGCGATCAGCGCATTGGGAAAGCGCTCGCAAATGCCATCGATCGCGCGCAGGCCCTTTGCGTCGTTGCGCCCCGTGAGTATGACAATGGCACCGGCGCCCGCCAGCGCCATCGCCGTCTCGTCGCCGAGGCCGCCCGTCGCTCCGGTCACGACGGCAGTCTTGCCGCTGAGGGAGGGGATGTCTGCCGTGGTCCAGTCGGTCATGCCATAGCTCCGTCGGGCTGGGAAAAGGCCCGCGACGGGTCTAAATGTGCACTGGGTGCAACTTTGCAAGTGGTGAAATGATTTGAAGCTTTCGAAGCTCGCCGGGAAATCGGTCAACAAGCGCACCAAGCCATTGCCGGTAGGAGCAAAATCCGCCGCTGGCACCGGCCTGCGCCAGCGCAAGCTGCAGGCGACCCGCGAGCGGTTGACCCGCGGGGCGATGGCACTCTTCCTGGAGCGCGGCTTCGAGGCCACGACCATTGACGATATCGCGGCCGCGGCGGACGTGTCGCGACGCAGCTTCTTCCATTATTTCGCCTCGAAGGAGGACGTCGTCGCGGCCTGGCAGGAAGGCGCTGCCGCCGCGCTGGTCGCGGAGGTCGTGGCGCGGCCGGCGGGCGAAACCATGCTGACCGCGGCGGAGAACGCGATCGCGGCGGCGCTCAAGCGGATCGATCCGGCGGAGGCCGCGGCAATGTCGCGGCTCAAGCGCGACAATCCCGCGCTTCGGGCGCGCGACCAACTCAAATACGAGAAGCTCGAGCGGGCGCTGGCCGAAGGGCTCGCCCACCGCGCCAGAACCAAATCGGACCAGTTGAAGGCACGCCTCGTCGCCATGATCGCCACCGGCGCGATGCGCGTCGGCGGCGAGAGCTGGATCGGCGGAGGAGCGCGGGAGAAGCCGGAAGCTTTCGTCAAGCGCACCTTCGACGCGATCAGGGCGATATTGGAATGAGGCCGCTCACTCCCTGAAGAACGCCAGCAGGTCCGCGTTGATGGTCTCGGCGTGCGTTGTCGGCATGCCGTGCGGGAAACCCTTGTAGGTCTTCAGCGTGCCGTTCTTCAAAAGCTTGGCCGACAGCGGTGCGGAGTCGGCGTAAGGCACGATCTGGTCGTCGTCGCCGTGCATCACCAGCACAGGCACATTGATCTTCTGCAGATCCTCGGTGAAGTCGGTTTGCGAAAACGCGACGATGCCGTCGTAATGGGCTTTCGCGCCGCCCATCATGCCCTGGCGCCACCAGTTCTGGATCACCGCTTCCGAGGGCTTTGCGCCGGGACGGTTGTAGCCATAGAAGGGGCCGGCCGCGATGTCGCGGTAGAAGCTGGCGCGGCCGGCAGCGAGCTGTACCTGGAAATCGTCGAACACGCTCTTCGGCAGGCCGCCGGGATTCGCGTCCGTCTTCAGCATCAGCGGCGGCACCGCGGACAGGATCGCGGCCTTCGCCACCCGGCTCTCGCCATGGCGCGCGATGTAATGCACGACTTCGCCGCCGCCGGTGGAGTGGCCGACATGGATCGCATTCTTCAGGTCGAGATGGGCGGTCACGGCCGCGAGATCATCGGCATAATGATCCATGTCGTGGCCGTCGGCGACCTGCGACGAACGACCATGGCCGCGACGGTCATGGGCGATGACGCGATAGCCGCGCGTCACGAAGAACATCATCTGCGCGTCCCAGTCGTCGGCCGACAGCGGCCAGCCATGGCTGAACACGATCGGCTGGCCCGAGCCCCAGTCCTTGTAGAAGATCTCGACGCCGTCCTTGGTGGTGATGGTGGGCATTACTAGGCTCCTTTGAATGATCAGGCGAACGCCATCGGCTTGAAGCGGCGCCAGGCACCGATGGTGAGCACCACGAAGAACACCAGCACGAGGCCCTGCACCACGGCGAACACCGGGCCTCCGGGCGGCGCCGGGGCCACGGCGGGCGCGAGCGCGGCAAGCGCCGGCACCTTCAGGAACGACTGGATCACCAGCACGAAGACGTTGAAATACAGCGAGATCATCGCCGTCACGATGTAGACCGGACGCCAGACGCCAGCGAGCTTCATGCCGTAGAGCGCGATGCAGGCGATCGCGAGCAGGACCAGCGAGATGATGCCGATGATATGCGACGGCAGCAGCTCCTTGAACGGAAACAGGAAGCCGGTGGCGCTGGTGAGGATCGTGAACGCTAAGAAAATCGCGGTGAGGCCCGGCATCGGCTTCGAGCCGAGCAGGCCGAACATCACGACGAGGCCGGCGGCAATGCCGATCAGGCTGATGACGACATGGACCAGCGTGAAGGCGGGCAAGCTCAACCCAAGAACCATGACATCTCTCCTATTCTCTGCATCAAGTTCGGGAGATTGATATTACGGCCCTCATCAGATTGCCACACGCGCTGGCGTCACACATGCGTGCGCAGCCATGCGTCATCGTGCGAATCGAAAACGCATGGCTGAATTATTTGCATCGCTGTCATAAACGACGGCAGGCTTTCAACGAAAGTTGAATCGAATAGGCGGGGGCGCTCGCGAGGTGCGAGCGCCCCTGCACACGTCTCACACTTCCTTGGTGTCGAAGATCAGCAGGTCGGCGCCGCCGCTGGCGAATTTCGGCACGTCAGCGCCGGTCGCCTTGCCTTCCGGGCTGCCGAATGCCGCCTGGATGTCGGCCGCGCTGTCGAAGGTGAGAATGGCGACCAGATGGATTCCGGACGGTCCGGCGGGGGAGCCGACCGGCCCCTTGCTGATGGCGTACTTCTTCAGGCCGGGAAGTTTCTTGGCAAGCGGAATGTGGGTCTCGGCATAATACTTGTCGAAGGCCGCAGCATCTGTGGGCGTTTTATACAGCACGACGATTTCAGCCATTTAGTTCCTCCCATTTGAGTCTTTGTTCTTCCACGGGCGTTTGGCCTCGCGACGAGGGGATAGTCCGTGGGACACGTCGGGATGGCAAGTCACATTCGCCTTGCCATCTGCGTGTCTTCTACTTGACTAAAGCGCCGGCTTTGCGGCGTCGCCGAGATAGCCGTGCAGGGAGGCCACGACCTGCGCGCCCTCGCCGATGGCACCGCCGACGCGCTTGACCGAGCCGGAGCGGACGTCGCCGACCGCGTAGACGCCGGGCACCGACGTCTCCAGCGGTGCAACCAGCCGGCCCTGGTTCTGCTCGGACTGCGCGCCGGTGACGACGAAGCCGCCGCGATCGAGCGTCACGCCGCAGCCGTCGAGCCAATTGGTGGCGGGATCGGCGCCGACGAACAGGAAGAGATTGCGGATGTCGGCGAAGTCCTCGTCGGCCGACAGCCGGCTTTTCCAGCGGATACGCCGCAGCAGCGAGGCCTCGTCGCCTTCGAGCGCCGTGATCTCGGTGTTGAACATCAGTTCGATGTTCGGCGTGGCTTCGATGCGCTCGATGAGATAGCGCGACATGCTGGCGCCGAGACCGCCGCCGCGGATGATCATCAGCACTTTCTTGGCGTGCCCCGAGAGGAACACGGCGGCCTGCCCCGCCGAGTTGCCGGCACCGACCAGCGCCACCTCCTCGCCGGCGCACAGCTTCGCCTCGACCGGCGAGGCCCAATACCAGACGCCGCGGCCTTCGAATTTATCGAGGTTCTCGATCTCGGGCCGGCGATAGCGCGCGCCGCTGGCGACCACCACCGCGCGCGAATGCAGGGGGTCGCAGCCGTCAAGCGCCACCGAAAACGCGCCATCCTTGCGCGTGCAGTCGAGCGACTTCACCGTCACCGGGATCATGATCTCCGCGCCGAATTTTTGTGCCTGGTTGAAGGCGCGCGCGGTCAGGGCCTGGCCGGAAATTCCGGTCGGAAAGCCGAGATAGTTTTCGATGCGCGCGCTGGCGCCGGCCTGGCCGCCGAAGGCGCGGGTGTCGAGCACGGCCACCGAGAGACCTTCGGACGCGGCATAGACGGCCGTAGCGAGTCCAGCCGGCCCGGAGCCGACGATCGCGACGTCGTAGATGCGGTCGTTGCGCGGGCCGCCGATCATGCCGATCGCGCGCGCAAGCTCGGTTTCGCCGGGATTGCGCAGCACCGCACCGTCGGGAGTGACGACCAGCGGCCAGTCGTCCGGCTTGGGCGAATAACGCGCGATGACGTCGGCGGCGTCGCGATCACGCGCGGGATCGAGCAGATGATGCGGCTGGCCGTTGCGGGTGAGGAAGCCCTGCAACCGCACCACGCCTGCCGAATGCGAGGGACCGATCAGCACGACGCCGCCGACGCCGCCCTGGAGCAGATTGACCCGGCGCAGGATCAGCGCGCGCATGATGCGCTCGCCGAGCTCGGCCTCCGCGACCAGCAGCGCGCGCAGCCGCTCCGGCGGCAACAGGAGCGTCTCGACATCGCCTTCGGCGCGACCGTCGACCAGCGCCGGTCGTCCGGAGAGCTGGCTCAGCTCGGCCAAAAATTGCCCCGGCCCCTGGTCGATCAACGGGGTCACATGGCCAAGGCCGTCGCGCTGGGTGATGGCGACGTGGCCCTTCAGCACGACGAACATGCCGGGCCCCGGCTTGCCGGTCTCGAACAGGAATTCCCCATCGGCATAGTTGCGGACCTCGCCGAAATGCCTGACACGCTCGATCTCGGCTGGTGTCAGCGCCGGAAAGGTCTGTTCAGGGCGGGTGAACCGCGACATCTGCGCGTCACTCTCGGGTCGTTGCGATTCGTCCTGCCCCATTGCCACGTCCATGCACTCCAAAGAAATTCCAGCCGTCGGATTCTAGCCGCCGGTCTTGTCGGCGGTCCCCTCATCTAGGGAACCATCTTCATTCTGCGAGGGATCGGCACTTGTGGCGCGTTCGCGCGCCTGCACCTTCCGCCGCTTCAGGTTTTCGCGCAGCGCCGATTTCAGCCGGTCGTCGCGGGACGCCCTCGCCTGCCGCGAGTCCTGTCTCGAATCCTGTCGCTCGCTCTTGTCGTTCTCGTCAGCCATCGGGGTCCATTACAGCGATCGGCGATAACATGCCCGAGGAATAAGGCAGCTCAAGAGGCCCGCGCGATCTGATCGTGCGAAAATCGAAATGGATCGAACCCGGCGCGTCGGGCAACTGGCCAGTTGGGTGGGGATATCGGAACCGAACCCGCGGAAAGTCGGCCATTTCGGGCCAAAACAGGCACTTTGGCCCCGATATCGACCCGATTTTATCGCTTTGGCGGAGCTAGCAAGCTTGCACAGGAGGGGGGCTTGTGGCAGATATCGGCCCGCTTGGTAGGCCCCTCGTGGCGGCCGATTCTTACCCCAGCACATGCTGCCGTAGCTCAGTGGTAGAGCACTCCATTGGTAATGGAGAGGTCGACAGTTCAATCCTGTCTGGCAGCACCATTCCCTGGGTCAAATCACGCACAGATCAGCATTCTCGCGGCTCAAAGCGCCCGAGTTTTGCTTCTCCTTACCCCTCCTCCGTGGAGAGGGCGCAGGGAAGACCGGGTGCCGGCTGGCACCCGCGGTCCGCTGCGCGAAGGTGTAGCGCAAAGAGACCGCACAGCAGCATACAGGTGACGCCGAACACTCGGCCTTCCCTGCGCAGCGGGTTGACGGCTTATGCCGCGCTCTCCCCGGCGACGAGTTCCTTTTTGTCACCGTCGACTTGCGAATTGACGATGGACAAAGACCCGGTTGAGTCTCGATCCATCTCCGCAAGGCTTGACCGTAGCAACGACGGCTAGGACCACACGATTTTGCCGTACGCAGCGATCCGGCTTTGCCAAGAGGCTTCGCCGGACACAGGCGCCGTTCGTCCGCGCGCTAGACAAGACCTCACGAGGTTCATCTCGCCCTGGTCCCGTCTTCGTGCCCGACGCTGCCGCGTCCACCACCCCCCGATCCACGTTCGTTACGACGGACGACCGCCCCTCTCCCTGGATCGGGATGGCGGATTGATACTGCGATTCCGAATTTCGGTAAAGTGGAATATTTTTATGGAGGAGGGTTGACGGGGTTTTATGGGAAGCGGGTGTGTTGCCCGACGGGTCGCCCTTGGCTGCGCGTACTCCTTTCGCCATTATCGGTGGATTCAAGACGCAATCCTGGGACAGGAATTTCTCAGCGCACTGCGAGCAACAAAAATTCGACAATCTGGAATAGTCGAAATGGCGTGGGAAAAGATCGTCAAGCGAATTGGGGTGGGTTGTTGCCCAGAATGTCAAAGCCCTGGCTTTGACTATCAAGGAGGCGCAAATCCTCACGACGACGAAAGAGCCGCGGTTCTATGTCCGAACTGTGGATGGAAAGGGATGCTTGGCCAAATGCGAATCATCCCGGAGCCGGGCACAAAATGGGGCATCGCAAAAAATGAGTGACGTGAAACGGACGTCATTGATCGCCCTGCTCGCGCGATTGGTGGGCTTCACGCTTGGCGGAGCCGTTCTCGGATTCGCGGCTATGCTGATCGGGACCTCGTTTCTAGGTGGCGTACAGGGAGGCATTTCACAGCGATTGGACGCTCGTTGTGCTCCTTGGAATCCTCGTTGGGTGGAGTTGCAGGGGCCAAAGGCGCCACCCGCCTCGTCAAGTCCTGGCGCAGCTAAGGAATTGTTCGGTGGCCAAGCATGCTTGATCGCAAACTCGTAGGATGGGTAGAGCGAAGCGAAACCCATCGAAGTATCGTGCGGTGGCGAAACATGATGGATTTCGCAAGTGCTCTACCCATCCTACGCACTGTCCTCACCCAATTTCTGTCCGGTGAAGCGATCGTCGGAACGGCGAAGCCGCCGGCAGAGTTCGCGATTGATGTTCTGCAGGACGATCACATAGGCGTGGATGTCCGCCTTGTAGCAGGCGTAGAGCTTCTGGGCGGTCAGCTCGTAGAGCACGGTCGGACTCTCCGCGATCACCGTGGCAGAACGATTCTGCATTTCGATCAGCGTCATTTCACCGAAGAAATCGCCGGGCTCCAGAACTGAAATCGGAATGACGTTGCCCGCATTCGCCCGCTTGCTCACCGCCAGCCGACCGAATTTGACGATGAACAGCGAGCGTCCGGGCTCGCCCTCCGTCACGACGGTTGCTCCGGTATCAAATCGGCACTCGACCAGCATCGACATCAGGAGGTCGAGACTTTGATCCGGAATACCGCCGAAGAACGGTGTGGCGAGCAGGAATGCCTTCACGTCGGGGACACTGACGGCCATCTCGTGAGGATAATCTTCATGGCCATCTGCGGCAAGCAGAGCAGATCGGCGCTGACGACGCCGAACGTATTGGAACAAGGCGGTCAGCGAAATTTCGTAGGATGGGTAGAGCACTTGCGAAACCCATCATGCTTCCGCCTAGACCAAGTGCGATGGGTTTCGCTTCGCTCTACCCATCCTACGCACTCTCGCCGCGGAGCGTTCGCCTTCTCCAGAGGTCAACCAGCACCTTGACGGTCGCCGCAAGCACAGCTGCGCACAGCGCCGCCTTCGAGATCGTCTCCATCGTTCCCTCGATCAGCAGGCAATGGGCCACGATGCCTGCGACGATGACGACCGCGAGCGGAAGATGGACGATGCGCCAGGTGCGCAGCCGCAATCCCAAGCGCCGCCGGAGCAGCGCCAGAAGCGCGACGGTGAAGATGGCCCACATGGCGGTCACGCCGAAGGGGGAGAACGGCGTCGGTGACGTATAGGTCAGGGCGTCGATCATGTCGGGCGGGCTGGTGATCCAGAGGCCGGCGACGTGGACCATGACGGCCAGAACCAGCGTGCCACCGATCCACTGATGGGCGCGCCGGCCACGATAGGCCGACAGTCCCGGCAGGTATCCGCCGATCAGCAGAGGCTGAACGAGCACAAGACCGAGCGCGATGATCCCCGCGAAGCCGGCAAGGATATAGACCGGGCCGCGCCATGCGAGCTGTACGCTTCCCGCAGCGAGCGCGATCGGCACGCAAATGGCCAAGGCAAGGGCGAGCCAGATCAGGGGCGCCCGGGCCGATCTTCGCCCCTTCATCTCCAATGCGATCAGGCCGACTGCAGGACGAAGTGCGCCTCGAGGCTGGTTTCCTTTGCGCTCCGCATGATCGGCCGCAGAAAGACCGTCTTGAACTCACCGCTGTCATAGGCGAGGTGGCCATGCGGCTGGCCGAAGATGGGAATGATCTGCGGCATCTCGAGCCGGAACTTGCCGTCCTTGTCAGTCAGCGTGGCGCCATGGCTCTGCGGCTCGTGCTCCTGCCCTTCCGTGGTGTGTGCCCAGATCTGGATGCGCTGGCCCGCGAGCGGCGCCCCGTCGCCGGCGTGGCGCACGGTGCCGCTCATCCAGAAACCACCCTTGCCGATCCGCTCCACGATCGCCGCGCCCTTCCGGTAGTTGTTCGCGCCGCCCGACATTGTCTCGGTCGGCGCGAGGCCGGCCGCGCGGGCAGGCAACAGCAGGCCGGGAACACCGGTTACCAAAAGCTCGGTTGCGAGGATCGAGCCGCCCGCGGCGAGGAGGCTCCGGCGATTGAGTACGACCGTGGTCATGTCGGTTCCTCCTGGCGAGCGTCCAATGGCTCAGCGAGTGTACAACAACAGGGGCCAGACGCCCAGTTGGGCCGGGGGGCGCAACGGGCCGCAATGACGGTGTTGTGAACGGGGGTGCAGACCGCTCGCACCTGCATCAGTGATCGTCGTCTTCCTTGACCAACGTCAACAAGCGAAGGGTCAGAAACGTGAACACGGCGACCGTCACCGCGACATCAAAAGCGCCGAGCCCGACGGAAACGCCGATGGCGCCGGTGGCCCAGAGGCTCGCGGCCGTCGCGGTGCCCTGCACCGAATTCCCCTGCTTGAGAATCGCGCCACCGCCGATGAAGCCGATGCCGGTGATGAGGCCCTCGATCACTTTTGCCATCCCATCAGGCGAATGCACGAGCAGGCTTTCGCTGGCCTGCACGAAGCCGCAGCTTGCCATTGCGACCAGCGGAAAGGTGCGCAAGCCCGCGCTTCGCGCCCGCTTCTCACGGTCCCAGCCAATGGGAACGGCGAGCGCGAAGGCCGCAGCCAGCGCGACGACATGAACGCCCATGTTGAATCTGTCCAAAGAAAGCCCCCGAAATGAAAATCGTAGCCATTGATCAAACCGGCCGGCAACGCCGCAATGCGGCCCGCGGTTTCCATGCAGGCGAATTTGCCGCATGCCTCAGCGCAGCGATGGCTTCGCCTCCACGCAATGGAGCCGCCGGCGCAGCACCATGATCGTTTCGGCTGGTATTCCCCGGGGCCGGCTCCTACATGTCGAGTCCACGTTTCCATGGCATGCTCCATCCGGACCCGCCCATGATCGCCTTCTCCGTGCTCGACCTCGCCCCCATCCGACAGGGCGGCGACGCATCACAAGCGTTCCATAACTCGCTCGATCTCGCGCAGCATTCGGAAGCCTGGGGCTACAAGCGCTTTTGGCTGGCCGAGCATCACAACATGACGGGCATCGCGAGTGCGGCGACGTCGGTGGTGATCGGGCATGTCGCGGGCGGCACCAAGACGATCCGGGTCGGCTCCGGGGGGATCATGCTGCCGAACCATTCGCCGCTCGTCATCGCCGAGCAGTTCGGCACGCTGGCCTCGCTCTATCCCGGACGGATCGATCTCGGGCTCGGCCGGGCGCCCGGCACCGACCAGTTCACCGCGCGGGCGCTGCGGCGCGATCTCGCCACCAGCTCCGAGAATTTTCCGCAGGACGTGCTGGAGCTGCAGGCGTTGCTCGGCGACGTGCAGCCGAACCAGGCCATCCGGGCCGTGCCGGGCATGGGGACGAAGGTGCCGCTGTGGATCCTGGGCTCCAGCACTTTTGGCGCGCAGCTCGCAGGCATGCTCGGGCTGCCGTTCGCGTTCGCTTCACACTTCGCGCCGCAGATGATGATGCCGGCGCTGCGGGAGTATCGCGCGCGGTTCGAGCCCTCGGCACAGCTCGACAAGCCCTACGCGATGGTCGGCGTCAACGTGTTCGCCGCCGACAGCGACGCGGACGCGCAACGCATGTTCTCCTCGCTGCAGCAGCAGTTCATCAATCTGCGCCGCGGCACGCCCGGCCCGCTGCCGCCGCCGGTCGACGACATGGACGCGCTGTGGTCGCCGGCCGAAAAGGCGATGGTCGGCCAGTCGCTGTCGTGCTCGGCGGTCGGCTCGCCTGAAACGGTCGAACAGAAGCTGAAGGCGCTGATCGCTGAGACAAGCGCTGACGAATTGATGACCACGGGGCAGATCTACGACCACGCCGCGAGGCTGCGCTCGTTCGAGATTGCAGCCGGGGTAAGGGATCGGCTGGCGGGGTGAGGCCAGAGTCTGGCGCGGTCGACTTGCGATGGCGCGTCCGTCAGAGCGCAGCGAAGCAATCCAGAGTGCTTCTGCGGAAGCAAGTCTGGATTGCTTCGTCGCTCCGCTCCTCGCAATGACGGGTCGCCCTAATCCGGAAAGCCGAACAGCCTTGCCGGATTGTGCACCAATATCTTTTCCAGCTCCGCCTGGTCGGGCGCGTAGCGATACATCAGCTCGAGCAGATCGGCGTCGTTGGGCGGCTGCTTCACCGAGACCGGATGCGGCCAGTCGCTGGCCCAGACGCAGTGGTCGAGGGCCGCCTCGATATAGGCGCGCGCGATCGGGATGACGTCGTCGTAGGGCGGCCCAAGCTTCGAGGTCTTCTCGCCGAGCGACAGCATCACCCAGAAATTGCCCTTGGCGAGCAGCTCCAGCATCTTGCGCAGGTTCGGATCGTTTCTGCCGGCTTCCGGATCGGGCCGTGCCATGTGGTCGATCAGCACGGGCACGTCGAGATTCTCGTATTTGGCGACGCTGGAGACGATGCCGTCCTTCTCGGGCTGGATCTTGACGTACCAGCCGAGCTCGCGGATGCGCGCGATCGCGCGGGCGAAATCGGCATCCGACAGCACGGCGCCGAGCTCCTGGCGGAAGCTGAAGCGCGCGCCGCGGACCCCAGCATCATGCAGCTTGGCGAGATATGCGTCGTTCGCCTCCGCGAACACCAGCGCGTTGGCGCAGCCGCGATAGTTCGGGCCCATCGCGGCGAGACCGTCGAGCACGACGGCATGGTCGGCGCCATAGGTGGTGGTCTGCACGATGACGCCGCGCTCGATGCCGAGCGTCTTGTGCACGCGCAGCGCCGCTTCCCAAGTCGCGGTCGGCATCCGATAGGCCGCACCGGGTCGTTCCGGATATTTGTCGATGGGGCCGAGCACGTGAAACTGGCTGTCGACGGTTTTGGGCGGCGGCGCCTTGACCGGGCGGCGCGGGTTCGGGTCGAACGGCAGATAGGTCGGCATACGCGAAACTCCCTCAGTCGATTACGGCGGTGAAGTCACACTGCACCAGCGCGCCGCCATCCATGTTGTCCATCGGCAGCGCGTGGCGCGCCGGGCGCGAATGCTCGTCCGGAAACATCTTCAGCCACTCGACATTCACGGGCGCGCGCTGCGTGCGATCCTTCAGCCACACCGTCATCTTGATGATGTCGTCCGTGGTGCCGCCGGCAGCCTCGACCGTCGCCTTCATATGCGCGAACATGTTGGCGCATTGCGCCTCCAGGCTCTCGGGCATCGCGCCAGCCGCATCGCGGCCGAGGATGACGCCCGACATCACGAGATTGCCGATGCGGCAGGCGTTCGGAATCGGGTTGGCGTGCTTGAAGCCGCCGATATGGATGCTCTTGCGCCGCGTGTGACCGGTCATGATGCGCTCCCTCTTGCTTATTGGTTCAGACGAACTGGCACGACACCGAGCCGAACGCGCCATAGTCGGCATGGAACGTGTCGCCGCGGCGGATGTCGACCGGCCGCGTGAACGATCCCGCCAGCACCACCTCGCCGGCGGCGAGATGTTCGTCATGCGGCGCGAGGCGGTTGGCGAGCCAGGCAATGCCATTGGCGGGATGATTGAGCACGCCGGCGGCAAGGCCGGTTTCCTCGACCTCGCCGTTGCGGAACAGCAGCGCGCCGATCCAGCGCATGTCCGCATCCATCGGACGGAACGGCCGGCCGCCAAGCACCAGCGCGGCGTTCGCCGCGTTGTCCGAGATCGTGTCCATGACTTTTCGCGCCTTGCCGGTCTGGGGATCGACGCGGTTCATACGCGTCTCCAGGATCTCCAGTGCGGGCGTGACGTAGTCGGTGGCGTTGAGCACGTCGAAGATGGTGCAATCGGGCCCACGCAGCGGCGCCTTCAGCACGAAGGCGAGCTCGACCTCGATGCGCGGCGCGTGAAAGCGGTCGAACGGAATGGGCGTGGCATCGGCATAGAACATGTCGGCGAACAGCACGCCGTAGTCCGGCTCCGAAATGCCGACCGCGTTCTGCATCGCCTTCGAGGTCAGGCCGATCTTGTGGCCCTTGATGACCCGGCCGCGTCCGAGCTGGAGTTTTGTCCAGGCGCGCTGAACGGCATAGGCATCCTCGATGCTGAAATCGGGATAGTCTTTGGTGAACATCGTGATCAGCGTCTTGGTGCGCTCGGCCTCGTCGAGGCGCGCGGCAAGGCGTTCGATCGTGGCAGTATCCAGCATGGCTTAACTCTCCGCGGCCACGGTATTGCGCAGCACGCCGATGCGACTGGATTCGACCTCGACGACATCACCGACTTTCAGCCAGCGCGGCGGGTCGAAGCGGGCGCCCGCCCCGGTCGGCGTGCCCGTCACGATCATGTCGCCGGGCTTCAGCGTCGCAAAGGTCGAGAGATAGGAGATCAGAAAGTCGAACGGGAACATCAGCCGCTCGGTGGTGTCCTGCTGTCGCACCTCGCCGTTGACGCGCGTGATGATGTCATGAGGGCCGCGCGGGTCGAGCTCGTCCGATGTGACGATCCAGGGACCGATGCTGCCGGAGCGGTCGAAATTCTTGCCCTGCGTGACGTTGAACTTGCCGTGACGCAGCCAGTCGCGGATCGTGCCCTCGTTGCACAAGGTCATGCCGAAGATGTGCGCCCAGGCCTTTTCGCGCGGGATGTGGCGGCCTCCCTGGCCGATCACGATGACAAGCTCGCCTTCGTAATCGAGCTGGTCGGACACATGAGGCTTTTCCAGCGGCTGGCCGGAGCCCGTCATCGAGGACATGCTACGCACGAACAGGCTGGGATATTTGGGCAGGTCGGAGCTGTCTTTATACTCCGCATTGCGCTCGGCGTAGTTGACGCCGATGCACCAGAGCTTTTCCGGCGCCAGCACCGGCGGCAGCAGCACGAGATTGTCGAGCGCGTAGTCCGGCTTTTGTCCGGCGACGGCCTCCTGCGCGTCAGCCAGCGCATTGGCCGCGATCAGCGCCCTCACATCGGAGAAGTCGCGGCCAATCCGCCGGGTCAGATCGACGACACCGCCTTCGATGGCGGCACCATAGCGCGGCTCTCCGTCCAGGAGATAGCTTATGAGTCGCATGGTCGTTCTCCAATGGTCTTGAGGTGCGGCCGGGGCAGCGCGTTCAGTCTTTCGATTTGGGAGTCTGGAACACGCCACGCAGCGTCACGAGCTCGCCGAGTCGGGCGTAACGCGGCCCGCCGATGCGCGCGATCGGATCGAGTGCCGCAGTCTCGACCTTGCCGTCGTTCACGAGGCCGTCGCGCAGGTGGAACATCACGACTTCGCCGACGATGAGGCGGCTGCGGGCATCGCCGAATTCGAGGCACTGCCGGAAGCGGCATTCCATCGCGACGGGTGCAATGCCAAGACGCGGCACCTTGATGCGCTCGCTCGCGATCGTCTCAAGGCCAAGCTCCGCGACCTCGCTGATCTCAGGCGGATGCTCGACCGATGAGTCGTGCACGGCCTGCATCAGCGGGGTGTCGGCGATGTGGATGACGTATTCCTCGGTGTCGAGGATGTTGTGCGCGGTGTCCTTGTAGTCCGCGCCCTTGCGGCCGACGCTGATGGCCAACATCGGCGGTTTCTGCGAAACGAAGGTGAAGGCGCTGAACGGCGCGAGGTTGAGCACGCCCGCGCGCGACAGGCTCGTCACCCAGGCGATCGGACGCGGCACCACGATGCCGGTCATCAGCCGGTAGATGCGCTCGGCGCCGAGCTCGGTGGGGTCGATCCGCATCGATCAATCCGCCTTGATGTTGGCCTTGCGCACGATCGGAATCCATTTGGCGTCCTCGCGCGCGAGATAAGCCTTGAATTCGTCGGGCGTCATCGCGACGGCTTCCCCGCCGAGCTTCTCGAACTTGTCGACCACGGCGGGATCCTTCAGAATCGCGGTCAGCGCCTCGTGCAGCTTGTCGATCACGAACGCCGGCGTGCCTGCCGGCGCGAACAGGCCGGTGAAGGTCTGGCCGTCAAAATCCTTGTAACCAAGCTCGGCGAAGGTCGGCACGTCGGGCAGCGACTTCAGGCGGTGCGGGCTGGTGACGGCCAGCGCCCGGAACAGGCCGGCCTTGATGTGCTGCAGGCTGACCGTGAGCTGGTCGAACGCGAACTGCACCTGCCCGCCCAGGAGATCGTTGACCGCGGGCGCATTGCCACGATAGTGCGCGGTCACCCATTGCAGGTCGAGGCTGGACTGCATCAGCTCGCTGAGCAGATGGTTGGTGGTGCCGGGACCGGGCGAGGCCATCGTCAGCTTGCCCGGCTCGCGCTTGGCGAGGTCGATGAATTCCTTGAAATTCGTCGCCTGCACCGACGGATGCACCTCGAGCACCAGGGGCGTCATCGAGATCGTCGTGATCGGCAGGAAGTCCTTCTTCCAATTGTAGGCGTCGCGCTTGTTGATTTCGGTTGCGAACAGCACCGGACCGTTGGCGCCGACGAACAGCGTGTAGCCATCGGGCGCGGATTTCGCGAAGGCCTCGCCCGCGATCATGCCGCCGGCACCCGCCTTGTTCTCGATGATGAAGGGCTGGCCGAGCTTTTCCTGAAGCTTGTCGGCGATGATGCGCGCGGCGCTGTCGACATTGCCGCCGGCCGGATAGGGCACGATCAGCTTGACGTTGCGCAACGGCCATTGCTGGCCCGACGCCGGTCCCGTCAACATCGCCGCTGCGGCAGCTATGGCAATCCAGATTAATCTCATGTTAACCTCCCGGCGGCGCTTCCAATTTTACGTCGATTTGCCTGACGTCGTACACGGCATCTCGATTCGGAGCGCAATCTCCAGATGCGCGCTTTACCTGTCGAGTGAATTGTGGCGTTCTTGTCCATATTATGGACAAGACGACTTCCGCGAAATCCGCCCGCCGCATGACAGAACCGCGACAGGGCGCGCAGGCGATCCGGCGCGCGCTGGCGGTGCTGCGCATTCTCGCCGCAGGCCGCGAAGACGGCGTGCCACTGGCCGAGGTGGTGCGGGCGACCGGCCTCACCCGCCCGACCGTGCACCGCATCGTCCACGTGCTGATCGAGGAAGGCATCGTCGAACGGCATGACCGGACCGGCCGCTACGCGATCGGCAATCAGGTGCCGGAGCTCGCACTCGCACGGGCCCGGCCGTCGCGGCTGCTGATCGCCGCAAATCCGTCGCTGCAACGCGCCTCGACCGAGATCGGCGACACGCTGTTCCTGACGGTGCGGACCGGCAACGACACGCTGTGCGTCGATCGCAGGATCGGTGTCTATCCGATCCAGGTGCTGTCCATCGAGGTCGGCGCGCGCCGACCGCTCGGCGTCTCCAGCGCGGGCGTCGCCATCCTCGCCGCGATGCCGGCGCAGGACGCGCGAAAAATCGTCGCGGCCAACGAGAAGAGGCTGGAGGCCTACCGCACCGACGCTGCGACGGTGCTGGGCCAGGTCACCGCCGCAAGACGGCTGGGATACGGCATGAGGGAAATTGGTCTCGTGCAGGGCACGAAATCGATCTCGACCTGGATCAAGACGCCCGACGGCCGCCCCGCTGCCGCGATGACCGTCTCCGCCGTTCGGACGAGGCTCGGCCCGCGCCGCGAACAGGAGGTCGCGGAGATCTTGCTGCGGGAAGCGCGCATCATCGAGCAGGCCATTCGCGGCTAGGCGCCGCTGTCAATGGGCTGACGCAGCGCGCCTTTTTGTGGCACAAGAGCCGCCTCCGCCGACCGAGCAACGAGGCCACGCATGCCCGCGCCAAAACCGCCCGCCTTCGAGACCCTGAGCCTGCATGCGGGCCAGCATCCGGATCCCACGACCGGCGCCCGCGCCGTGCCGATCTACCAGACCACGTCCTACGTGTTCCAGGATTCCGATCACGCCGCCGCGCTGTTCAACCTCGAGCGCGCCGGCCACATCTACACGCGCATCTCCAATCCGACTACGGGTGTGCTCGAGGAACGGCTTGCGGCGCTGGAAGGCGGCGTCGGCGCGATCTGCACCGCGAGCGGCATGGCCGCGCTGCATCTCGCCATCGCGACGCTCCTGAACGCCGGCGACCATATCGTCGCGTCGAGCTCGCTCTATGGCGGCACCATCAATTTGCTGGCGCACACGCTGCCGCGCTTCGGCATCGCCACAACGTTCGTGAAACCGCGCGATCTCGACGCCTTCCGCGCGGCGATCAAGCCGAACACGAAGCTGGTGATCGGCGAGACCATCGGCAATCCCGGGCTGGAGGTGCTGGACATTCCGAAGGTCGCGGCGATCGCGCATGACGCGAAGATTCCGCTGCTGATCGACAACACTTTTGCCACGCCCTATCTCAGCCGTCCGATCGAGCTCGGCGCCGACATCGTCATGCATTCGGCAACCAAATGGATCGGCGGCCACGGCATCGCGATCGGCGGCGCCATCGTCGACGGCGGCCGTTTCGACTGGCGCGCGTCGGGGAAGTTCGGCGTGCTGACCGAGCCCTATGGCGGCTATCACGGCATCGTCTTCGACGAGCAGTTCGGCACCGCCGCCTTCATCATGCGCGCGCGCACCGAAGGCCTGCGCGATTTCGGCGCCTGCCTGTCGCCGACCAACGCGTTTCAGCTGTTGCAGGGCGTCGAGACGCTCGGCGTGCGCATGGACCGCCACATCCAGAACACGCACCTCGTGCTGGAAGCGCTGAAAGCCAACAAGGCCGTGGATTGGGTGCTGCATCCCTCGCTCGAGGACCACACGGACTACCAGCTCGCAAAGACGCTGCTGCCGCGCGGCGCCGGCTCGATCGTCTCCTTCGGCATCAAGGGCGGCCGGCCCGCGGGGCGCAAGTTCATCGAATCGCTGCGCATGATCAGTCATCTCGCCAATGTCGGTGACGCCAAGACGCTGGTGATCCACCCGGCCTCGACCACGCATCAGCAGATGGACGCCGAGCAGCTCAAGGCCTCCGGCATCGGCGAGGAGCTGGTGCGGCTCTCGGTCGGCATCGAGACCGCAAGCGACATCATCGACGATCTCGCGCAGGCGCTGCGCATCTCGCAAAAGGTCTGACACCATGAAGCTCTCCGTCAACCGCGCCGAGGTGCTGGTCGCAACCGGCGGCCGCGACTTCGACAAGGCCCTGCCCGCGGTCGTCTTCCTCCATGGCGCCGGCTTCGATCATTCGACCTGGGCGCTGCACACGCGCTGGTTCGCCCATCACCGCTTTGGCGTGCTGGCCCCTGATCTGCCCGGTCACGGCCGCTCCCCCGGACCTTCGCTCGGCAGCATCGCCGAGATGGCCGACTGGACGGCGGCCCTGCTCGATGCGGCCGGAGTTACGAAAGCGCATCTGATCGGCCATTCCATGGGATCGCTGATCTCGCTGGAGACGGCCGCACGTCACCCCGACAAGGTGTCCGCGCTCAGCCTGATCGGCACGGCCGCGACCATGACGGTCGGCCCGGATCTGCTCAAGGCGGCCGAAGCCAATTCGCAGGATGCAAACGACATGGTCTCGATCTGGGGCCTCGGCTTCAACGCCGAGCTCGGCGGCAGCCTCGCGCCGGGCCTGTGGATGCATGGCGGCGCGCAGGCCGTGTTGAAGCATTGCGAGCCGGGCGTGCTGTTCAGGGATTTATCAGCCTGCAATGCTTACGCGAATGCGCTTCAAGCAGCCGCGAGCGTGACGGTGCCCACGACGCTCATCCTCGGCGAGCGGGACATGATGACTCCGGTGAAGGCCGGCAAGGCACTTGCCGCGGCGATCCCGCATGCGAAGACCGTCGTGGTGCCGGGCGCCGGCCACATGATCATGGCCGAACGCCCGGATGAATTGCTCGTTGCGCTACGGAACTGACAGGATCAATCGTCCGTCTTGCGCGTTGCGGTCAGACATCCCTGTGAATTGCAGAGGGAACTGGACCATGCCAAGACAGGAAGTCATTCGCAAAGCCAGGCAAGACAAGCGTGCCGGAAAATCGGCAAGCACGCAGGCCGGCGAATTCGTCAAGGACCAGATCGACAAGATCCGCAAGGGCAAGCATGGCGCGCGCTCGACGAAACAGGCCATCGCAATCGGTCTGTCCGAGGCGCGCCGCGCCGGCGTCGATCTTCCGCCGCCGCGCAAGGGACGCGTCAAGAAGGCGACGCGTCGCAGCGCCAAATATGCCTATGAGGTCGGTCAGGGCAAGCGCACGGCGAAGCGCCGGCCGCGCGTGTCGCGGGCCGTCGAGAAGGTTTTGAAAAAAGAGCCGCGCTCGACCGCATCGCGCAGCGCACTGTCGAAACAGGGCAAGCGTGCCGCGAGCCAGCGATCGGCCGCGTCGCGTTCAGCCACCGCGCGCAAGGCAAGCCGCACCAAGGGTGCCAAGGCCCGCTCCACCGCCGCGAAGAAGGCGGCGCGCACCAGGGCGCGCCGCCGGAGCTGATCAATCCGCGCGCCGGCTCCGCTCGGAGAACACCGCGCGTGCGGCGCGCTCGGCCTCGCGCGCCGAGCGGAACTGCCGGCCTTCGAGGCTGTCGAACAGACGCTCGGAGGAGAAGAAGCGGAAGCCGCGCGTATCCTTCGTGACGATGCCGGCGGCGCGGTCGTGGATTTCGATGATGTAGGCATTCGATTGAATTTTGGACATGACTGCTCGTCCACCGGGGTCTCGGCGTTGCTGCTAGAAGACGGCGGTCAGCAACAACAACAGGCGCCGGTGGCCGCTGAGAAACAGCGCGGCGTCATGCACGCATGCATGTCATTGTTACTGCGCTGGTGATCGGTTCTCATATCGCGGCTTCGGCTCGAGGAGCAGTGTCGATGCCTGGAATATCGAGCGTTTAGCGCGATCGGTCAATGAAATGGCCATCCATAATTGCCACCGGCGCGCATCGGCACTTCTCCGGGCGCGAGCGCAGGCAAACGAATTCATCTCGCGATGAGTTCTTCTCTTGCGGGAGAAGGGAAGACGCATCACCACATCGTCGCGGCCGCCCGCTCGGGCCAGGCGCGATCATATTCCGCGCCGCCGACCTTGTTCTCGCTCATCTCGGCGAGGATCTGGCCGGGCGTCGGCAGCGTCTTGGGGTCGATGCGCTTGTCGGGATTCCAGAGATCGGAGCGGACGATGGCGCGGGCGCACTGGAAGTAGATCTCGTCGACCGTCATCACCATGACACTGCGCGGCGCCTTGCTTTCGACCTTGAACGAGGCCAGCAGCTCGGGATCGATCGAAAGATGCGCCCGGCCATTGGCCCGGACCGCATTGCCGGAGCCGGGGATCAGGAACATCAGGGACACCCTGGGATCGCGCACGATGTTGCGCAAGGAATCGACCCGGTTATTGCCGCGGCGATCCGGCAGCATCAGCGTCTTCGGGTCATGAATGCGGACGAAGCCGGAGAGATCGCCCCGCGGCGAGCAGTCGATCCCCTCGGGTCCGATGGTGGCGAGCGCGGCGAACGGCGCCTTTTCGATGAAGACGCGATAGAGCGGGGTGACGTGGTCGGCGACTTTCACGGTCGAGGCGTCGTTGGTGACGCCGTAGATGGCCTCGAGCTGCTCGACCGTTTCAATCACCGACATTCCAGTCTCCTTGTTGCGCGGGCTATTCGTGCCAGCCCTGGTTCTTGATCACGCGCAGAAGCTGGTGGCCGTGATACTCTGCGCCGCCCGCGTTGAGGATGGTGACGTCGGCCTGCGCCGATGCGTCCTCGACGCTGCGCGTCAGCCGTTCCGTGATATTGCCGTCACTGTTCCGGGCGCGTGCGGCAAGCCGCTGCGCCAACACATCCGGCGGCGCCGTGATCGCGACCACCACGACGTTGGCGTAAGCTTTGCGTAACGCGCCGATCACCGTGCGCGACACATTGGCCACGACGGCGCGTCCGGAACGAATATCGTCGTTGAGGTTGCGCGGCAGCGCGTAGCAATGCCCATGCGCTTCCCATTGCACGGCGAAATCCCCACGCTCGAGCGCGCGGCGGAACTCGTCAGGGTTCACCGCGACATTGTCTTCGTCGGCCGAGGATTCGCGGGTCACGACACGGCGCGGAAAGACGATGTCGTGGTCCTCGATGCACGCCGCCCGCGCCAGCCGCAGCAGCGTGTCCTTGCCGGCACCGCTGGGACCGACCACGAGCACGAGCCGGCCAGGGCCGATCGCGCCCGTCTGCGCTCCCGCCATGGTGACGGTCTCGCTCATGCCACGCGGCTCCCTTCGCGCCAGACGCTGCGGACCGCGGGGACGCTGCCGGCAACATGCACGCGGATCAGATCGGCACGCTTGCCGACGGCAATTTCACCGCGGTCGGACAGGCCGACCGCCTCGGCGGGCGCCTTCGTCACCGTGCGGATCGCCGCCGCAAGGCTGATGGCGGGCACATGCTCGGGCAAATGCAGCGCGGCCATCAGGAGGCTCGAGGGGATGTAATCCGACGACAGGATATCGAGCAGGCCTTCGCGAGCGAGATCGACCGCGGCGATGTTGCCGGAATGCGAGCCACCGCGCACGACGTTCGGCGCGCCCATCAGGATGTCGATGCCGGCCTCGTGCAGGCCGCGCGCGGCCTCCAGCGTGGTCGGGAATTCCGCGACCGAAACCCCATCGCGCACGGCGTCCACGACGTTCTCCTCGGTGGTATCGTCATGGCTCGCCAGCGGGATCTTGTACTTGTGTGCCAGCGCCACGATCTCGCGCATGTTGGTCGCGGCATAGGCCTTCTGATACTCGAAACGCTTCGCGAACAGTTCGTCGAGTTGGGCGTCGGTCTTGCCGCCGCCCTTGCCGCGGTAATAGTCGCGCAGCTTGCCTTCGTCGCGGAACTGGCGCTGGCCGGGGGTGTGGTCCATCAGCGACATCAGCCGCACGTCGGGACGGTCGATCAGCTCCCTGGCCTCCTCGACCACGCTCGGCATCGGGATTTCGCAGCGCAGATGCAGGAAGTGATCGGCGCGCAGCAGGTCGGCATCGCGCGCGGTCGTGATGGCGGCTGCGAGCGTGCCGGCGCGTCCGTCGACTTCCTCGGCGCCGTCCTCGCGCCAGACCCGGAGCGAGTCGAACACCGTGGTGATGCCCGATGTCGCGAGCTGGCCGTCGTAGGAGACGACGGCGGCGACCGGATTCCAGAACACTTTCGGCCGCGGCACGTAATGCGCTTCGAGATGGTCGGTGTGGAGCTCGATCAAGCCGGGCATGATCAGATCGCCGCCGGCATCCTCTGCCCCCGCAGGCACCCTGCCCTCCCCGATCTCGGCAATACGTCCATCGGCGAGAGCAAGCCAGCCCTGCTCGATCACCCGTTCCGCCAGCACGATCCTGGCGTTGGCGATCACGATGTCCTTCTTGGCGTTCATGTCCATTTCCTTCAGGCCGCGGCGGCGAAGTTGGTAACGTCGACGATGCGGTCGGCAATCTGATGACGGATTTCGTCGTCATGGACAATGGCAACCATGGCGACGCCCTGGCGCTTCTTTTCGGCGACCAGCCCGACCACGACGGCGCGGTTGGCTGCGTCGAGCGAGGCGGTGGGCTCGTCGAGCAGCAGGATCGGCAGGTCCGAGATGAAGCCGCGCGCGATGTTGACGCGCTGCTGCTCGCCGCCGGAGAAGGTCGCCGGCGGAAGCTGCCAGAGTCGCTCGGGGATGTTGAGCCTATGCAACAGTTCACCAGCACGGGCCTGCGCCTCCGCGCGCGCCACGCCGTTGACGATCAGCGGCTCCGCGACGACGTCGACGGTCGCAACCCGCGGCACCGCGCGAAGGAACTGGCTGACATAGCCGATGGTCGCGCGGCGGATGTTGAGGACCTGCCGCGGCTCGGCGGTGGCAAGATCGACCAGCGCGCCGCGATGGCGGATGCCGATGCGGCCGGAGTCGCAGCGATAATTGCCGAAGATCATCTTCAGGATCGACGATTTTCCGGCGCCTGATGGCCCAGACAGCACGACGCATTCGCCGGGGTCGACGTGGAAGGTCACGCCGCTGACGACAGGCAATTCGATGCCGCCCTGCAGGTGCATCGTAAAAGTCTTGTTGGCGTCGGCGATGTCGATCATGGCGGTCATTGGAAAACTCTTCTCGCAAGGCTCATGGCGTTGAAGGCTCATGGCGGCAGGATCGAGGAGACGAGGAGTTGAGTGTAGGACTCGCGGGGATCGTCGAGCACCTGGTCGGTGAGGCCGGTCTCGATGACGCGGCCGCCCTTCATCACCATCACGCGGTGCGACAGCAGGCGCGCGACCGCGAGATCATGGGTGACGATGATGACCGCGAGGTGCAGCTCGGCGACCAGGCTGCGCACGAGGTCGAGCAGGCGGGCCTGAACGGAAACATCGAGGCCGCCGGTCGGCTCGTCCATGAACACCAGCCGCGGCTCGGTGACGAGGTTGCGGGCGATCTGGAGACGCTGGCGCATGCCGCCGGAATAGGTCCGCGGCGCATCGTCGATGCGTGCGATGTCGATCTCGACACGGGTCAGCCAGTCCGAGGCGGTATCGCGAATGCGGCCGTAATGGTTCCAACCCACCGCCATCAGCCGCTCGCCGACATTGGCGCCGGCCGAGACCGCCATGCGCAGGCCCTGCGCGGGATCCTGGTGGACGAAGCCCCAATCGGTGCGGAACAGGAAGCGCCGCTCGGCCTCGCCCAGCGTAGCGAGATCGCGGGTGGCGCCGTCGCGCATCCGATAGGAGACGTGCCCACCGCTGGCCGCGAGCTGACCCGACAGGAGCTGGAGCAGCGTCGATTTGCCCGAGCCGGATTCGCCGACGATTGCCAGCACCTCACCGGGATAGAGTGCAAAGGACACGTCGCGGCACGCCGCGATCCGGCCGTAGGACTTGCTGAGGGATTTTGCGACCAGCAGCGGCTCGTCGTTCTCGAGCATGTGTTGATCAGCCATTGGATGCCTCCTGCGCCTTGTCCTTGTACGGCGCGGCGCTGAGGCTGCCGTGATGGCCGGCGGCCTGGCGGCCCTCGCAATAATCGGTGTCGGAGCAGACGAACATGCGCCCGCCCTTGTCGTCGGTGACGATCTCGTCGAGATAGGAATTTTCCGCGGCGCACAGCGCGCAAGGCGCGTTGAAGCGATACGGCTCGAAGGGATGGTCCTCGAAGTCGAGCGACACGACTTGCGTATGGGGCGGGATCGCATAGATGCGCTTCTCGCGGCCGGCGCCGAACAATTGCAGCGCCGGGCAATTGTCCATCTTGGGATTGTCGAATTTCGGCGTCGGCGACGGGTCCATCACGTAGCGCGCGTTGACCTTCACCGGATAGGCGTAAGCGGTCGCGATGTGGCCGAAGCGAGCGATATCCTCATAGAGCTTCACATGCATCAAGCCGTATTCGGCGAGCGCATGCATGCGCCGCGTCTCGGTCTCCCGCGGCTCGAGGAAGCGCAGCGGCTCCGGGATCGGCACCTGATAGACCAGCACCTGATTTGCGTGCAGCGCCGTCTCCGGGATGCGGTGCCGGGTCTGGATCACGGTCGCATCTTCAGTCGCGGTCGTCGTGGCGACGCCGGCGGTCTTGGCGAAGAATTTGCGGATCGAGATCGCGTTGGTGGTGTCGTCGGAGCCCTGGTCGATCACTTTCAGCACGTCCTCGGGCCCGAGGATCGCCGCAGTGACCTGGACGCCGCCGGTGCCCCAGCCGTAGGGCATCGGCATTTCACGGCTGGCGAACGGCACCTGATAGCCGGGGATCGCGATCGCCTTCAGGATCGCGCGGCGGATCATCCGTTTGGTCTGTTCGTCGAGATAGGCGAAATTGTAGGTGGGCGCGTTCATTCCGCGGCCTCCTTCATGGCGTCGGGCGCATTGGCTTCAGTGAATTCCTTGCGCAGCTTGCGCAACAGGCCGAGCTCGGACTGGAAGTCGACATAATGCGGCAGCTTCAGATGCTCGACGAAGCCGGTCGCCTGGACGTTGTCCGAATGCGACATCACGAATTCTTCGTCTTGCGCAGGGGCGAGTGCCTCTTCGCCGAGCTCGCGCGCACGCAACGCGCGGTCGACCAGCGCCATCGACATGGTCTTGCGTTCGCTCTGGCCGAAGGCGAGGCCATAACCGCGCGTGAAGCACGGCGCTTCGGTCGCGGAGCCCTTGAACTGGTTGACCATCTGACATTCGGTGAGCTCGATCGAGCCGAGCGGAACGGCGAAGCCGGCGTCTTCCGCCGAAAATTCGACATCGACCTCGCCGAAGCGAATCTCGCCGGCGAAGGGATGGTTGCGGCCGTAGCCGCGCTGGGTGGAATAGCCCATCGCCAGCAAGAACCCTTCGTCGCCACGCGCGAGATTTTGCAGGCGCAGGTCACGATCCGCCGGAAAGTTCAGCGGCTCGCGGGTGAGGTCGCCGACGCTGGCGCCCTCTTCCGCTTGAGGCGAGGATTCGATCAGCCCGTCGCGGCCGAGGATATCCGTCACCCGCGGGGTGGGCACTGTCGATGCTTCGGCCGTCGCCGGCGCTTCCGGCACGAAGCCTTCGGCGAGCGAGGGATCGAGCAGACGGTGGGTATAGTCGAAGGTCGGCCCGAGAATCTGGCCGCCGGGAATGTCCTTGAAGGTCGAGGACACCCGCCGCTGCACCCGCATCGCGCCGGTCTCGACCGGCTCGCTGGCGCCGAAGCGCGGCAGCGTGGCGCGGAAGGCACGGACCAGGAAGATCGCCTCGATCAGATCGCCGCGCGCCTGCTTGATGGCGAGCGCCGCGAGCTCGCGGTCATAGAGCGAGCCTTCGCTCATGACGCGGTCCACGGCGAGACCAAGCTGCTCCGAGATCTGGTCGAGGGAAATTTCCGGCACGCTTTGATCGCCGCGCCGCGCACTGGCGAGCAGGCGATGGGCGTTCTCGATGGCGCGTTCGCCGCCTTTGACTGCGACATACATGCTTAGCTTCCCTTGCTCACGACACGCGTGGTGCGCGGGATCGCAACCACGGCGTCATCGGCCACCAGCACCACATCGACGCCGCGCGGAAACAGCGCCTCATTAATACGAAGTCGCTCGAACAGGTCGAACGGCTTGATCGAGGCCTTGAGCGTGGCGACACCGTCGATGCCGGGGCCGCGCAGCTCGAAGCTGCGTCCGGCGTCAAGGCTATCGACCTGGACGATCAATGTGGTCGAGCGATCCGGATATTCGCTGGTGCCGAGCGCGAAGCGCTCGAGCGAAGACAGCACTCCGCCGTCGCCGATCAGCGCGAAGCTGGCGATCGAGGGATCCTGCACCACCGGTGCGCCGGTGTGGAACTTCAGCCATTTTGTCACGTCGGTGCTTTCCGACATGCGCGCATCGAGCCAGAGCGGCGTGTCGTGGTCGAACAGCGTCAGCGCGATCGCGGCCGTGCCGCGCATCATCGTTTGAGGCGCTCCTGATGTCGGCACGATGCGCTGGACCGATCCCGGCCGCGCCATCGCGTCCATGACCGAGCGAAAGGTCGATTGCGCCGACAGCACCTTGTCGGCGAACCCCGGCGGCAGTTCCGCAATCGTGGTCATGATCTCACCCCTCACCGCGCACCATGGTGTAGAAATCAACCTTCGTCGCGGCGGTCTCGGCCGCCACCTGTTTGCGCTTGGCCATCAGCTGCTCACGCAACGGCGCGATAATGTCCCGCTCCACCGCGCCGCCGAAATCGCTGGACTGCACCAGCGCATCGCACAGCGCGATCAGCCGCGCCTTCTCGCCGTCGCGACCGAGCGTGTAACCGAAGCCGACCTCGCCGCTCGCAAGCCGCACCGCGGCGCGCGACACCGTGGCCTCGCCAAGGTTGAACGGCGCGCCGTCGCCGCCGACCCGGCCGCGCAGCATGACGAGGCCGTTTTCCGGCGCGCGCAGATCCTGATGCGCTGGCAAAACGAGAGCGCGGAGGCGGGCGGCGATCTCGCCCGCCTCTGCGTGCGCCAGCACGGCCATTGCGGCCTTGCGCTGGGCTTGCTGATTGTTGTGCTGGGTCACCACATCCACCGACTTTTCTGCAGAACTTGCCGAATCCAAGTTGTCTATGATACTAGACAACTTGATAGCGGAGCGCCATGACTGTTTGGTGACAAGGGCGTGATTTCTGGAGTAGCTTCCCGGCCACATGAGCATGCAGGACACAGCTTCCTCCGGCGTCGCATTGTGGCGCCTCGTTGCCGACGGCATCGAGCGCGGCATCGCCGACGGCCGCTTTGCGGCCGGCGACAAGCTGCCGGGCGAGGTGGAGATCGCCGAAATCTATCGCGTCAACCGCCACACCGTGCGGCGCGCGCTGGCCGCGCTTGCGGAGCGCGGCATCGTGCGGGCCGAACGCGGTAGCGGAACCTACGTCGAGGCGCAGAAGCTCGCCTATCCGCTGCGCTCGCGGACCCGTTTCTCCGAGATCGTCGGCGCGGACGGCCGCGAACCGCATGGCCGGTTGATCGAGGCGTCCGATGATGTCGCGACCCGCGAACTCGCGCGGGAACTCGGCCTCAAGACCGGTGCACCGCTGGTGCGGATCGAGGCGATGCGCCTCGCCGACCGCACACCGATCTGCGTCTCCACGACGTGGCTGTCGGCGCAGCTGTTTCCGGGTGCGGGCGACGTCTTTGCCGCGACCCGCTCGATGACGAAACTGCTCGAGCATTACGGCGTCCGCGACTATCGCCGCGGCGCGACCCGGATCACCGCCGGCATCGTTGACGCAACCGACGCCGCACGGCTCGATCTGGCGCTGGGACGGCCGATCCTGGTGGTCGACGCCACCGATCACGATCTCGACGGCAAGCCGCTGGTCACCAAGCATTCGCGCTTTGCGGCGGAGCGGGTGGAATTTTTGGTGGAGTCGTAGGGTGGGCAAAGGCGCACTTGCGCCGTGCCCACCATCCATCCAGTGCTGCGATTGAACTGGTGCGCACGCGGCGCTTTACCACCCTACGAAATCGTGATCAGGCCACCGCCCTTCGCCCAATAATCGCGAAGCGCAGTTTTCCCGAGACGAAATCGATCGCGGCGACCGCGACCAGGATCATCAGGATCAGGAACGACACCTTCTGCCATTCCAGCACGCGGATCTGCTCGGCGAGTTGGAGGCCGATACCGCCGGCACCGACGATGCCGATGATGGTAGCCGAACGCGTGTTCGACTCGATGAAATAGAGCACTTGGCCGGCGATCACGGGCAAAACCTGCGGCAGCAGACCGAAGCGGATCTCGTGCAGCGCACTGCCGCCGGAGGCGCGGATGCCCTCGACCTGCTTCTGGTCCGCGCCCTCGATCGCCTCCGAGAACAGCTTTCCAAAGGCGCCGAAATCGGACACGGCAATGGCGAGCACGCCGGCAAACGGGCCGAGCCCGACCACGTTGATCCAAACCAGCGCCCAGATCAGCGTATCGACGCCGCGGATCGAATCCAGGAAACGTCGAATCGGGAAGCGCAAAATGCTCGACGGCACCACGTTACGCGCGGCAAGAAGACTGATCGGCAGCGCGAACACCGCAGCCAGCGTCGTGCCGAGCAGCGCGATCGACAGCGTCTCGCCCAGCGCCTTCAGATAGATCGGCAGCGACGAGCCGGGATCCGGCGGAATCATCATCAGGCTGATCCAGCCGAGCTGGCTGAGGCCGGCGACGAAGCGCGAGGGCGAGAAGTCGAGATCGACGAGGCCATAAATCAGGATCGCGAGCGCCGCGACGATCATCCCCGGCATGGCGAGCCGCGCCGAGGCCGGCCGGTCGAACACATCGGAGTAGCGCGCGCGAAGCGCGGCGATGTCGATCTCCTGCGGCCCCGTCACGTCCGCGTCTCCCTGCCGAACAGGCGGCCGCGCAGCCAGCCGGTGCTGATGTCGATAATGAAGACCGTGACGATGATGGTGAGCAGGATGGCGCTGACGTCGGAGTAATAGAACTTGCGGATGGCGACGACCAGCTCCTGGCCGATGCCGCCGGCGCCGACGAATCCCATCACGGAGGCCTCGCGGACGTTGATCTCGAAACGCAGCAGCGCGTAGCTGGCATAGCCCGCCGTGACCTGCGGCAGGATGGCGAAGCGCATGCAGGAGAGCCAGCTCGCGCCGGTCGAGCGGACGCCTTCGACCGGCTTCATGTCGGCGTTCTCGACGATCTCGGAGAACAGCTTTCCGAGCGCGCCGGTGGAGTGAATCGCAACGGCCAGTACGCCCGCCATCGGTCCGAGCCCGAAGGCGATCACGAAGATCAGCGCAAACACGATGCCGGGCACCGTGCGGGCGAATTCAAGCAGGCGCCGCACCGCGAACCGCAGCCAGGGCGCGGGCGAGGTGTTTTCAGCCGCGAAGAAGTTCAGGCAGAAGGCAAAAGTCGCGCCGATCAACGTGCCGACATAGGAGATCAGCAGGGTCTCGCCCAGCATCCTCAGCCATTTGCGCCAGCCCCAGAGCCACTCGCCGACATCGGTCCAGACCCGCTGCCCGCTGTCGAGTGTGAGGATGCGGTCGAAATAGCTGATGAAGTTGCTGTAATGGGCGAACAGCGTCCGCAGATTCACTTCCGCGCCGATCGCCGCCAGAAGCAGCGCAGCGGCGAACACCACGGCTCCGAACAGGAGGCGCCCTCGCCTGCGCGCGACCGCCTGGCGATAGGCGGCGTTGAGCACGGCGAGCTGCTGCTCCGGGAGGATCGAAACCGCGACGGTCATCTTGGCCAGGAAAAATGGTCAATCAAAGAGAAAGAGCCGGGTCCATCGACCCGGCTCCAGTGGCATCGTCCCGAAACTCAGGACGCCTTCTTCTTACGCAGCGCATCGACGAACTTGATCAGCTCGATCGTGCCATCCCAATCCTTGGTGGTCGCGGGATGAAAACCCTTCTTCTGGCCGTCCTGGAGGCGGTCGAAGGCAGCCTTGTCCTTGGCCGGCGCGTCGAAGAACGCCTTCGCGATCGCGGCCTTGGCCTCTTCCGGCAGATCGGAATTGTAGGCATACGGGCCGTTGATGATCGGCGCCGACTTGTGGATGATGCGGAAATCATCCTTCTTCATCGCCGAGCCATCGGCATTCTTCAGCATGCCCTTGGTCAGCATCTGCGCCAGCGTCGAATCGTCGTCGCTGGTCCACTGGTTGGCCGCGACGTCGACCGTGCCCTGCGCCAGCGCCAGGATCGCGTTCTCGTGGCTGCCGGTAAAGACGACCTTGCTGAAATAGGTGTCGGCGTCCGCGATGCCCATTTTGTCGAGCTCGAAACGCGGCACGTTGTTGCCGGAGGTTGAGTTCGGGTCGACCAGGCCGAGGTTCTTGCCCTTGAGCTGGTCGATGCTCTTGTAGGGGCTGCTCGCCTTGACGAAGAACACCGAGTAGTAGCCGGTAGAGCCGTCGGAGTTGATGTCGTTCGCGAAGGCGTCGGTCTTGACGCCGGTCAGGCGGGCGCGGGCAAACGACGCTGAGCCATAGCTTGCGATATGAATGTTGCCGGCACGCTGACCTTCGATGACGGCCGCGTAGTCGTTGGCGATTCGCAGCGTGACTTTCACGCCCAATTCCTTGGAGAGATAGTTCATAAACGGCGCCCAGCGCTCGGTGACGCCCGAGGCGTTTTCCGCCGGAATGACCGCGAAGGTCAGTTCGGGATATCTAGCTTTCCAGTCCTCGGCGGAAGCCGAGGTCGTGAACGCGAGCGCGGCGGCGCCGGCAAGAATCAATCTGCGAGTGATCATGATAGCCTCTTCATTGGTTGAGGTCGGTTGACGCAAAACTGGTGGGTCCTGATGCGGCGCCGCTCAGGCGGCGGCCGCCGTTCCAAGCACCGGAATGCCCTGTCGCACCGGTGCGAGCGTGCCGCCCATGACATCGGCGGCTTCGAGATCGTAGAGCTCGCGCGCAACGTGCTCGGTCAACTCAGCCGGTGCGCCGTCGAACACCACGCGTCCCTGCGCCATGCCGATCAGGCGGTCGCAATAGCTGCGCGCCAGGTCGAGCGAATGCAGATTGCAGAGCACGGTGATGCCAAAATGCTTGTTGATGCGCAAAAGCGCATCCATGACGATCTTGGTGTTGCGCGGATCGAGCGAAGCGATCGGCTCGTCGGCGAGGATGATGTCGGGCTGCTGCACCAGCGCGCGGGCGATCGCGACGCGCTGCTGCTGGCCGCCGGAGAGTTGGTCGGCGCGCTGGGCTGCTAGCGGGGCGATGTCGAACTGCTCAAGCGCGGACATCGCCAGCGCCTTGTCCTGCTCGGGCCAGGTCTGCGACAGCGAGCGCCAGGCCGGCATCGTCGCAAGCCGTCCCATCAGGACGTTGGTGAGAACATCGAGCCGGCCGACCAGATTGAACTGCTGAAAGATCATCGCTGAGCGCGCCCGCCACTGCCGCAGCTCCTTGCCGCGCAGCGCCGTGACGTCGAGGCCGTCGAACAGGATGCGGCCCTGCGAAGGGGCCGCGAGACGGTTGATGGTCCGCAGCAGGGTCGACTTGCCGGCGCCGGACCGTCCGATCACGCCGACGAAGCCGCCGGGAGAGACTTGAAACGAGGCGTCGTCCACCGCGGCTTTCACGCCGAAGCGACACGTTAGACCTTCAACCACCAGCATGCAGGGCTCCAGAGTAGCTGGGACCCACCGCTAACGCCGGCGCTTGACACTTGTGTGACACGGACGTTGCGGTGCGGCGATCCTACACACATCATCCCCTGTTCATCCCCTGTCATCGCGTCGTCATGACATTGTCATCAAGCCGCTCGAAGAGAAACGCCCGCCCTCTCGTTCGGATGCAACATGGCCGCCAAAGCTCTTTCGGTCCAGCCGACCATCGATCCCTCGGCGAAGCTGCACGACGCCAGGCTTGGCGCCTATACCGAGGTCGGCGCGCGCACGATGCTACACGAGGTGACGATGGGCGATTACTCCTATGTCGTGAACGACGCCCAGATCACCTACACCACCATCGGAAAGTTCTGCTCGATCGCGGCGATGACACGGATCAATCCGGGCAATCACCCGATGCACCGCGCCACGCAGGCGCACTTCACCTATCGTTCGAGCGCCTATTTCGAAGGCGAGAGCGACGACACGGAATTCTTCGACTGGCGGCGCCAGCATCACGTCCATATCGGGCATGACGTCTGGATCGGCCATGGCGCGATCGTGCTGCCGGGCCGCAACATCGGCACCGGCGCGGTGATCGCGGCCGGCGCCATCGTCACCAAGGACGTTCCGGCCTACACCATCGTCGCCGGCAATCCGGCGCGCATCGTTCGCCGGCGGTTCTCGGAAGAGGTTGCCGGACGGCTCGCCACCCTCGCCTGGTGGGATTGGGATCACGACAAATTGCGTGCAGCATTGCTCGATTTCCGCAAACTCGGGATTGAAGATTTTCTCTCGACATATGAAGCACGAGGAAGTTCTCTCAACAATTCTGTTGGCAGCAAACCAAGCGCGGTCGCGTGACAGACATTTTCCTTGAGGGCGGCCGAACCCTGATCCGCTCCGAGCTCGTCGAAACTTCTCTTGCCCTGTCCGGAACGGACATCGCAGAGATCGATGCCTCTCGCGGCCGGGCGCGGCTGGCTATCGACGCGCGCGACCTGCTGGTCCTGCCTGGCATCGTCGATCTGCATGGCGATGCCTTCGAGCGGCAGATGATGCCGCGCGCCGGGGTCGATTTTCCGATCGACGTGGCGCTCGCCGATAGCGACCGCCAAGCTATCAGCAACGGTATCACCACGGTGTTTCACGCCACGACCTGTTCGTGGGAGCCGGGCCTGCGCAGCGCCGACAATGCGCGCGGCCTGATGGAGGCGATCGAACGGCAGCGCCCGCAATTCGCGGCCGATACCCGCTTTCACCTGCGCCACGAGACCTACAATCTCGACGCCGAAACGGAGATCAGCCAGTGGCTCAGCGATGGGCGCGTCGACCTGTTCGCCTTCAACGACCACATGGACGGCACGGTTGGGGACATGGCCAAGCCGCGCAAGCGCAATCGCATGGTGGAGCGCACCGGCCTGTCGGGCGAGGATTTCGACCGGCTGGTCCGACACGTGCTTTCGTACGCCAGCGAGGTCCCTGCTTCGGTGTCACGGCTGGCCGCCGCGGCCCGCGCCGCCGGGATGCGGATGCTCTCGCACGACGACGCAACGCCGGCGATGCGCGAGGGCTTTCGCGCCATGGGCGTGGCGATCGCGGAATTTCCGATCAACGAGGAGACGGCGCGGGCGGCGGCAAGCCACGGCGACGACATCGTCTACGGCGCACCGAACGTCGTGCGCGGCGGCAGCCACACGGGCTGGACCAAAGCATCCGACATGATCGCCAAGGGGCTCTGCTCGGTGCTGGCCTCGGACTATTACTATCCCGCGCAGCTGCTCGCTGCGTTCCGCCTCGCCGCCGATGGCGTGCTGCCGCTGACCGAGGCCTGGAACCTGGTCTCCGCCGCGCCGGCGCGCGCGACCGGCCTTGCCGATCGCGGCGTGCTCGCGGAAGGCCGGCGCGCGGATATTGTGCTGGTCGATGACAGCGTGCCGCTGCGGCCGCGGCTGATCGCCGTGATATCGGGCGGCAAGCTCGTGCATCTCACCGACGCGACGCGGTTGCTTGGCATGGCAGCTACCCCGCGCGAAGCTGTCGTCGCGGCATAAACCCGCTATGCTCGGACGATGACCGCCCCCTCCCGCTACGCGATCTATTTTGCCGCAGGCAGCGACAGCGCCCTCTCCCGCTTCGGCGCGGAGCTGCTCGGTTACGATGTCTATACCGGCAACGAGCTGCCCTTTCCCGCCGAGGCAGCGCGTCTCGCGCCGGACTGGCGCGACATCACCGCCGATCCTCGCAAATACGGTTTTCATGGCACACTGAAAGCGCCGATGGCGCTCGCGCCGGGCAGGACGGAGGCGGAGCTTTTGGCGGCCTGCGTGGCCTTCGCTGGCGAGGCGCGGTCGATCCCGGTGATCCGCCCGATTGTCGATGCCATCAGCGGCTTCATCGCGGTCATTCCGGCCGAGCCGGTCGATGCGCTCCAAGAGTTCGCCGCCGATTGCGTCCGCGCGTTCGATGGCTTTCGCACCGCCCTGACGGCGGAAGATCGCGCGCGGCGCAAGCCCGAGAAGCTCAGCGAGCGGCAGCGCGACTATCTCGACCGCTGGGGCTACCCCTACGTGATGGAGGAATTCCGCTTCCACATGACGTTGACGGGGCGGCTGGACGTGGAGCGCCGCGGCCCGATTCTGGAGATGCTGCGCGCGCGGTTCGCGGCGCTCGGGCTTGATGCGCTGGCGATCGATCGCATTGCGCTGTTCAAGCAGGATGATGCGGGGGCAAGGTTCCGCATTGTGGGCGAGTGGGTGCTGGCGAGATAGCTCCCTCAAGCTCCGTCATTGCGAGCGCAGCGAAGCAATCCAGACTGCGTCCGCGGAAATAGCCTGGATTGCTTCGTCGCTTCGCTGCTCGCAACGACGATGAGTGAGTTACTTCCCCCACCGCAACGCCAGCGCATCGCGCTCCTTCGCGAGCTCCAGCAGCCCGGCCCGCGTCGCCGGGTGCAACGGCTGCAGCGGATGCCGCACCGTGTCCGACTTGATCACGCCGCCGGCCTGCATCATCGCCTTGCAGGCGATCAGGCCGCATTGGCGGTTCTCGTAGTTGATCAGCGGCAGCCAACGTTCGTAGGCGGCTTTGGCCTCTTCACGCTTGCCGGCGAAATAGGGATCGACGATCTGGCGGATGCCGTCGGGATAGCCGCCGCCGGTCATCGCGCCGGTGGCGCCGGCGTCGAGATCGGCGAGCAGCGTGATCGCCTCCTCGCCATCCCAGGGCCCCTCGATATCGCTGCCGCCCGCCCCGATCAGGCTGCGTAGCTTTGACGCAGCGCCTGGAACCTCGATCTTGAAATAGCGGATGTTGGAGAAATCACGCGCCAGCCGCGCGAGCAGCTCTACCGACAGCGGCGTGCCGGCGACAGGCGCATCCTGGATCATGATCGGAATTTTGATCGCGCCCGACAGCACCTTGAAGAATTCGACGACGCCTTTCTCGGGCACGCGGAAGGTGGCGCCGTGATAGGGCGGCATGACCATGACCATGGCGGCACCGGCCGCCTCGGCCTGCTGGCTGCGCGCGGCGCAGACGGCCGAGCTGAAATGCGTGGTCGTGACGATCACGGGAACGCGGCCCGCGACGTGCTCCAGCACCGCATGCATCACGGTCTCGCGCTCCGCATCGGTGAGCACGAACTGCTCGGAAAAATTGGCGAGAATGCACAGACCATTCGAGCCTGCGTCGATCATGAAATCGATGCAGCGGCGCTGTCCCTCGAGGTCGAGCTCGCCGCGCTCGTCGAAGATGGTGGGTGCAACCGGGAACACGCCGCGATAGGGGCGCTGGGCCTTGTGTTGGGGCGTGACCGGCATCGAACTCTCCATCCCTGATATCTCTTACATCTGCCGCGGCGCTCGCGCAGCGTCACAGATGTACCCGCCGCGCGCATCTGCGGCAATGCCGATCGCGCGACGTAGGGAGGGAAGATTGTCGAAGTTATGCGGTCCTCACCGCGCCCAAAAAGCCCTCGACCGCCACGCGGAGACGATCGGCGTCGGCGGACATTTTCGACACGGACACCGACAGCACCGAACCGGCATTGCCCGTTTCCTGGTTGAGCCTGGCGACGCTGCCGATGGTGTCGGTGACCTCGCGGGTTCCCTGCGCGGCCTGCTGGAAGTTGCGGGAGATCTCGGTGGTGGCAGCGCGCTGCTGTTCGACCGCTGCCGCGATCGCCGTCATCTTCTCGTCGATGCCGCTGATCGCGCCGCCGATCGCGCGGATGGCAGTGACCGCCTGGCCCGTCGCGCCCTGGATCTCCGCGACCTGGCGGGAGATCTCTTCCGTCGCCGTCGCCGTCTGCGAGGCGAGGCTCTTGACCTCGCCGGCGACCACGGCGAAGCCGCGGCCGGCCTCGCCCGCGCGCGCAGCTTCGATGGTGGCGTTCAACGCCAGCAGATTGGTCTGTCCTGCAATGGCATTGATCATCTTCACGACCTCGCCGATGCGGCCAGCGGTCTGATCGAGGATCTCGACCGTCGCATTGGTCTGCGCTGCCTGCGACACGGCTTCACGGGCCTCGCGTGCGCTGGCCTGCACCTGCGCGGAGATCTCGCCGACGGACGCGGAGAGTTCTTCGGTTGCGGCCGCGATGGTCTCGAGATTGTTGGTGGCCTGTTCGGCGGAGGACGAGACCGCCGCGGTCTGGCTGCTCGATTCTGACACCAGCGAGCGCACGTCGGTCGCGGTGGCATCGAGCTCCTTCGTCGACGCCGCAACGCTGTGAATGACGGCTTGCACGGTGTCGTCGAAACTGCGGCAAGCCGCATCGACGGTACCGGAGCGGGCGAGCTGCAGCGCCTGCTGCGATTCGCGTTCCCGGCCCAGGCGTTCCGCGGTCGCCGCGCTCTCGCGCAAGCTTTCGAGCGCGGCGGCCATGGTGCCGAACTCGTCGGGATACCTGGATTGCGGGACGGGCGTCGCGTAGTCGCGGGCGCTGATCTTGGCGATAGCATCCAGGATGGCACGCACCGGGCGCATGAGGCGGTTGCGGATCACGTACACGCCGGCCAGGGTCACGGCGAGCGCGAGCAGGAACGCGAGCGACTGCACGACGAGATTGGTGAGCGCCCTAGCCTGCACCGTCTCCGCCCGGACGATCGACTGGTCGAGCGCCTTGTTCGCCACCGCGACGATGGACGCGAAGGGTGACTGACACAGCGTATTCCATTCCGCGGCGGGCATCGCGGGCTTGCCGCTGCCGTCGAAATTCTTGGTGAGGTCGCCGATCTGCTTGAGGGCACCGTCGGTCTTGGCCTTCGCGTCCGTCGCTGCCGTCACCAGCTCCGCCGCTACGCCCGGCGCAGCCAGCAACTCGGCCATGCCCGCCCAGCCGGAGGTGATCGTGCCATCCCATTGCGCCACTGACCGCTTCTGAACGTCGTCGAGCGGCTTGCTGCCGTTGACGTTGGAGCGCAGCGACGAGCAATGGATTCCATAGCGATCGCGCACCTGCCAGGCGAAGCGCCGGACCTGGATCATGCGTGCGATGAAGGGGTCGTCCATCCAGGCACGGTTCGACACCGCGGTGGAGGCGAGGTTGGCCGTGTCGATCACCTTCGTGACGGCGTCATACCAGGAGTTGGTGCGCTCGATCTTGCGCTCGGCACGCGGACGCTTGGCCTCGTCGTAGAACAGCTGGAATTGCGGCGCCGCGGCGCTCCAGCCCTGCTTCAATGTGCCGGCGAGTTCGTCGCGGCGGGCGAAGTCGACGGTGGCAAGCGCGGCTCCGATCGCGTCATAGCCGCCCTGCTCGGCCTTCTCCGCCGCCTCTAGTTTTGCTCGCGGATCATCCTCGCCGAGAATCGCGCTCTGGGCATCGCCACGATTGTTGCGCAGCGCCAGCACGCCATGGAAGATCGCCTTGTCGGCCGCGGCAAGCCGCGCGGTCTCGAGGCTGTCGCTATAGCGGCCGAACGCCCCGACCATCTGGATCGCCGTGGAGGCCAGCGCACCCGCGGCCAGCAGGGCCATCAAGGTCAGGAGGAGCGAACTTACCGATTTCTTAAACATTGCCATGGTGTCGGGGGCCTATTCTTTCGAGCGCCACCTTGCCCGCGACATGCCAATGTTCCGTTAAGGTTTTAATCGAATTGTCGTGAGTTTCCCGGCCCGACAAGCCTTCCTGCAGCCCGGACTTCACGCAACTTTCGTGAAATCCGGCGGGCGGCGCTCCGCAAATGCCGTGAAGGCCTCGCGCGCCTCGGCGGTACGCAGGCGCAGTCCGAACTGCTCGCCTTCGGCATTCATCTGCGCGACCAGCGCCTCGCCATTGCGCATCAGCTTCTTGGTGGCGGTGAGCGCGCCGGCCGGCTGACGGGCAAGACGCTGCGCCAGCGCGAGCGCTTCGGCATCGAGCTTGTCGAGCGGCACCACGCGGTTGGCGAGCCCCCATTCCAGAGCGGATTTGGCCGGCACGGTCTCGCCCAGCGCGAACATCTCGTAGGCCCGCGCGTAGCCGATGCGCGCCGGCATCAGCAGGCTGGAGGCGGCTTCCGGCACAAGCGCAAGGCTGACGAAGGGCGTCGACAATTGCGCGTTGTCGGCAAGCACGACGAGATCGCAATGCAGCAGCATCGTGGTGCCGACGCCGACGGCGCGGCCCTGCACCGCCGCAACCAAGGGCCGGGTGCAGCGCGCCAGCGACTGGATGAAGCGCACGACGTTGCGGCTTCCTTCCGACTTGCCCGCTGCGACCGCGGCGAATTCGCCGACGTCGTTGCCGGCAGTGAACATGTCGCCTTCGCCGCGGATCAGGATCACGCGGGCCGACGCATCCGACTCGGCGGATTCGATGGCGTCGGCAAGTATGCCGTACATCGCATCCGTCAGCGCGTTCTTCTTGTCGGGGCGCGCCAGCGTGAGCGTGAGAATTCCGCCGTTGTTCTCGATCCGGACTTGGTCAGTCATTCGTTCGCTCCTCTTGGGAATTTATCCTGAATGCGCGTCAGCCAGCGCGCGACGACGTCGATCTCCGCGCCGGTAAATCCTTCCGTCAATGCCGCATTGACCTTTGCTGCGCTGGCCTTCGCCTGCGCCAGCGCCGTTCGCCCCTTCGGCGTCAGCCAGACGCGCCAGGCGCGACCATCCTCGTGATCCGCGCGCCGCTCGACCAGTTTAGCCGCCGCCGTACGGTCGACCAGCCCCGAGATGCCGGCCGGCCCCATGTCGAGCGCCGCGGCGGCCTCGCCCATCAGGACGCCGTCCTGCTTGCCGAGGATGAACAGGAGTCCTGCCTGCGCCGGCGTGACCTCGCTCGAAGGCTGCCCCGCCATCCAGCGCTGCAAGCGCCGCTGCGCGACGCTCAGCAGGTAGATCAGCCGATGATGCCCCCCGCCGACTTCTTTATTTCGCATGCGAAATATATAATCGAAGCGGCCCGGAATGTCAAAGGACGGCAGCTGGATCGATGTGCCACGGCATCGTCGAGCAACAGCGCCGCACCGGCGCACCAGAACCTCACCCACCAATCGCAATTAGTCGCCGCCGCCCAGCTTGACGATCGCTTCTTTTTGTTCCCTATTCGTTCTATTCAATCATAGATTGTATCGAAGACCTTTCGTGATGAACAGTATGCGTGGCGAGAACCAGCCGACCCAGCTCGTAATTCATAATGACGATGATACGCCGGACCAATTCGTGATGGATCTGCTTCGGCAGGTTTTCGGCAGATCAGACCGTGAAGCGACCGCGCTCATCACCCAGATCGAGCAGAAGGAAAAAGCGGTTTGCGGGCCTTACCCGCAATCGGTTGCCGAAGCCCTTTTCAAATCTGCGCAACAATCCATCGAATTGGCCGGCCACCAACTGCAGGTCACGCTAGAGGCGGTCAAGACTCCTTGCGAACTCTGTGGCAAGCCTGAGGGACAGACCGACGTTCGTATCGGCGACCGAACGGTCTGGCTGTGCAGCGACTGCATGCGTGCGGCGGATGAACCCTCGAACGAACAAGAGGAAGATTTCGACTTTGCTTGCGACGTTCTCGATTGGCACCTTGCCAGCACCGCGCGCAGCAAACTCGTGACCACGATCCGCCAATTTCCCGGCCACATGCGGGTCGATCTTCAAGCCGCGGTCGACCGGCTCTTCGGCAAGGCCATCCGGCTGGTGGGACTGAACGAGGAGCAGCGCTACGAAACGCTGTCGATCCCACGACTGCTCAAGGAGGGCCGCTATGCGATCGCGATTGCCCGCTGCAATATTCCGACGTCGATGTAGGCGAGAAGAGCCCGGTCAAGTGTCTGGATAACGGACTATGGCTGTGTGAGCAGGATCATCTCCGCTATGCGGTTTTGCTCTGCGCACACCGCGAATACAGTCGCGAGCCCGGCATTCGGATCGAGATCCTGGTGCCTTCAGGTTCCGCAGGCGCGGCTCTCGTCCAGCAATGCTTCAATGAATTGGAGGAAGCCGTACAGGCTGCGCGGACCTATCGCGGCAAGATCCTGTCGCTCGATGCCGACTCCGACTATCGCGGTCGCTCGCGCGGCATCACGGTGCATCGCTTGCCGCAGGTCGCGCGCGACGAGGTGATTCTGCCGGAGCAGACCCTGCGGCTGCTCGATCGCAACGTTCTGACCTTCGTCAACACCCGAGACCAATTGCGCCGGCTGGGTCAATCGACACGCAAAGGCATCTTGCTGTACGGGCCGCTGGGCACCGGCAAGACCCACACGATCCGCTATCTCGCAACGCATTTGCCCGGGCATACGACGTTGATCATCACGGCCGAGCAGATCGGTCTGCTCGGCGCCTATATGAGCCTGGCACGCCTGCTCCAGCCGTCGATGGTGGTGATCGAGGATGTCGATCTCATCGCCCGCGACCGCGATGACATGGGGCCGTGTGCGGAATCCATGCTGAACAAGCTGCTCAACGAGATGGACGGGCTGAAGGAAGACGCCGACATCCTGTTCGTTCTGACCACCAACCGGCCGGAGGACATCGAGGGAGCTCTCGCGGGTCGCCCCGGCCGCATCGATCAAGCTATCGAAGTGCCGCTGCCCGACGAGACCGGCCGCGGCAAGCTGGTCCGGCTCTACGGCAGGGGACTGCCGCTCGAGGGGGCGGTGATCGCGGAGGCTGCCCGACGCAGCGAGGGCACCAGTTGCGCCTTCATCAAGGAGCTGATGCGGCGGCTGGCGCAAGGAAGCATCGCACGGGACGGCGGCAACACCGTGATCTCCGCCGATATCGACGAAGCCCTTGACGACATGCTGTTCTCCGGCGGCCGGCTCAACGCGCAGCTGCTCGGCGGCGCGCAGGCAATGGCCGCCGGGTGACGCTCCGAAGTGGCGCGCCGGCTACGGCGCGCAGGTGAAGCTCGCTGCCTCCGTCACCGGACCGCTCTTGTAGTGCGGCCAGGCCGGCCAGCGGCACAGCGGCAGCGCGCGAAGCGTCGCAAAGGACGGCGCTTCGACCTTCTGCTCGGCGACTTCCAAATCGCCGGGCGCCTTGCCCTTTTCGACCCAGTCGACCAGCGCGCTCAGCATGTCGACATTGGCCGGCGCGCCGGAGCCGACATGGTCGACCCCGGGCGCGGTGTAGAGCCGCGCGAATTCGGCCGTCTCGGCCTTGCCGAGCTTGCGTTCGACGCTCTCGAAATAGCGGATGCCGGCATAGGGGCTCTGCGCGTAGTCCGCCATGTGTTCGAGCATGATCAGCCGGCCGCCGCGAGCGCGGAAGCGGCTGAGGTCGGGATCGGTGGAATCCATCAGGCTGGAGACCTCGAGCAGCCGCCCCTTGTGCTCTTCGGGCTTATAGGTCGTCACGTCGAGCTTGGGATCGCGCGCGAACACATATTGGATGCCGCCGGCACCGTAGATCCAGGCGATGCCGTTATTGGGCGCAGGCGGCTGCGCAGGAGACGCCGTGCCGAGCCACCATGCGACCCAGCCGCCGGTCGGCCCAACCGCCGGCGTATCCTCGCCCGACACGCCCCAGCCCGGATAATCATCGAGACCATTGGCGAGGGGAAACGGGAATTTGTAGGTCGCATGCAGGGTGTCGATCGCCTTGATCTGCGCGTCGGTGAGGCATTGATCGCCCGTCTTGCCGCTCGCGCAACGCAGCGTCTCCGCCTTGAACGCCGCCTTGCAGGACACGGGATCTTGCACCAGCGCGTCGTCGGAGCCGTCGGCCTTGTCGCAAGCCGCGCGCACGGCGTCGCCGACGAGCTTCACCTGCGCCGGATTGATCCAGCCATCGCCCATGGTCACGAGACCCGAGCGGGTGCCGGCATGCTGCAGGCCGACCCAGTTGATGACGGGCACGCGGGCAAAGATGCCGTCGAAATCATCGGGATAGCGCTGTGCCATGGTGAGGCCTTCGCGGCCGCCTTCGGACGACCCCATGAAGTACATTTTCTCAGGCCTCTTGCCGTAGGCGCGCTGCATCAGCGCGACGGCGGCATCTCGTACCTTCTTGTAGGCGCGATGGGCGAAATTCTCGAAGGCTTCGTCGTTGAGCGCGAACAGTTGCGGCGGCTCGCCCGGCTTGGACTCATGACCGGAATCGGTCCCGTAGGTGACGAAGCCGCGCGCGAGCGGCGACGGCTTGTCGAAGGGATAGGCCGGCGGCAGCGTCAGGCCCGTGATCAGCACGCCGTTGAATCCGCCCCCGCCATATTGCAGCGAGCGGCCGTTCCATTCGACGGGAAGATTGACCTGAAATCTGATCGGCGGCGCCTTGGGATCGGTGGGATCGATATGGCCGAGCACCTTGCAGAAGCCGGGATTGGCGGGCGTGACGCGCCCCGACGGCGTCGGGCCGCGTTCGGCGACGGCCAGTTGCGACGGCGCCAGCAACGTCGCCGAATCGATCTTCACGGCGTCAGTGCCGCCGACCAGGCCCTTGCAGACGGCGTCCGCATCCTCGGCCAGCGTCACCGCTGCAGCGGAGTTCGCGCCCAGTGCAGTCACTGCGCCCACGAGCAATACACACAGCTTCGCACGCCCTTGCGCCATCGTTTCCCCCTGCACTTTCTGTTCTCGTTCGTTCCGCCAGCAGGCCGTATTCAAGGCGCCTTCCGACCGGCCGTCAATGACGCTAGTGCTCAAACACCAGCCGCGCGCCGACAGTGCCCTCGAGGCTGCGGATCTGCTGCAGCAGCGCGCCTGAATCCTGGCCGCCGAGGTCGGCGTCGAGCACGACGTAACCGAGGTCGCCGGAGGTCTCCAGATATTGCGCGGCGATATTGATGTCGCGCTGCAGGAACACTTCGTTGAGCCGGCGCAGCATGCCGGGCACGTTGCGATGGACGTGGCTGAAGCGCGCGCCGGAGGGGCGCAGATGCAACTGCACCTCCGGAAAATTCACCGCCCCCGTGGTCGAGCCGGTGATGAAGAAGTCGACCAGCTTGCGCGCTACCTCGCCGCCGATGCGCTCCTGCGCCTCCTCGGTCGAACCGCCGATATGCGGGGTGAGGATGACATTGCCGAGGCCCTGCACCGGGCTCTTGAAGCGATCGGAGTTCGAGGACGGCTCGACCGGAAACACGTCGATGGCGGCGCCCGCGAGGTGACCGTCGCGCAGAGCTCCCGCCAGCGCATCGAGATCGACGACGGTGCCGCGGCTGTTGTTGATCAGGAGGGAGCCGGGCTTCATCGCCCGCAGCTCCTTCTCGCCGATCATCCCGGCGGTCTCCGGCGTTTCCGGCACATGCAGGCTGACGACGTCGCTCTGCGCCAGCAGCTCCTCCAGCTTCTCGACCGGCTCGGTGTTGCCGTGGCGGAGCTTGTCGGTGCGGTCGAAATAGATCACGCGCATGCCGATCGCCTCCGCCAGGGTCGAGAGCTGCGAGCCGATATTGCCGTAGCCGATGATGCCGAGGGTACGGCCGCGTACCTCGCGGCTGCCGGTCGCCGACTTGTCCCAGCCGCCCTCATGGGCCGACACCGAGCGCGGGAAGATGCGCCGCAGCAGCATCACGATCTCACCGATCACGAGCTCGGCGACGCTGCGCGTGTTGGAGAACGGCGCGTTGAACACCGGAATGCCGCGCTTGCGCGCCGCCAGCAGATCGACCTGGTTGGTGCCGACGCTGAAGCAGCCGACGGCGAGAAGCTGGTCGGCCGCTTCCAGCACCTGATCGGTGATCTGGGTGCGCGAGCGGATGCCGAGCAATGACACGCCTTTGAGCGCCCGCCGCAAATCCTCGCCGTCCAGCGCCTTGGTCAGGCGCTCGACATTGGTGAAACCCGCCGTTCTGAACAGGTCCACGGCGCTGTCGTTGACGCCTTCAAGCAGCAGCGCCTTCGCGCTCCGCTCAGGGCTTTGGCCTGGGACTGACATGAAATCTCCGTGGGTCACAGCTTCGCCGCAGCTCATAGACCGCGGGGGATGCGCAGCACAATAGGGTTCGGATACGGGGAGAAGATGGCGGGCGCTCGTCAGATCACGTAAAACCCGTGCGTGCCGTCCAGACGCAATTGTTCGACCAGGCCATACTCCCAGTCGAGATAGTCCTGCATCGCACGCTCGTCGACACCGGTGCCTTCATAGGGGCGGCGGTAACGGTAGGCGGGGTCGGGCTTGGGCAGGACGTGCGGCGGACCGATTTCGAGCGCGCCGTCATAGCCACCTTCCCGCACATAGACCTCCCAGCCCATCTGCGCGAGCCAGGACGCCGTCATGTCGGCGCGGACGCCCTTGTCGTCGGTCAGCGCGATGCGCGCGCCGCGCACCGGTGCGGCCATATCGGTTTCCTGGACCAGCTGTCCGCCGGGATAGTGACGAAACCCCGGGAGATGGCCGGCGGCATATTCCTCGGCGTCACGCACGTCGAAGCGATAGAGCGTGCGATCGGTCTGCGCGACAAGCCCAGCCATCTCGCTCGCACCGATGTGGCGCACACCGGCGCGATAGGCGACGTCGCGCGCATTGGCCGGGCCGCCCTCGAACGGCCCGATCGCGCCACGCCGGTCGGCACCGTGGTCGAGCGTATGCCGCGCCAGCGTCCAGCCGATGGTTCCGTTGCGCAGCGCCCGGACCTTGTTCGGCACGCCGGCATTGATCAGCGATTGGGTGCCGATGATCGAGCGGGTGCGGCCGGCGCAATTCACGATGATGGTGGTGTCGACATCGGGTGCCGCCTGCCCTGCCCGCAGCACCAGCTCCGCGCCGGGCACGCTGACCGAGCCCGGGATGTTCATGGTGGCATACTCGTCGAAGCGGCGCACGTCGAGGATCGCGATGTTGGCCTTGTCCGCGATGAGTTTTGCCACCTCGTCGGCACTGAACGACGGGGTGTTCCGGCGCGATTCGACCAGCTCGCCAAAGGCTTTTGAGTAGGAGTTGACGTCCTCGAAGATTTGATAGCCGGCGTCGCGCCAGGCCTTCAGCCTGCCATCGAGCGCGCGGACATTGGTATAGCCGAGCGCGGCCAACCGCTCGGCGCCGGCAGTGACGAGGCCCTCGCCGTCATCATAGAGCACGATCGCCACGTCCTTGCGCGGCAGCCGCACCTCGGCTTCGATCCCGATCCGGTCCGCGGCCATGTTGGCAGCAAACAGCGGATGTCCCGTCGCGAAACCAGCCTCGTGCCTGAGATCGAGCAGAGCGATCTCCTCGCGGAGCAGCAGTGCCCGGCGGATATCGGCGGAAGTGACGGTCGAAGGCTTCATGAGACAGGCAACCTTGGGGGACTTGAACGGGACTGGTTCTTGAATGATTGCCGGCCGGTTGGCCAGCCCGATCCGGGGGGTATGGCTCCGACCGGCGGGCGCGCCCACCGTGGTCCCCGGCTGAAAATCGTTTCGTATGCCGCGCTTGAGGGCTAAAGTTCCGAATCGTCTGGGGGGCGCAATATGAAAGTGCTAAATTCCTGGTGGTGTTTCTGGCGCTTCCGGGCGTCGCCATGGCCGCGCTCACCTATGCCGAACGCAAATCGCAATTCGAGCGGGCAATGGCCTCGATCATGGCCGCAGCGACGCCGGCCGTACACCCAACGCTTCGCGACACGCTGATCAAGGACTATCTCGCCTGCAAACCCAACAAGGGACAGGCCGTGGAGCTCGTCAATGCGAGCTACCTTCGGACCTGCGAACAGGACGACGCTTCGGCGACGGGAGACCGTGCACTGGAATCCTGTCAGCTTCGCTACGGCAAGCCATGCGCCCTGCTGGCGGTCAACGAGGAAATCGTCGCTGAAGGCGAGCTCGCGTCGAGAGACATGCCGCGGCTGCATTATGCAGGCAAGTACGACTTGTCGCAGATTCCAATCATCCGGCGGATCACGCGACAGCGCCCTGACGTGCAGAACTACGACAAGGCCATGGAGCCCAAGGCGATCGCGATCCATCCCTGGGGTAAGCTGTTCATCTCGGCAGGGGACCCCAGCCTTAAAGACGCCCAGACCTCCGCGCTTGCGAAATGTAACAGCGATCCCGCGCGGAACGGCCGGGATGGCGGCTGCTTCGTCTACGCCATCAACAACGACATCGTCCTCGACGAACGGCGCATGCAGGCGAAGTGATACGACGACGGCGGCTCACCCGGGCAACACCAAGCCCTGTCGAAGCAGTCCGCCCGTTCACTCGCCCGGCACGAGCTGCCCGAGCGGTGACTGGGCCGGCCGCCGCAGCTTGCGGCGCGACAGATAAAGCAAAATGCCGGTGACCACGAACAGCGGCATCAGCGCGGCCGCGATCATAAACGCAAGTTTGCCGGGCCAACCCAGAATCGCACCGCGGTGGATGTCGAGCACATTCGCAATGATCTTCTCACCGAACACCTTGTCGGCGTAGCGTTCCGCAGAAACGAATTGGCCGGTAACGGCATCGACGCGGAATTCGTCGCGGGTGGTGTCGAGGGTCGAGTCTTTCCCCCAGGAGCGGATCCGGATCACCGTGCCCGGACCGGCGGGCAACGTCAGCAACGCCTTGGAGAAGCGGCTGCCCTCTTCGTGCAGGAAGGCGCCCCACGCGCGATCAAAGCCGATCGGCTGTGCCGTCTCGCTGGCGCCTGCAGGCATCTTCGGCTGCATCTTCGCCGAGGCGGCCTGCGGGCGCGACAGCAACCAGACGGCACCGTCCTTGTACCAGTCGAACGAGTACCACAGCCCGGTCAGCGTCATCACCAGATAGACCGGCAGGACCCAAGTGCCGATCACCGCGTGCAGCGAGCGATGGAGGCCGCGTCCGCTGAGGCCGAGATTGGGCTTCAGCCACATCTTCGCGCTGCCTGCACGCCGCGGCCAGCGCAGCACGAGGCCCGAGATGAGCATCACGATCAAGCCGAGCGCGGCCACGCCCGTGATCTGACGCCCCCAGCCCTTGGCGTCGCCGGGAATCAACAGCCAGCGATGCAGCTTGCGCACGGTCGCGAAAAACGCTTCGCCGCGAGGTGCGCCCAACACGCGCGCGTCATAGGGATCGACATAGAGCGAGGACGGCCGCGCGCCTCGTTCGTCGCGGGCGAAGCGCACATGCACCGCGGCGGACGGATCACTTGCTAGCGTCACGGCGGAGACCTTGCCGACATCCTGCGCCGCAGACAGGCGCGCAACCAGTTCGTCCGGCATCAGCGCCGGTGACTGGCGCGGCGCGACCTGCATGATGCCGGCGTTGAGATGATCGACGATCTCATCCTCAAAACTCATGATCGCGCCGCTCAACGCGATCACAGCAAGCAGCAGCGCGAGCACGAGGCCGGCGATGGAATGGACCTGGTGGAGGGCGGCCTTGATCGCGCGCCAGCACTCACGCATCGGCGCCGGTCCTTCTGATCTGCACGACCGGGAAATCGGCTTCCTCGCGCCACACTGTCATCGCTAGAACTTCACCGTCGTCGACAGAGATACCCGGCGCGCGTCGCCGATCGCGACGTTTAAGGCGTTCCCGGTGGTGGACGTATAATAGACCTTGTCGAACAGGTTCTTGACGTTGAACTGATAGGTCACCGGCAGATTGTCGACTTTGGTGTCGTAGGTCGCAAAGATGTCCGCGACGGTATAGGCCGGCATGAAGAACGTGTTGGCGGCGTCGCCCGGTCGGTCACCGACGTAGTGCGCGCCACCGCCAAGCCGCAGACGTCCGGGCAGCGCATCGCCGAAATCGTAGACGAGATAGAGCGAAGCCGTGTTCATGGCGGCGTTCAGGAGCTTGGCGTTACCGACAGCGGGATCATTGATCAGCCGGGCATCGGTATACCCATAACTTCCGATCAGGCTCCATTGATCGGCTAGTTTGCCGGTCACGTCCAATTCGACGCCGCGCGACCTGGCCGCGCCGGAGGCACGCGCCGCCGACTTGCCTCCGCCGATGTCATCCAGCACCAGCACATTCTTCTTCTGGATGTCGTAGACGGCCAGGGTGCCCGACAGCCGCTTGTTGACATCGAACTTCAGACCGGTCTCCCATTGCGTTCCTTCTTCAGGCGCGATGGTGGAGTCGACGACAAAGCCGGTGGTGAACGCCGCGATGACCGATGTCGGCTTCAGCGACTGCGTATAGCTCACGTAATAGGAGAGCTGATCGTTCAGCTTGAAGATGACGCCGCCTAGCGGCAGCACCTTGTCACCCGCCAAATTGGTGTTTGTGATGAAGTTGGGCCGGCCTTTTCCCGCGAACTGCTCGTATTCCATCCAGCGCACGCCTCCGACCACGGACAGCCAGTTGGTCAGATGGAAGGTGTCCTGGGCGAAGAAACCGCGGGTGCCGAGCTTGTCCGTCTGCTCGCTGTCCACTGGCGAAACGGTCGTGCCCGGCACGACCAGCCCGTAGATCGGGTTGTAGAAATTGAAGCTCGCCGTCGCCTGCCGAATCAAATCGTGGCGGTCGATCGTGCGATAGAGCGCCTCGCCTCCGAACAAGATCTCGTTTCGGAAGCCGCCGACCCAGACGTCACCCTGCAAATAGGAGGTGCCGTAGCTGGCGTTGCTCAGCGAGTTACGCGTGCCGTCGTTGCTGCGGGTCTCGACGCCAGTCGTCGCGTTGACGCCGGTGATGCGAAGTTGGTTGGCACTGAACGTCTCGGTGTTGTAGCTGTAGGCTGCGGTGACCTTCCAATTGTCGTCGAGCTTCTGCTCGACCGAGGCCTGCACCAGGTCGGAGATGCCCCACATGTTGTTGAAGGGCTCGTCGAGCCGGCGCGTCTTCGGGATCGCCAGCGGAGCGCCCTTGACGAAGGCAGTGCCGCGGTCGAATGGGTAGATGAATTCGCGGTGCTCATAGGTGAGCTGGACCGTCGTGGTGTCGCCGTACCAGGCCAGCGACGGGTTCACCAGCATTTCCCTGTGGCGGCCGAAATTGCGCCAATAGTCCTCGCTGACGCCGTAACCGACGAACCGATAGGCAAGGCCTTGGTCGCCGATCGGACCGGTGATGTCGAGCGTGCCGTCGGCGCCGTTGCGATTGTTCGCGAATGTCGAGCCGAGCAGCGTGACCGAACCGTGCTGGTAGAGCTCCGGACGCTTGCTGATGGTGTTGACGATGCCGCCGGGATCCATGATGCCGTAGAGCAGCGAAGCCGGCCCCTTCAGCACCTCAACGCTTTCGACCGCGGCGTTCAGGCTGCGCCCCTGCACCAGCGGCATGCCGTTGCGCATGATCGAGCCGTCGCGGTTGTCGCCGAAGCCACGGCGGATCACGGCATCCTGGGTGCCGGCGAGCGTGTTGGTCTGGGTGATCCCGCTGATGTTGACCAGCGCGTCGTCGATATTGCGTGGCAGTTGGTCCTTCAACACCTGCGCGGGCACGACGTTAACGGATTGCGAGGTGTCGAGCGGAGAGGCCCCGCTGCGCAGCGTCGTCGCGCTCGGCATCGCGCGGTAGCCGAGCTTTGCGGCTTGTTGCGCGGCGGCATCAGCCGCGGCGCGTTCCGATGGCGTCGGAGCCGCGGGGGTGGTCGCATTGCGGCTGCGCTGACGTGCGGCCGCTTGCGTCCGGCGTTGAGATGTTTCCGATGCGCGCGCCGTTTTCGGCCGCGGCGCCGGCGCTTCCACCGTCACCGGCGGCAGTGCGGATTGGGCCTGCGCGGTCGCCGAGCTGGAGAAAAATTCGGCGAGCAGCACGGCCGCTCCGATGAGAAGAGCCGCGCGGCTGTCGCCGGCAGGCGTTCGGCGGCCGCTGACGCGCTGGCCGTCCAGATAGACACGCACTTTCGATTCACTTCCAGGTCAGACGCAGAAGCTGGCGCGTCTAACAGCCGCTGTGCGTGAAGAGAACCGCAAGCGGACTTGAATCGCTCTAGTGTTGAATGGTTCTAGGCTCTAGTCGCGGTATTCGGCAATCCTCGATTGATTGCGCAGCGGTCGCGACACGCAGCGCGCGAATTCGCGGCAACTTGTCACGGTTTTGCGCGTTCTCACGCGATAGCGGGAGCCGTCAGCTCGTCGAGCTTCCGCTTGAGCGCGGTGCCGTCGGACAACGCCCGGAGCGGCGGCCGCACGCGCAGCCAGCTCGCATCGCCCGTCTGTGCCGCGAGGATGGCTTTCAACGTCGTGAGGAAGGATGGTGATTTCACCACGATGTCCACGGCAGCCTGCATGCGTGCTTCGACATCCTTGCCGTCGATCATCGCCTTGACCAGCTCCGGCGCGATGTTGGCCATGCCGCAGATGGTGCCGGCACCGCCGGCGGCGATCGCGCGGGCGATGTCAACTTCGTTGCCGACGGTGATGGCGAGCTCGGGAGCGGCGGCACGGAACGCCTGGAACTGCTTGAAGTCGCCGCTGGAGTCTTTCAGGCCCGCAACGACCTTGCCGTAGCGCTTGCGCAAATTCGCGGCGACGCCGGTCGGGATCGCGACACCCGAGATCTGCGGGATATGATAGAGGTAGGCGCGCAGGCGATCGTCGGCGACGCGGTCGAGGATCGCCGCAAACGCATCCTCGATACCCTCAGGGGTGACGCTGCGGTCGAAGTAAGGCGGCAGATACAGCACGTGACGCAGGCCGAGACCGAGCACGGCGCGCGTCAGAGCGATGCTGTCGCTGATCGCGGGGAAGCCCCCGCCGATTCCAATGCGGTCCGGCGCGACGCCGGCCTTGAGCACGGCTTCGATGGTCGCGACCCGTTCGGCGACATTGAACGAGGTGCCCTCGCCGGTGGTGCCGAACAGCACGACACCGTCGACGCCCTTGGCGAAGAGTTGCTTGGCGTGGGCGGCGAGCTTTGCGGAGTCCACGCTGCCGTCCGTCGCCAGCGGCGTCGCCGACGCCACCCAGAACCCGCGAATTGCCTCGGTCATCACACCAGCCTTGTTTTTGCTTTACTTTCTGCCTTGTACCTTACATACAACAAACACGCAAACCCTTTCCGCCGTCATGGCGGACATAACACGCAGCCAGATTCCGAGGAGGTCTCGCATGAACATGGTGACCCCCATCGAGCGGCCCGACCAACTGTTCGGCGCCCTGCGCGACAGGCTCGGCGCGGCTGCTGTGCTTGTCGGCACCGACGTGCCCGCGCGCAATTGCAACGACTGGAGCGCGAGCCTGCCGCAAACGCCGCTGGCGGTGATCCGCCCGGTCGACGCCCAAGGCGTGGCGGATGCGATCGCGACTTGCCGGCAGGCACATCTGCCGTTCGTGCCGCAGGGCGGATTGACCGGGCTGTGCCGCGGCGCATCTCCTGAAGCAGGCTGGGTCGCGATCTCGCTGGAGCGCATGAGCGGCATCGAGGAGATCGATCACGCCTCGATGACGATGACGGTGAAAGCAGGTACGCCGCTTCAGACGATCCAGATGGCGGCTGACGAAGCCGGGTTCTTCTTTCCGCTCGATCTCGGCTCGCGCGGCTCCTGCGCGATCGGCGGCAACCTCTCGACCAATGCCGGCGGCAACCGCGTGATCCGCTACGGCATGACGCGCGAGTTGGTGCTCGGGCTCGAAGTCGTGCTGCCCGACGGCACCATCATCACCAGTCTCAACAAGCTGATGAAGAACAATGCCGGCTATGATCTGAAGCATCTCTTCATCGGCTCGGAGGGCACGCTCGGCATCATCACCCGCGTGGTGCTGCGGCTGTTTCCAAAACCGCGCTCGACCATGGCCGCGCTCTGCGCGCTCGAGGACTATGCCGCGGTGATCGCGCTGCTCGGCGCCGCGCGAAGCGGGCTCGGCCCGCTGCTGTCGGCATTCGAGGTGATGTGGCCGGACTATTGGGACGTGATCACGAATCGCGCCGGCGTCAAGCCGCCGGTCGCGGCAGGCCACGGCCTCTACGTGCTGGTCGAAGCGCAGGGCACCGACGAGAGCCTCGACGCGCCGCGCTTCCAAAGCTGGCTCGAAGAGCTGATGGAGCGCGGGTTGCTCGCCGACGCTGCCGTGGCGCAATCGCTGACGCAGACGCAAAGCTTCTGGCGCGTGCGCGACATCTGTGCCGAGTTCGGCCAGGTGCTGGGGCCGCACATCTCCTACGACATCGGCCTTGCCGTGGCGCGGATGGACGAGTTCGTCACGCGCTGCAAGGCGGCGCTCGCAAAGGGCATCGAGGGATGCGAGAGCGTCTATTACGGCCATATCGGCGACGGCAATCTGCATCTCGTCTCCTGGGTGACTGGCCTTGCCGTCGAGCAGCAGCCGAAGGAAGCGATGGACGCGATCATCTACGGTCTCGTGCGTGAGATGGGCGGCAGCGTCTCCGCCGAGCACGGCATCGGCACGCTGAAGAAGAAGTGGCTGGGTCATGCCCGCAGTGAGGTCGAGATCGCGCTGATGCGGACGCTGAAGGCCGCGCTCGATCCCGATCATCTGCTCAACCCAGGCAAGGTGATCTGAGAGAGCCGATGCGACCGCTGAAGCTCGATGCACCGAAATCGCTGTCGCAACGGGTCGTGCAGCGGCTGCGCCAGGCCATCATCGACGGCGAGTTCGCGCTGGGTGCAGCCATCTCGGAGGAGATGGTGGCAAACTCCTTCGGCGTCAGCCGCACCCCGGTGCGCGAGGCGATGGGTCAGTTGCAGGCGCAGGGCCTCGTGGTGATCCGCCCGCAGGTCGGCAGTTTTGTCTTTACGCCAAGCGCCGAAGACATCACAGCGCTCTGCACGTTCCGAATCGCGCTGGAGCCCAAGGCCGCCGAGCTCGCCTTCCATCATGATCGCGCCGGTGCGATCGCGACGATGAGCGAGGCGATCGCGGCGATGGAGCCGGCGATTGCGGCCAGGGACAATATCGCCTACGGGCGCGCCGATGCCGCCTTTCACGAGGCGCTGTTCGCCCATTGCGGCAACCGCTATCTCGCCGAATCCTATCAGCTCGCATCCAGCCGCGTCGCAGCACTGCGCACCAATTTGACTTCGCCGATCGACGTGCGCACACGCACGTCCTTCGACGAGCATCGCAAGCTGCTCGATCTGTTCGCCCGCGGCGAGTTCGCCGCCTTCGCGACGCTGATGACCACGCACGTCACCAATTCGGGCGTGGTCTACGCAAAAGCGCTGCAGGTGGATTGAGCGCTGCTACCGCGCATTTTTCGTGCCGGGCCTGTCCAGAAAATCCAGCGCGGTGTTGATCTGTTCGAGCTGGTGTTCGATTTTGTCGCGGTCCTCGACCGTGGGCGCCTTCTCGAGCTGCTCAACCAGCTTCTGCTTTCGAAGCAGCAAGTTCTCTATGACTGTACTCACGGCTCCCCCATCCGCCAGAGGCGAACATCGAGGCGATACTAAACCCCGGGCGCGAGCGCGCGCCAGCCGGGCCGGCGCAAACCCTGCATCAGAATGTTCGCGAGGGCAGTTGGTTCCTGCGCATGACCCGAGAAGGTGCACACCTGATGGCGGCGCTCGCGAACGGTTAACGGGTTCGCACGCCCGGGCTGCCGGCCAGGAACCGCATCTTTCACGCGCCTGTCGGTTGTATTCGCCGTCTCGGAGTCCTATGCGTAGGCGCCATGGACATCCAGATCATCGCCGCCGAAAAGCCCCTGATGGCGCAGGCACGCCCGCACGAGCCGGCGCCATTCCTCCCGATGAGCCGCGCCGAGATGGATGCGCTCGGCTGGGACGCCTGCGACATCGTGCTGGTGACGGGCGATGCCTATGTCGACCATCCCAGCTTCGGCATGGCCATCATCGGCCGCCTGCTGGAGGCGCAGGGTTTTCGCGTCGGCATCATCTCGCAGCCGGACTGGCATTCGGCCGAGCCGTTCAAGGCATTGGGCAAGCCAAAAGTCTTCTTCGGCGTCACCGGCGGCAACATGGATTCGATGGTGAACCGCTACACCGCGGACCGCCGCTTGCGCCATGACGATGCCTATACTGCGGGCGGCGAAGGCGGCAAGCGGCCGGACCGCTGCACCGTGGTCTACGCGCAGCGTTGCCGCGAGGCGTTCAAGGGTGTCCCGGTCGTGCTCGGCGGCATCGAGGCCTCGCTGCGCCGGATCGCGCATTACGATTACTGGTCCGACAAGGTGCGCCGTTCGGTGCTGGCCGACGCCAAGGCGGACCTGCTGCTCTACGGCAATGCCGAGCGCGCCGTCGTCGAAGTGGCCAACCGTCTTGCCGCCGGCCAGGCGCCGCGCGAGCTCGACGACATCAGGGGCGTCGCGCTGTTCCGCCGCGTGCCCGACGATTACACCGAGCTGCACGCCGACGATATCGACTCCGCCGACGAAGGCGCTTCGCGCACCAAAGGCTTGACCGTGATCCGTCTGCCGGCGCTGGAGCAAGTCGAGCAGGACAAGGAGGCCTATGCCCGCGCGTCACGCGTGCTGCACCGGGAGAGCAATCCCGGCAATGCGCGGCCGCTGGTGCAGCGTCACGGCGATCGCGATCTCTGGCTCAACCCGCCGCCGATCCCGCTGACCAGCGAGGAGATGGACGCGGTCTACGATCTTCCTTACGCGCGCGCCCCGCATCCGTCCTACGGTGACGCGAAGATCCCGGCGTGGGACATGATCAAATTCTCGGTGACGATCATGCGCGGCTGTTTCGGCGGCTGCACCTTCTGCTCAATCACCGAGCACGAGGGCCGCATCATTCAGAACCGCTCCGAGGGCTCGATCCTGCGCGAGATCGAGAAGATCCGCGACAAGACGCCCGGCTTCACCGGCGTCATCTCGGACATCGGCGGTCCCACCGCCAACATGTACCGGATGGCGTGCAAGGACCCGAAGGTCGAGGCGGCGTGCCGGCGGCCGTCCTGCGTCTTCCCCGAGATCTGCCCGAACCTCAACACCTCGCACGACGATCTGATCCGGCTCTATCGGAAGGTGCGCGAGACCAAGGGCATCAAGAAGGTAATGGTGGCCTCCGGCGTGCGCTACGACCTCGCGGTCGAAAGCCCCGAATACATCAAGGAGCTCGTCACCCATCACGTCGGCGGCTATCTGAAGATCGCGCCGGAGCATACCGAGCGCGGGCCGCTCGACAAGATGATGAAGCCCGGCATCGGCGCCTACAACCAGTTCAAGCGCATGTTCGATGCCGCGGCCGAACAGGCCGGCAAGAAATATTATCTGATCCCGTATTTCATCGCGGCGCATCCGGGCACGACCGACGAGGACATGATGAACCTCGCGCTCTGGCTGAAGAAGAACCGCTACCGCGCGGATCAAGTGCAGACCTTCCTGCCCTCGCCGATGGCGACCGCGACGGCGATGTACCACACCGGCGTCAACCCGCTGCGCGGCGTGCGGCGCGGCGGCAGCGACAAGGTCGAGGCCATCAAGGGGCTGCGCCAGCGCCGCTTGCACAAGGCGTTCCTGCGCTACCACGACCCCGACAATTGGCCGGTGCTGCGTGAAGCCCTGAAAGAGATGGGCCGCGCCGACCTGATCGGCTCGCGCCCCGACCAGCTGGTCCCCGCGCACCAGCCGCCCGGCACCGGCAAGGCCGCCGGCACGCGGCGACCGGTTCGTCCAGACGGCAAGACCCAGCGGTTCACGACCAAGAATCTGCGGGTGATGAAGTAGCGGGCGAGCCGGGCCAGGTCCGGTTCATCCTCGCACTGTCGTGCTCTCAAAACAAAAACCTCGAAAACAACCCCATGCACAGTAGCCGGCATGAGCGGGATCAATGACTTAGGTGCTTTGCGAATCCGTTGAATCCGCCGGGCAAGATAGCGAAAAACGAAAATTAGGTTTTGGCGAAATATTGACTCGTCGGGCAAAACAGGCGCACGATGCCATTGTCGCGGCACGCGTGACAGGGCGAGCCCCAACCGCTACTCCGGATCGATATCCTCGAGCTTCACGCCACCTCGCGCGCAGGCTCGAAACAATCGTCCTCAGACTTGAATCCATTCAACACAGCAGACTCGGTGCGCGCCCGGATGCGCTGGGGAGCGTAGTCGTAAACGCGCTAGCTCGCGGGGTAGCCGGTGTCCGCTCTGTCCGCGAAACCGGACATGGCCAGTCCGGCTTTGTGAGTCAGCTTCGGGCCAGCAGCGGAAGTGCTGGCTCTGCGTTGCTGCTGACCTAGTTTACTTTCTCATCGGACCTAGAAGGTCCCCAAGCATATGCCTCTTCGGGGCTGCTAAACGCTCGTATGATGGGTTCGGAGAAGCCAAGCACCTCGTAGCAGTAGTCGCCTCCGACAAAGGAGAAGTGCCGCGGCTTCCGACCGACCGGATCGGTCGCAGCGTAGGCTTTCAGCAATGCCGAGTTCTCAGCTTCTTTAACGTAGACTCCGCCGTCGTAGCGGCCAGTTGTTTTGTCCCCGTGATCGGCGACCGAATAGATCATTTCTTCGATGCCCGAATAGATCTCGCAGGACATTTCGATGCCGTAAGCGCGAAGGCCGGGGTTCGGTGCCACCACGATGAGATAGAGAACGCCGCGCCAAAGGCCTTGATCGAAAACAAAAGGTGGGCGTTCGATGCCATCGATTATCGAAGGGTAGGGCCGCCATTTGATAGTGGAATCAGGAAACAATTGGAGTCCTTTTCGGTTTGAAAGTTGCGTCATGCCGACAACAAGGCGCTGGGTCAAGATTGTCGCAATGGCCAGAAGCAGACCTCGCAGCTCATTGGGCTTTCTATTCCGACGTCGAGGGCGGAGTGGACCTCTCTTCCCCTGGGAGAAAAGGTGGCGTCACCCGAACTGCGCGACCACGGCCGACCACAGACGCCAGATTTCGGGGGACTTTTCATCGACGGCGGTCTGCACCATGACCAGCTTCGAGGGCGGATCAACGAGGATGCGCTGCCCGAGGTGCCCCAAGAGCGCGAATTGCCGTCTGCTGCCGGGAAACAGGTAGACCTGATAGCCGTACCCGAACCCTCCCTCGGCTTTTGCCAGATACGTCTCGGAGGCAAGCACCGTGGTCGCATCAATCATCCACTGTGCCGGTATTATCTGTTTGCCTTCCCACGCTCCGTTGTGGGCCAGCAGACGGGCGAGCCGCGCGTAATCGCGCAGTACCGCATTGAAGAACCCGTGCGCTACCTCACGGCCATCCGCATCAATCAGCCATTTGGCATCCGCTTCCGTGCCGATCGGCTGCCAAACTTTTTCCTGGAGATAGCCGCACATTGATTGACCGGTCGCGTAATGCAGCACGAGACCAAGCACGTCCGTCTCGATACTGGCGTAATGGAATCGCGTCCCCGGCGGCGCGATCCGTTGGTTGAATTGCGCGATGCTGGCAACGGTGCCTTTTTGGGAAAACCAGTGTTTGCGCACCATGTCGCCCCACAGGCGATCGAGGTCGTCTCCGCTGCCTTTCGCTTCATCGTTCTCTTCACCGAACTTCACGCCAGACGACATGTGCAGCAGCGCGCGGATCGGCGTTGCACCGTATTCCGTGCCCTTCAAGCCGGGAACATAGGTCTCCGCAGCATCGTCGATCGACTTGATCGCGCCTTCCGCGGTCGCGATCCCTACCAGCATGCCAGTGATAGATTTTGCCATCGACTGCGATATCAGCCGGTCTCGATCGGTGCGGCCGTACTGATAGCACTCAACCAGAATCCGGTCGTCCTTAGCGATCAACAGGCCCGTCACCGGATTGCGCGACAGATAATCCGCAAGCGAAGCGCGGTTTCCCTTGTACTGGTAGCTGACATCCGCCGGCGTTCGCTTGAATGGCCAGGATGTGGCCGCGCGATCGACGTGGCGTGTCGGGAATATCTCATCGTAATGACTGAATGCGCCGACGCGGTATTTTGGCGAGGCCGGATTGCCGGGCTGGAAGATCCTCCACCGGTCCTTGATCGGGTAGTTCTCGGCCGCGCCGTAAAGTTCGGCGTCCGGGCCATCGGGGAAAAAGGACGGACCACCACCGATTTCGGCAGCCCAACTCCATTTCGCCGGCGCCGCAACGCAGGTTGCCGCCAGTCCGGTCAGCATAGAGCGTCGCGAGAGTGCATTCCCGGCGCTGGTATCGGACTTTAAAGGCCTTCTCATTGCTCATTGTTCCAAGCTACCGCTGCGCCGCTTGCAAGAGCGATAAAATCGCGCCTTCGCAAACTTGGCCCATCCGACCTTGAAATCGCTGGAGAGGGGCCAACTGCTCCTCACCGCGAATGCTACGGCGCGTAACATTGAGCCAAGCAGCGTGCTGTGTCAATGGCCTACAGCTTTTGAGCGAGGTCCGATTTGGGTCGATTTTGTTGCAAAAGTCGGTCACAAGCGGACCTGCACCGGCTGCTCGCGGCAGGTCAGCTGTGGGCCAAGAGGAGACTAACCAGTCTGAGCGCGAACATACGTCTCCGCTTCTTCGAGCAGGTGATCGAGCGAGCTAACGGCCGTATCGAGCACCAGGTGTTCTCGATCCCACGGTTCATAGTCTCGGTTCACTACCTCAGCCCACGTTGGCTGCTTGAGACCGCTGATGTCTGAGGTGCGTGTTTCCACTCGTTGTCGATGCAAGATCAGGTCGCTGCAAACCACTTCAATCTCAACGACGCATGTCGACTTCTGAGCGGCGACCTGTCGCCATCCGACGCGGCTTGCCAGGACTGGATTTACGCAGTCTACGACAACGACACGACCAAGCTCGAGTTTTTCAGCCGCGAGTGCGGTGGCTACCACATAGCCCATCGCGCCGACCCTATGACCTGCGGTCCGTAGCGTCTGCTCAACGGCATCGATACGAAGGTACGTGGCCGCGAGACGTCTGGTCAGCTCCCGGAAAACTGTTGTCTTGCCCGTGCCGGGAAGGCCACCAAAGACTATCAGCGCTGGTGGACGGCCTGTCATGCGACATCATCGGCCGGCATTCGGAAGTCCGCAATGGTCACCGGCGGTCCTCCACCGGCTGCGTGCGGCAGGTCAGCTAGCGGACAAGATGCGACATCCCGGGTCGATGAGCTTCCAGTATGAGCGGCAAAAGTTCTGAATCATGCCAGAGCTTTGGAATGCACAATGATAAATCCTTCGCGATGGCGGAACCGCGGAACTCGTCGCTCAGACGCCCGGTTCCGGGTCAACACGGTTCCTCAATTAACAAATGACCAGAGCGTTCCACACGTAGATCGGCGACGTGTGTCTCGCGCGCTACAGCAAATCCGATGAGTTGGGGTAGCGTTTGGCACACCTATTTAAACCTGAGAGACTCGAAATGAAAAAGTTCCTTCTCGCTACTGTCGCTTTCGCCGCCCTAGCGGGTACAGCATCGGCAGCTGATATGGCCGCGCGTCCTTACACCAAAGCCCCACCGATGGCGGCCTCGCCGATTTACAACTGGACCGGCTTTTACATCGGCGGTCACGTCGGCGGCGCATTCGGCGGCAGCAACAACATTCTGGCCCCCGGCTTCACCGGCACCAGCAGCAACGATGGTGTGTTCATGGGCGGCGCGCAGGTCGGTTACGACCATCAGTTCTCGCCGAACTGGGTGCTGGGCATTGAAGCGAACTACAGCTTCCTCGACACCAACAACAATCCCTTCGTCAACCGTGGGCTCGGTTCGGTCACCGGTCGCCTCGGCTACACCTGGGGTCCGGCGCTGCTGTACGTCAAAGGCGGTTACGCCTGGGCTGACTCCCGCCTTACGAACGGTTTCGGCGGCGGCACCTTCACCAACAACGGCGGTGGTCGCGACGGCTACACCGTGGGCGGTGGTCTCGAATACATGTTCGCCCAGAACTGGTCGGGCAAGGTCGAATACCAGTACTACGATTTCGGCACGCGGAACGCTCTCTTCACCAGCGCCGGCGGTGTTGTTACCGCCGTCGGCTTCCGCAATGACGAGCACACCATCAAGGCCGGCCTGAACTACCGGTTCAATTGGGGCGCCGCGTCGGCTTCTCGTTACTGACGGCTTACGTAATATACCTAAAGGGCCAGCCATACGGGCTGGCCCTTTCTGCTAAGACGGAATGGCTGGCGCGAGTTGGCGGCTTGCGTTTTTACGAAGCTCTCCAGAAACTACTTGATGTCAGTTCATGATCGGACCTCCACTCCTGTGGTGGAAGATTACCGAGCCTGAACAAGATGTAGCCTCTGCTGAGAGGCGACCAAAATACGTTCGGTTGCTCGCGACAGCAACACCGGGCAATGCGCTGAATTTCAGATCCGGGTCAAAAAGGCGTGCTTGCAGCTTTGTCCGCTTAGGTGCTTTCCCCCGCGCGACATCACCTACAAGCACACGCCCTTTCTACGTTTGCCATCTTTCCTACGGCCGAGGTGTCGCAAACTCCGCCCGTCGTCCATATGTTGCCTTCATGAAAAAGATCGGATTCCTCTCCTTCGGGCACTGGACGCCCTCGCCGCAATCGCAGACCCGCTCGGCCGCGGACACGCTGCTGCAATCGATCGAGCTTGCGGTTGCGGCCGAAGAACTCGGCGCCGACGGCGCCTATTTTCGCGTGCACCATTTTGCGCGGCAGCTCGCCTCCCCCTTTCCGCTGCTGGCCGCGGTCGGCGCCAGGACCAGCAAGATCGAGATCGGCACGGCCGTGATCGACATGCGCTACGAGAATCCGCTGTACATGGCGGAGGACGCGGGCTCCGCCGACCTCATCGCCGGCGGGCGGCTGCAGCTCGGCATCAGCCGCGGCTCGCCCGAGCAGGTGATCGACGGCTGGCGCTATTTCGGCTACCAGCCGGCCGAGGGCGAGAGCGACGCCGAGATGGGCCGGCGTCATGCCGAGGTCTTTCTCGACATCTTGCGCGGCGAAGGTTTTGCAAAGCCCAACCCGCAGCCGATGTTTCCAAATCCGCCGGGGCTGTTGCGGCTCGAGCCCCATGCGGAAGGCCTGCGCGAACGGATCTGGTGGGGTGCCGGCTCGAACGCGACGGCGGTCTGGGCCGCCAAGCACGGCATGAATCTGCAGAGCTCGACGCTGAAGAACGACGAGACCGGCGAAGCCTTCCATGTGCAGCAGGCCGCGCAGATCCGCGCCTATCGCGCCGCGTGGAAAGAGGCCGGCCATACCCGCGAGCCTCGCGTGTCCGTCAGCCGCAGCATCTTCGCGCTGGCCGACGATCGCGACCGCGCCTATTTCGGCGGCGAGCGCGGCAGCGAGGACCAGGTCGGCTTGATCGACCCGCGCACCCGCGCGATCTTCGGCCGCTCCTATGCCGCGGAGCCGGATGTGCTGATCGAGCAGCTCCGAGCGGACGAGGCGATTGCGGAGGCGGACACGCTGCTGCTGACGATCCCGAACCAGCTTGGTGTCGACTATTGCGCGCACGCCATCGAGGCTATCCTCACGCACGTGGCGCCCGCGCTTGGGTGGCGCTGAGGCGAACGATCGACTTGGCGAAGCGCGCGCTCTCAAAACAAAGCGGCGCTGGCAGCCTGTCCGTAGATCATTGCGGCCACGAGAGAGAGCAGCAAGCCCGCGCCCGAAAAGATCACGAGGACTTTCAGAGTTTCGACGTCGACGTTGGTTCTCGTCGCGCGGGATATCGCCTTTGCAAGTGCAGCCATCATCGCCAGCTCCGAACACGCCGCGCGGAGGCACGGCCTATTCCATCTAGCGTGATTGGGCGCATTTGCGTGTGAAGCAGATTACAGGTGATCTTTTGCGTGCTGAACCACACGGCAGCGATGCGCGAAGAAGATCCAACCGGATTGTCTCGCCTTGGCGCCAAGGATGCCGCCAGCAGACAAACGCTGATCCGGCCGTCAAATCCCGCCGGGAAGCTCAACGCCGGCTTCCGTCAGGTCACGGAGGAATTTCCGCACCAGGAGCATGTTGGTTCTCTGCAGCTCGTGATTATTGCCGAACTTGAACTGGTTGGCTTCGGTTACGATCAGTCCCTGGTCGGTCTCGCGGAAAATGCCTTGCTTCTTCAAGCGATCGGCGCGCCGTCGGACGGTTTCGATCGGCAGACCGAAAAAGCGGGACAGGGCGGCACGGGAAACGCCCTGCTTGATCCTATCCGGCTCAACCGCCTGGATGCTGCCAAATTGCCGGTCCAGTTCGGGGTTCTTCATGATCTTGAGAACGTTGGCGTTCAAGACCGCATGAATGATCATCAAGTCCAGCGGATCGAAATCGTAGTGGCGGAACATTTCGCTGGCTGCGCACAGCATGTAGGCCAACGAGTGGCGAGAGACGGTTCGGATCAAATCCGCCGCGATGTCCTCGCCTTCAGTCGTACCAACCATGGCCAGTGCCCGCTTCTACGGATGTCCGGTTCGACGCCCACAAGCCGGTTCTATGTATCCTTGGCGCACCGCGCGTGAGGCAGGACCGGTCTGCTGTTTCCCCCAATATGGGTATGGTCGCGATTCCAGCGGGTCAATAGCTGGCTTGTCGGCAATATCATTTTCACCGATACGAGGTTGAGTTGCCGGGCGCGCAATTGGCGCGTGCCAATTGTGGTCATGGACCAAATGACATTTATCATCGAAGCTATTAGAGACGACTGCCGCACCGTGGATTTCCGTGACAGCGCGATCGTTGCGGTGATCCTGGCCCGCAAGCACGCGGTGAATGGTTTTGTGGTTTCGATCACGGCTCCGGACGGGCAGCTTTTTTCAGCCGATCAGTTCAACCATTTGCTGGCGAGCAGGGGGCTTGGTTCGAATCCAGCGGCGCAGGAAGTTGGGCGGCGCTAAAGCGGGCGTTGTTACGCGCCATCTTGGAACCGGTGCAACCATTTGCAGCGGCTTCGGTAGCGGTGCGAGCAGGGCATCGTCGGCGCGCCGGCCGATTGGATAGAGACTGATCTGCGGAATGTAGCCCTAGGTTTTCGGAAATCGCATTCGTCTTCGCCCGATCAGTGCTCGACCAAGGGAATGAAGAGATCCGAGCCTATGATCCATTCACGGAGCGGACCCGGAGCAGTGGCTCGCGCTGGACGAACAAGAACGTATCGATTGTGTGACGGAGTATCATCGGCGCGCGCGGATCCACCTCACGCGCGCGACATTGCACGCCGTTATTCACGCCGTCGTCGAGAGCCAGATTGCGGATCGCGAACTGCCGGTCCGAGCCGCGGCGCAACGGCTGATGTCAGAGGGGCTCGATCGTCACGAAGCCATCCATGCGATCGGCTCGGTGCTGGTCGGATACTTGAACGACCGGATGCGCGGACTCAGGTCGGGCGGCGGCGACCTCGATACGAGGTCCGAGCAGGATCTGAACGAGGCTTATTTCGCCGAGCTGGAAGCCTTGACCGCGGAAGGATGACTTCACCGCGGAAGGATGACTTCACCGCGGAAGGATGGCTTCGGTCCGCGTGACCAGGCGACAGTCGGTACCGAAATGGCGCGCCCGGAACGATTCGAACGTCCGACCCTCAGATTCGTAGTCTGATGCTCTATCCAGCTGAGCTACGGGCGCGTTTTTCGCTGACAGTGCGGGCGTGGCCCGCAGGCAGCCCCCGGCGACGCCGGAGGGGTGCGAAAGAGCGCTCTGACTAACCGCTCTTGCCCCGATTGGCAAGGTCCGGATTGGGGAGATTTTGCTGGGAAATGAGAGTTTCCGCACTCAACCGCGAGCCGACTATGCCCGCGCCCGCTCGTTACGGACGGAGAGCAGTTCCACGGGGCGGTCGGGGATGACGATCCGGAAGGTGGCGCCGATGGTGCCTTCGACCAGATGGATGTCGCCGCCATGGGCGCGGACCAGCTCGGCGGCGATGGCAAGGCCGAGGCCGCTGCCGCCGGGGCGGCCGGAGGTCTGGAACGCCTCGAACAGGTGATCGCGGGTCCTCTGGGGCACGCCGGGGCCGGTGTCGGAGACTTCGAGGATGGCGACCGCGCCCTCGCGTTTTCCCGTGATCCGGATCTGCTGCGCGCCGCCCTCGGCCGAGGCATGGCTTTCCAGCGCCTGGGCGGCGTTGCGGACGAGGTTGAGCAGCACGCGAAACAGCTGGTCGGGATCGGCGTCGACCGCGAGCCCGCGCTCGATTGCGGCGACCCAGGAGATCGAGGCGTCGGAGGCAAGGCCGGCGGTCTCGCGCACCTCCAGCACCACCGGCTCGATCATGATCATGCGCCGGTCGGGCGCGGCTTCCTGGGCGCGGCCATAGGACAATGTCGACTGGCAGAAGGCGATGGCGCGCTCGAGCGAGCGCACGAGCTTTGGCGCAAAGCGCTGCACCCGCGGATCCGGCACGCTGGCGAGCTGGTCCGACAGGAGTTGCGCCGAGGCCAGCAGATTGCGCAGATCGTGATTGATCTTGGACACCGCGAGGCCGAGGGCGGCGAGTCGGCTCTTCTGATGCAGCATCGACATCAGGTCGCGCTGCATGTCCGACAATTCGCGCTCGGCGACCCCGATCTCGTCGCTGCGCTGGCTCGGTACGATGATCCCCGCCGAACTCTCGGGATTTTCGTGGAAGCCGACCAGGCTCGCGGTCAGCCGTCGCATCGGGCGCACGAAGAGATAATGCATGGCGAGATAGACGAGGCCGGCGGTCAGCACCGCGATGATGAGCGCGACCACCACGACGTTGCGGGAGAAGCGGTACATCGACTGCCGCAGCGGCAGCTCGTCGGTGACGATCTCCATGAACTGGGCGTTGCCGACGCCCGGCCCGACGATCCGGATGGCCTGGTTGCCGGTCTCCAGCATCATCCGGAACGAGCCGGTGATCGCCTCCCACGCCGTCATGTCGCGCAGGTCGATGTCGTGCTCGATCGCCGCGGGTAGATTGTCGCTGGCGAGCAGACGGCGCTGCTGGCCCATCTTGATGGCGACGGCGCGCGCATTGATGCTCTTCAGGATCTGGCGCGAGAGCGAATCGGGGACCATGCCGAGCGGCGCGGCATCGAGCACCAGCGCCGCCGTGTTGGCCGCCGCGACGCGGTCGTTGAGCCGGTTGACCCAGAAGTTGGCGATGGCGGGCACGTAGAGCAGGATGGCCGCGATCATCACCAGGGGAACGGTGAGCAGCAGCAGCTTGCCGGACAGCCCAAGCCCGCGCGTCCCCCGCGGCAGCGCCGTCGGCGGGTCCCGCTGATCCCCATCCTGGATCGGCTGGAGGTCTGTCGCTGCCACGAAATTCGCCCTCGCTGCCTTTACCGGATTAAAGATGTCGCCGGGTGAAGGGTCTTGGCGCGTATCAAGATGCGGCCCGCCCCCAGCGCGGTCAAATTACAGATCGTCAATCTGCCAAGGTCGGATGTAAGCGCAGATTTGGCGAGTCGCCACCTCAAGGGTTAAAAACCCCGCACAAACAGCGATATTCGCCGGAATTGAGCGCTTGTGCGGCGTTGACGAAAAGAAGGCGCTCGCTTATAAGCCGGCCAATTGTCCGCGATGACCCGGTGTGACCGCCGGGAGCGGCTCTCTTGGGGCCGAAAAAGGCCCGTTTTGGGCAGCATCTTCCGGACTTTATCATCAATTCTACAGGCAAATTGCCCGGTCAGCGGAGAAAAACCCGTGAAGCGGACTTATCAACCCAGCAAACTGGTGCGCAAGCGCCGTCACGGCTTCCGTGCCCGTCTCGCCACGGCCGGCGGCCGAAAGGTGCTCGCCGCCCGCCGCGCCCGCGGCCGCAAGCGTCTGAGCGCCTGAGCCGGACCCCCTTTTTGGGATTTCATCATGGATCGGCTGAGGCAGCGGGCGGATTTCCTCGCCGTTGCCAATGGCGCGCGGGTGAATAGTCCTGCGTTCGTCCTGCAACGCCTTGACCGCCAAAGCCTTGACCACGACGATCGCGGCCCGATCCGGATCGGCTTCACCGTCACCAAAAAGAACGGCAACGCCCCCGAGCGCAATCGCATCCGGCGCCGGCTTCGCGAACTGGTGAAGCGGCTCGATCCGATGTCGATGCAGCCCCATCATGATTATGTGCTGGTCGGCCGAAGGGACGCGCTCTCGCGCGGCTTCGCCACCATGCTCGACGATCTGCGCATGGCGTTCGCGAAGCCCGCGCGGCATACGCACAAGGGACGCGGCCCAAAAACCAACTCAAGAACCGACGGCTCAAAGCCCGGCCCCGCTCCTGCGACCAGCCGCAAACCGGATTGATGACGAGAGAATGATGACTGACAACCGCAATACCATCCTCGCCGTCATTCTGTCGGGCTTCGTGCTGATCGCCTGGCAATATTTCTACAACATGCCGGCGATGGAGAAGCAACGCGCCCTGCAACAGACGCAGGCCGAGCTGCATAAGACCACGCCGCAGCCGACGGCTTCCGGGACGCCGAGCGCCACGCCGCAGCCCGGCAGCGCAGGCGCGCCCTCCGCTCCCCAGATCGCCAATCAACCGGCCCAGCCGACCGTCAGCCGCGAGGCGGCGATTGCCGCCTCTCCGCGTGTCAAGATCGATACGCCCCGCTTGACCGGCAGCATTGCCTTGAAGGGCGCGCGCATCGACGATCTTGCGCTGGTGCAGTATCGCGAAACGGTCGACCCGAAGTCGCCGCCGATCATTCTCTATTCGCCGTCGGGCACCGCAGAGCCCTATTACGCCGAATTTGGCTGGGTAGCCGGAACGGCTGGCACAAAGGTGCCCGACCGGACCACCGATTGGCAGCAGGAGGGCACCAACAGCCTGACGCCGTCCACGCCGGTCATGCTGAAATACGACAATGGCGAAGGCCTCACCTTCCGCCGCACCGTCACGATCGACGACCACTACCTCTTCAGCATCAAGGACGAGGTGACCAATGTCGGCAACGCGCCGGTCAAACTCTTTCCCTTCGCACTGATTTCGCGCCACGGCACGCCGCAGGTCTCGGGCTACTACATCCTGCATGAAGGCCTGATCGGTTACCTGGGCGAGCAGGGTTTGCAGGAGAAGGCCTATAAGGCTGTCGGCGAAGCACCCGCGATCGGCAACGGCGGACACGGGTTCGAATTCAACAACGTCACCAATGCCTGGCTCGGTATTACCGACAAATATTGGGCGTCTGCGCTCCTTCCCGACACGTCGGCAACGCTCAAGGCCCGTTTCGTCGCCGAACCCGGCACCCAGATCCGATACCAGACCGACTATCTGCAAAGCGAGCAGACGGTCCCGATCGGTGGCACGACGACAACGAACGCGCGGCTGTTCGCGGGCGCCAAGGAAGCCGGCGTGGTCGGCATCAACTTCCCGCTCGCCGGCCATGGCGGCTACAACAAGGAGCTCGGCCTCAACCATTTCGACCTGTTGATCGACTGGGGCTGGTTCTACTTCATCACCAAGCCGATGTTCCTCGGCCTCGACTTCTTCTACCGCTTCTTCGGCAATTTCGGCATCTCGATCCTGCTCGTGACCGTGATCGTGAAGCTGTTGTTCTTCCCCTTGGCGAACAAGTCCTACGCCTCGATGGCGAAGATGAAGTCGGTCCAGCCGCAGCTTCAGGCTCTGAAGGAGCGCTTCCCCGACGACAAGGTGAAGCAGCAGCAGGAGATGATGGAAATCTACCGCAAGGAGAAGATCAATCCGGTCGCCGGCTGTCTTCCGGTGGTGATCCAGATCCCGGTGTTCTTCTCGCTCTACAAGGTGCTGTTCGTCACCATCGAGATGCGGCACGCGCCGTTCTTCGGCTGGATCAAGGATCTGTCCGCGCCGGACCCGACCAATCTGTTCAACCTGTTCGGGCTGATCCCGTTCGACCCGACCACGATCCCGCTGTTCGGCCACTACCTCGCGCTCGGCATCTGGCCGATCATCATGGGCATCACGATGTGGTTCCAGATGAAGCTGAACCCGACGCCGCCGGATCCGACGCAGCAGATGATCTTCAACTGGATGCCGCTGATCTTCACCTTCATGCTGGCGGGCTTCCCGGCGGGCCTCGTGATCTACTGGGCCTGGAACAACACGCTCTCGGTGCTGCAGCAGAGCTTCATCATGCGCCGCAACGGCGTGAAGGTGGAGCTGTTCGACAATCTCAAGGCGACGTTCGCGAAGAAGGCGACGTAGCGGTCGTCATTGCGAGGAGCGAAGCGACGAGCAATCCAGAGTCCCTCCGCGGATGCATTTCTGGATTGCTTCGCTTCGCTCGCAATGACGCGGACAGACAGAAAGCTTTCGCATGACCGACGACAAAGATGCGAAGCTGATCGAGGTCGGGCGAAAGCTGTTCACGCGCGACTGGCAGTTCATCTGGGCTTCGCCCTCGACTGAAACGCTGCCGCCGATGGCGGGGCTGGAGATCGCCTTTGCCGGCCGCTCCAATGTCGGCAAGTCCAGCCTGATCAACGCGCTGACCGGCCGCAACGCGCTCGCGCGCACCTCGCACACACCGGGCCGCACCCAGGAGCTGATCTTCTTCGAGGTCCCCGGGAAAGGCGAGCTGCGCCTCGTCGACATGCCCGGCTACGGCTATGCCAAGGCCCCGAAGAGTCAGGTCGCGTCCTGGACCGAGCTGATCCACAAATTCCTGCTCGGACGCGCCAGCCTCGCGCGCGTCTACGTGCTGGTCGACGCGCGGCACGGCCTCAAGGACGTCGATCTCGAAGTCCTGAAGACTCTCGATCGCTCCGCGGTCAGCTACCAGCTCGTGCTGACCAAGGCCGACCAGATCAAGGCCACCGAGCTCCAATCGCGCATCGTCGAGACCGAGGCCGCGCTCGCCAAGCGTCCGGCCGCGTTCCCGAACGTGCTCGCGACCTCGTCGCGCAGCGCGACCGGCATGGCCGAGCTGCGCGCCGCGATCGCAAAGCTGCTGGAAGAGCGGACCTCGTGATGGCGGCATTCCGGCTGCTGATCGGGCTTGCCGGTCTGATGGGCGCTGCCGGCGTCGCGCTGGCCGCCGCTTCCGCGCATGGCGGCGATGCGAGCCGGCTCGCCGCCGCAAGCGCCATGCTGCTGTTTCATGCAACGGCCGTGCTAGCGGCCGTCGCCCTGCTCGGCCGCGACCTTCTGCACGGCGGAATTGGCATCGTCGCCGCGTCCGGCTTCGCAGCCGGCGCCGCGCTGTTCGCGGGCGATTTGACCTTGCGGCAATTTGCCGGCCATTCGCTGTTTCCCTATGCGGCGCCGACCGGTGGATCGGTGATGATTCTGAGCTGGCTGGCGGTGACGCTCGCGGCGGTGGTGGTGAAGCGCAGTCCGTAGCCCGGGGACGAAGACCACTTTGCGCCCCGCCCGCCAATCGGATAGAACGCGGCCCGAGTATCCCGCCAGCGAGATCCGCCTCATGACCGAAATTTCCCCGCTCGACCAGGCCCGCATCCTGTCCGAAGCGCTGCCGCACATGCAGCAGTATGACGAGGAAACCATCGTCATCAAGTATGGCGGCCATGCCATGGGCGACGAGGAGACCGCGAAGAATTTTGCCCGCGACATCGTGCTGCTCGAGCAGACCGCGATCAATCCGGTGGTGGTGCATGGCGGCGGCCCGCAGATCGCGACCATGCTCAAGCGTCTCGGCATCGTCTCGGAATTCGCAGCCGGCCTGCGCATCACCGATGCGGCCACCATCGAGATCGTCGAGATGGTGCTCGCCGGCTCCGTCAACAAGCAGATCGTCGGCTACATCAACGAGGCCGGCGGCAAGGCGGTGGGGCTATCAGGCAAGGACGCCAATATGGTGAAGGCGTCGAAGACGACGCGCACCATCATGGATCCGGACTCGCACATCGAGAAGGCGGTCGATCTCGGCTTCGTCGGCGATCCCGAGAAAGTCGATCTCACGCTGCTCAACCAGCTGATCGGCTACGAGCTGATCCCCGTGCTCGCGCCGCTCGCGACCTCGAAAGAGGGCCAGACGCTGAACGTCAACGCCGACACTTTCGCCGGCGCCGTGGCCGGCGCGCTGAAGGCAAAGCGGCTGCTGCTGCTCACCGACGTGCCGGGCGTGCTCGACAAGTCCAAGAAGCTGATCCCGCAGCTCTCGGTGAAGGACGCGCGAAAGCTGATCGCCGACGGCACCATTTCCGGCGGCATGATCCCGAAGGTCGAGACCTGCATCTACGCGCTCGAACAGGGCGTCGAGGGTGTCGTCATCATCGACGGCAAGATGCAGCACGCGGTGCTGCTCGAGCTCTTCACCAACACCGGCACGGGAACGCTGATCCACAAGTGATGCGAGAGGCGCCACGCATGAAAGCCGTCATGGCCGGGCAACAGCGCGAAGCGCGTCTTCGCGAAGATGTCCCGGCCATCCACGATCTTTCGTCCCGCGCCAAGAACGTGGATGCCCGGGACAAGCCCGGGCATGACGAGCGGAGCGCGAGGCGGCATCGACGCTCCACTCTCACCCGCTTCCTGATGACGCTCCCCGCCGCAGCCGTCTCGTTCGTCTTCTCCTCCGCGCCCGCCTTCGCCGACCTCAAGATCTGCAATCGCATGTCCTATGTCGTCGAGGCCGCGATCGGCATCGACGACAAGGCGGCGACCGCCACGCGCGGCTGGTTCAGGATCGACCCCGCCACCTGCCGCGTGGTGGTGCAGGGCACGCTCTCCGCCGACCGCATCCTGCTCAACGCCCGCGCGCTCGGCGTCTACGGCGCATCCCCGATCCCACAGAACGGCAGCGACACGCTGTGCGTCGCGCAGGACAATTTCGTCATCGCGGCCGCGCGACAGTGCCGCAGCGGCCAGACCCAGGCCGCCTTCACCCAGATCACGCCGACGCAAGGCGCGGACGGCAATTTCGTCGCCTATCTCGCCGAGGACTCCGAATATGACGACGAGCAGGCTCGCCTTGCCGGCATCCAGCGGCTTTTGGTGATCGCAGGTTACGACGCCGCGCCGATCGACGGCGTCGACGGACCGAAGACGCAAGGCGCGTTGGCCGCTTTCCTGAAGAGCCGCGGATTGTCGTCCGACATCCTGTCGTCGCCGAACTTCTTCAAGACCATGGTCGATGCCGTGCAGACGCCGTCTGCGACCGGCCTCACCTGGTGCAACGACACCGCGCACAAGGTGATGGCGGCGGTCGCCACCGACGACGGCAAGTCGGTGACGAGCCGCGGCTGGTATCGCATCGACCCCAAGACCTGCCTGCACCCTGATGTGAGCGGCCAGCCGAAGCAGATCTTCAGCTTCGCGGAAGCCATCGACGCCGACAACCGAATCGTCAAGCTGAAGGACAAGCCATTGAACTGGGGTGGCGACAAGCAGCTTTGCACGCGCGAGACCAAGTTCGAAACCAACGAGCAAACCGACTGCGGCGCGCGCGGATTCGCGGCGACGGGCTTCGGCGCGGTGGACATGTCGAGCGGCGGCAAAACGCTGCGGTTTGCGATGCCGTGATTGCTTTTGTGATGACGCAACAAACACCATCGTCGTCCCGGCGAAGGCCGGGACCCATAACCCCAGGATTGGTTTTGCGAAGAACGACGATCAGGGTGCCCCATTGATAGATCACGCGGTATGGGTCCCGGCGTTCGCCGGGACGACGACGGAAAGCTGGGGCCCCTCTCCGATAACGAATAGAGAGCCGCAATGACCTCACCCCGCGCCTTCGGCCATGTCGACACCTGGGTGTTCGACCTCGACAACACGCTCTATCCGCACCACGTCAATCTGTGGCAGCAGGTCGATGCGCGGATTACCGAGTTCGTTTGTAATTGGCTGAACCTGACACCGGTGGAAGCGCGCAAGATTCAGAAAGATTATTACCAGCGCTTCGGCACCACCATGCGTGGCATGATGACCCTGCACGGCGTCCGCGCCGACGACTATCTCGCCTACGTCCACAAGATCGACCACTCGCCGCTGGAGCCGAACCCGGCGCTGGGCGAGGCCATCGCAAAACTGCCGGGACGAAAGCTGATCCTGACCAACGGTTCGGTCGATCATGTCGATGCGGTGCTGGCGCGGCTCGGCTTTGCCACGCATTTCGACGGCGTGTTCGACATCATCGCCGCCGACTTCGAGCCGAAGCCGGCGCCGCAGACCTACCGCAAGTTTCTCGCCGACCATTCGGTTGATCCGACCCGCGCCGCGATGTTCGAGGACCTCGCCCGCAACCTCACTGTCCCGCACGAGCTCGGCATGACCACCGTGCTGGTGATACCGGACGGGACGAAAGAGGTCGTGCGCGAGGACTGGGAGCTGGCGGGCCGCGACGCCGCCCATGTCGACCACGTCACCGATGATCTGGCAGGGTTTTTGGGCAGGCTGTCCTCTCTCTCCCCACGTCGTCCCGGCGAAGGCCGGGACCCATAACCCCAACACTCGGTTGTAGCGCGCAACTGGTAACTCCGAGTCTTCGCCAAACTTGACCCTGTGGGTATGGGTCCCGGCCTTCGCCGGGACGACACTGAGTATGCCTTGACTCCGTCCCCCCAAATCCCGAAAAAGCGCTCCAAATCACCGCAAATTCCCGCCCGCCTCTGAGGAAATCCCGATGTCCCTGTCCGCCCTCGAATCCACCATCAACGGCGCCTTCGACGCGCGCGACGGCGTCTCGACCTCGACCAGGGGCGAGGTCCGCGACGCCGTGGATCACGCGCTGGAGATTCTGGACAAGGGCGACGCCCGCGTTGCCGAGCGCGGGGCCGACGGCAAGTGGAAGGTCAATCAGTGGCTGAAGAAGGCGGTGCTGCTCTCGTTCCGCCTCAACGACATGGGCGCCATTCCCGGCGGCCCCGGCAAGGCGGCCTGGTGGGACAAGGTGCCCTCGAAGTTCGACGGCTGGGGTGAGAACCGCTTTCGCGACGCCGGTTTCCGCGCCGTCCCCGGCTCCATCGTGCGCCGCTCGGCCTTCATCGCCCGCAACGTCGTGCTGATGCCGTCCTTCGTCAATCTCGGCGCCTATGTCGATGAATCCACCATGATCGACACCTGGTCGACGGTTGGCTCCTGCGCGCAGATCGGCAAGCGCGTGCACATCTCCGGCGGCGTCGGCATCGGCGGCGTGCTCGAGCCGCTGCAGGCCGAGCCTGTCATCATCGAGGACGATTGCTTCATCGGCGCGCGCTCCGAGGTCGCCGAAGGCGTGATCGTGCGCAAGGGCGCGGTGCTGTCGATGGGCGTGTTCCTGGGTGCTTCGACCAAGATCGTCGACCGCGACACCGGCGAGATCTTTATCGGCGAAGTGCCCGAGTATTCGGTCGTCGTTCCCGGCGCGCTGCCCGGCAAGCCCATGAAGAACGGCCAGATCGGCCCGAGCACCGCCTGCGCCGTCATCGTCAAGCGCGTCGACGAGCGCACGCGCTCCAAGACCAGCATCAACGAGCTGCTGCGGGATTGAGAGTCTAACTTTCTCACCGTCACCCTGAGGTGCTCGCCTCTTCGGCGAGCCTCGAAGGGCGACGGCCCGGTTGCCGGCTGAATCGTGGCCGCTCATCCTTCGAGGCTCCCCCTGCGGTGCTCTGCACCGCAGGCCTCGCACCTCAGGATGACGGGTCTGGCAGCTCCGTCGAACCCACCCTCCCCCCACCGCGACCAACATCCGGGCGACCTCTCCCGCCCGGAGCCTTTGGCATGGACTGGACCTGGTATCTCTTCCGCTTCGACGGCCGCATCAACCGCGCCTTGCTGTGGCAGGCGCTGCTGATCGTCATGGTGCTGGCCTGCATGCTCGGGATGATCGACCAGGCCATCAAGGTGCTGAACGGGGCCGCGACTTTCGCCTTCAACTTCAAGGTCGACTTCGATTTCGGTGTCGACGACATCTTCAACGTGGTCGATCCCAGGGCCTATCGTCTGCTGGCAACGACCGATCGCGCGACCCTCATCCTCAAGGTGCTCGGAAGCTCGCTATTCCTGTGGATCTATCTCGCGACCGCGACCAAGCGGCTGCACGATCGCGACCGGAGCGGCTGGTGGCTGGTTTCGTTCTTCGTCGTGCCCGCGTTGTTCGACCAGTTCTCGGACCTGCTGCCTACCGAATCAAACTGGGTTGTTGCCCTCGCCTGGGCCGTGCACATTCCGTGGTTTTGGGGCCTCGTGGAAATGTTCATTGTGCCCGGCACCTCGGGCGACAACCGGTTCGGCGCCGATCCGTTGGCCGACGTTGAAGATGACTCGGCGCCCGCCCCGCCGCTGGCGAAAACCTGGGACCAGCAGAGCGAGATCGAATTTGTCCCGCCCAGTGCTAGCCCACCCGGCGGCATGCATGTTAAGCGGGGCGCATGACCGATGCTCTCTCGATTGCCCGCGATCTCATCCGCTGCCCCTCGGTAACCCCGGCCGATGCCGGTGCGCTGGGCGTGCTCGAACAAGCCCTCAATGCGGCAGGCTTCACATGCCACCGCGTGACCTTCAGCGAGCCCGGCACCGCCAACGTCGACAACCTCTATGCGCGGATCGGCACTGACGGGCCGCACATCACCTTTGCCGGCCACACCGACGTGGTGCCGCCTGGCGACGAGAGCGCCTGGAGCGTCGGCGCGTTCTCGGGCGAGGTGAAAGACGGCTTTCTGCATGGCCGCGGCGCGGTCGATATGAAGGGCGGCATCGCCTGCTCGGTCGCCGCGGTGCTGGGGCATCTCGCCGCGAACGACGGCAAGCCGCGCAGCGACGGCCAAAAATCGGGCTCGGGTTCGATCTCGTTCCTGATCACCGGCGACGAGGAAGACGTCTCCATCAACGGTACCATCAAGCTGCTGAAGTGGGCGGCGGAGCGCGGCGAGAAGTTCGACCATTGCGTGCTGGGCGAGCCCTCCAATGTCGAGACGCTCGGCGACACTATCAAGGTCGGCCGCCGCGGCTCGCAATCCGGCACGCTGTATGTCGACGGCGTGCAGGGCCACGTCGCCTATCCGCACCGCGCCGCCAATCCGGTGCCTGATATCTCGCGGCTGATCGTGGCCATCTCGGACGAGCCGCTCGACCATGGCAGCGCGCAGTTCCAGGCCTCCAATCTCGAATTCACCTCGGTCGACGTCGGCAACACCGCCAACAACGTCATCCCGGGACAAGCCCGCGCAAAATTCAACATCCGCTACAACGACAACCACACCCAGGCGAGCCTGCGCGAGCTGGTCGAGACGCGGCTGACCAAAGCCTGCGGCAACCGCATTCGCGCCCGCATCGTCTGGGAGCCCTCGAACTCGAACGTATTCGTGACCAAGCCCGGACCGTTCACCGAACTCGCGGTGTCCGCGATCGAGGAGGTGACGGGCCGCAAGCCGGAGCTGTCGACCTCAGGCGGCACCTCGGATGCGCGCTTCATCTCGAGCTATTGCCCGGTGATCGAATTCGGCCTGGTCGGCCAGACCATGCACCAGGTCGACGAACGTGTGCCGGTTCAGGATCTGGAGCAGCTGACCAAGGTGTATCGCGGGATTTTGGCGAGGTATTTTGGGTAGGGCGCGATTGCCTGCCCAAACTCCGCTGTCATCGCCCGCCTTGACCGGGCGATCCACTAATTCGAGACAGCAGTGATTGATCCGAGGGGCCGCGGCGTACTGGATTCCCCGCCTTCGCGGGGAATGACAGTGGTGGGCGTGGCGAGAGTTTCTAGCCTCGCGCTCTAATAATCTACCTGCATCAGATACAGCCCGTCCGGCGGGGCGACGATGCCGCAGGCGGCGCGGTTGCGCGCGGCGAGCGCTGCGGAGAGATCGTCGGCGGTCCAGCGGCCTTCACCGACCCACATCAGCGACCCCACCATGGAGCGCACCTGGCTGTGCAGGAACGAGCGCGCCGAAGTGAGAATAACGATCTCGCGCCCGTCGCGCAGCACGTCGAGCTGATCGAGCGTCTTCTCCGGCGATTTGGCCTGACACTCGGTGTCGCGGAAGGTGGTGAAATCGTGCTTGCCGAGCAGGCGCTGTGCCGCCGCATGCATCGCATCGGCATCGAGCCGGCGCGGCACGCGCCAGGCGTGGCCGGCATCGAGCGCGAGATTGGCACGGGTGTTGACGATGCGGTAGCGGTAGTGGCGCTTCACGGCCGAGAAGCGCGCTTCGAAACTATCAGGTACGATGTCGGCCTCGAGCACGGCGATCGGATGCGGGCGCAAATGCGCATTCAAGCCGTCGCGAAAACGGCCCGGCGGAAACTGCTTGTCGATATCGACATGCGCGACCTGGCCACGCGCATGCACACCGGCATCGGTGCGCCCGGCGCCGTGCACGCGCGCATCCGCGCCGGTCATCGCCTTCACCGCCGCTTCCAGCGCGCCTTGCACCGAGGGCAGCGTCTCCTGCACCTGCCAGCCGAAGAACGGTGCGCCGTCATATTCGATGATGAGCTTGTAGCGGGGCATCAGGCCAGCCGCATCGGCGGCTTCAACGGTACGCCGCGCAGGAAATCCGCGGCCTGCATGCGCGCCTTGCCTTCGCGCTGGAGCTCGATCAGACGGATTGCACCGTCGCCGCAGGCGATGGTGAGGTGATCGTCGAGCACCTCGCCGGGTGCGCCCGCGCCTTTCGCCAGCTCGCAACGCAGGATCTTGACCCGCGCATTCTCAAGCTCGGCCCAGGCGCCGGGAAACGGCGACAGTCCGTGGATATGACGCAGCACCTCCCGCGCGGGCCTGGTCCAGTCGATCCGCGCTTCGGCTTTGTCGATCTTGGCGGCATAGGTGACGCCGTCCTCGCTCTGCTTTTTGAGCTGGAGCCCGCCGCGGTCGAGCGCGGCCATGGCGCGCACCATCAGGTCCGCACCAAGCCGGGACAGACGATCGTGCAGATCGAGCGCCGTCATGGTGTCCGTGATCGCGAGACGCTCGGCCATGGCGACGTCGCCGGTGTCGAGGCCAACATCCATCTTCATCACCATCACGCCGCTCTCGGCATCGCCGGCCATGATCGCGCGGTTGATGGGAGCTGCACCGCGCCAGCGTGGCAGCAGCGAGGCGTGCAGATTGTAGCAGCCGAGCTTTGGCGCATCGAGGATCGCCTGCGGCAGGATCATGCCATAGGCGACGACGACGGCGGCATCGGCGTCGAAGGCGCGGAATTCTTCCAGCGCCTCCGGCGTTTTCAACGTCTTCGGCGTCAGCACGGGCACGCCAAGCTTTCGCGCGGCCTCTTCCACCGGGGTCGGCTGCAATTGCAGGCCGCGCCGGCCGCCGGGCTTGGGCGCGCGCGTATACACGGCCACGATCTCGTGGCCGTGCGCGACGAGCTCGAGCAGCGTCGGCACGGAGAAATCGGGCGTGCCCATGAAGATCAGGCGGAGGGGCATGTGGCGGCGCTCGGTAAGGCTTGTTTCTCCGTCATGCCCGGGCTTGTCCCGGGCATCCACGGTCTTGGCGACAAAGCAAGCAAGGCGTGGATGGCCGGGTCAAGCCCGGCCATGAGGACGAGAGAGAACCCGGCTCACTCCGCGCGCTTGGCGGCTTTCTCGAACTTCTTGATCACGCGGTCGCGCTTGAGCTTGGACAGATAGTCGACGAACAGGACGCCGTTGAGATGGTCGATCTCGTGCTGGATGCAGGTGGCGTAGAGGCCTTCGGCGTCCTCCTCGTGCACCTTGCCGTCCAGATCGATGTAGCGCACCCGCACCTTCGCGGGACGCTCGACCTCCTCGTAATATTCGGGGATCGACAGGCAGCCTTCCTCATAGACAGACAGGTCCTCGGAGGAGGCGATGATTTCCGGATTGATGAAGACGCGCGGCTCGGGCTTGGTCTCGCCGTCCTGGTCGGGCTTGGCGAGGTCCATGGTGATCAGCCGCAACGGCCGCGCGACCTGGATCGCCGCGAGCCCGATCCCGGGCGCGTCGTACATGGTCTCGAACATGTCGTCGGCAAGCTTGCGGATCTCCGGCGTGACCTTCTCGATCGGCTTGGAGACCAGACGCAGCTGCTTGTCGGGCAGGATGATGATTTCTCTGAGGGCCATGGCCGCGATTTAAGCCGCGCGCCCGATGCGGTCAATCCGGCCCGGAACCCCGTTAACCCTCCGCTAACCATAAAACTTCAGGTTTCGTTAACCATAAAATTTAACGGGGCATTTACCCTAAATGTTCGCTATTCGTTCGTGCGGCCGAGCGAATCGGCTAGAAGCAGGGGCATGAACGAGATCATTTTCATGCTCGGCGACTGGCCGGTGCGCACCGTGGACGCGCTGATCGGCTTCGGTGCCCTGGTCCTCATCCTGATGGTGGTGATCGCCGTCGTGATCGCGCGCTCCGGGCGGCGCGGGGCGGAACTCGCGATGGCCAACGCCATCCGCGCCGACGAACTCGAGGAGCGCATCAGCCAGATGCTGCATGCCCAGAGCGAGGCTTCGGGGCGGGTCGACGCCATGACCCAGACGCTGGCCGGCCGCCAGGCCGACATGGCACGCGCGGTCAACGAGCGGCTGGATTCGGTGACCCACCGCGTCGGCCAGTCCATGGAGCACACCACCCGCAACACCATGGAGAGCCTGCGCGCGCTGCACGAGCGGCTCGGCATCATCGATAGCGCGCACAAGAACCTCACCGACCTCACCACGCAGGTGACGACCCTGCGCGATGTGCTCGCCAACAAGCAGTCGCGCGGCGCCTTCGGTCAGGCGCGGATGGAAGCGATCGTCCAGGATGGTCTGCCGAAGGGCGCCTACGAGTTCCAGTTCACGCTCTCGACCGGCAAGCGTCCGGACTGCGTCGTATTCCTGCCCGACCAGCGGCCACTCTGCATCGACGCGAAGTTTCCGCTGGAAGCGATGACCGCGCTGCATGACGCGCGCACCGACGAGGAGAAGCGCATCGCCACGCAGCGGCTGCGCGGCGATGTCATGAAGCATGTCAGCGACATCGCCGAGAAATATCTCGTCGCCGGCGAGACCCAGGACATGGCGCTGATGTTCGTGCCGTCGGAATCGGTCTACGCCGAGATCCACGACGGTTTCGACGACGTCATCCAGAAGGCGTATCGCGCCCGTGTCGTGCTGGTGTCGCCGTCGCTTTTGATGCTGGCGATCCAGGTGATGCAGCAGATCATGAAGGACGCGCGCATGCGCGACGCCGCCGACCAGATCCGCACCGAGGTGATCAAGCTCGGCGACGACCTCGGCCGCCTGCGCGATCGCGTGCTGAAGCTCCAGAAGCATTTTGCCGACGCCAACGAGGACGTGCGGCAGGTGCTGATCTCCGCCGACAAGATCGAGAAACGCGCCGGGCGCATCGAGGAGCTCGATTTCAGCAAGAGCGATGCGCCGGAAGCGCCGCATCTCGTAGCGACCGGCGCTGCCGAACTGTTCCCGCGGAAGCTCCAGGCGGGGGAGTGAGATTGTGGCACACTGTCATGCCCCGCGAAGGCGGGGCATCCAGTACGCCGCGGCAGTCATGATTGAACCGGGACGCTGGTGATTACTGGATCGTCCGCCTTCGCGGACGATGACAGCGGAGGGAGAGGTAGCAGTTGGGCACACGCCACTACTACGTTTACATCCTCGCCAGCAAAATCGGCGGAACGCTGTACATCGGCGTGACCAATGATCTCATTCGTCGCGTGGCGGAACATAAGTCCAAGGTCATCGAGAGCTTTACGGAGAAGTACGATGTCGCAAGGCTCGTCTATTTCGAGCAGTTCGACGATCCCGAGAATGCTATCAAAAGGGAGAAGCGGCTGAAAAAGTGGAACAGGGCCTGGAAGGTTCGATTGATTGAGAAGAGCAATCCGAAATGGAACGACCTTTATCCCGGGATAGCCGGCCCACCATGAGTCCGTCATGCCCCGCGAAGGCGGGGCATCCAGTACGCCGCGGCGGCCGCGATTGAACCGAAATGCTGGTGGGTACTGGATCGTCCGCCTTCGCGGACGATGACAGCGGAGGGGGCGACGACACCTCCTCTTTGGCTGGCAGGAGCGACACCTCACTTGTGGCCGCCAGAATCTGCTAACACCACCCCATGACCGCACCCGACGCGACCTCGACTGCCGGCCCCGGCACGGCCCCCACCTCCTGGCGTGACAGCCTTGCCGTTTACCTGCAGCCGAGGGTGCTGATCGTGCTGTTCCTCGGCTTCTCGTCCGGGCTGCCGTTGGCGCTGTCGGGCTCGACGCTGCTGGTGTGGATGCGGGAATCCGGCGTCGATCTCAAGACCATCGGGCTGTTTGCGTTGGTCGGCACGCCCTACACGCTGAAATTCCTGTGGGCGCCGCTGGTGGATGCGATGCATGTGCCGCTGTTCACGCGCGCGTTCGGGCGGCGGCGCGGCTGGCTGCTGTTCTCGCAATTGCTGCTGATCGTCGCCATCCTGCTGCTGGCGCTGACCGATCCCGCGCGCTCGCCGTTCTACGTCGCGCTCGGCGCGTTGCTGGTGGCGACGGCCTCGTCGACGCAGGACATCGTGGTCGATGCCTTCCGCGTCGAGAGCCTGCCGGAAAGCGAGCAGGCTGCCGGCATGGCGTCCTATGTCGCGGCCTATCGCATCGGCATGCTGGTCTCGACCGCCGGCGCGCTGTTCATCGTCTCGGGCTTCGAGAGCACCGGCATCACCCGCACGTCCGCCTGGATGTGGGGCTATGTGGTGATGGCGGCGATGGTGCTGATCGGGACGATCACGGCGCTGGTCGCGACTGAGCCCGAGCAGTCGGTGCGGGCAGAAGCCGCGACGCAGACGCAAACCGCGTTCGCGCGCGTGCTGCACGCGGCGGTCGGAGCCTTCTCGGAATTCCTGACGCGCAAGGACGCGCTTGCGGCACTCGCCTTCGTCGTGCTGTTCAAGTTCACCGACGCCTTCTCCGGCACGATGACCGCGCCGTTCGTGATCGACCTCGGCTTCTCCCGCAACGACTATGCGGCGATCGTGAAGGGCGTGGGCCTCGCGGCGACGCTGATCGGCGGCTTTGCCGGCGGCTTCGTCGCCCGGCGCTATTCGCTCGCAACCAGCCTCTGGATCGGCGGCGTGGTGCAGGCGCTCGCGAACCTCTCCTTCTCCTGGCTGGCCTTCGTCGGCACCAGCCAATGGGCGCTCGCCTTCGCCATCACTTGTGAGAACTTCACCAGCGCCATCGGCACGGTGATCTTCGTCGCCTATCTTTCGGCGCTCTGCCAGAACCCGCTGCACACGGCGACGCAATATGCGCTGCTCACCGCTCTTGCCGCGGTGGGGCGGACCTATCTCTCGTCAGGCGCCGGCTTCGTGGCTGATACGACTGGCTGGCCGCTGTTCTTCGTGATCTGCATGCTGGTGGCGATCCCAAGCCTGGTGCTGCTGGCCTGGCTGCAGAAGCGCGGGCATTTTGATGCGCTGGGGCCGATGAGGGTTTAGACCGGCTCTCTCACCTTCGTCATTGCGAGCGAAGCGAAGCAATCCAGACTGCCGCCGCGGAGGCGGTCTGGATTGCTTCGTCGCAAGTGCTCCTCGCAATGACGACGGAGAGAGCAGAGCGAATCGCCTCTACTGCTTCTTGATCAGGCTCCACTTCGTGATCACGGCCTCGCTCATCTGGCCGGGGTCGCTGGCGCAGGCGACTTCGTCGACCTTGACCGAGATCTCCTTGCCGGCGAACGTCTTCAGCTGTGCGGCCTGCGCATCGCCGCTGGGAACGAGCTGGAAGGTTTCGGGGCCGGTCTCGAGATTGCACAACCCGTTCGGTGGCGGCAGCCGGCGCGGCTCGGAGGTGATCTGGTAGGTCGCAACCCGCTTGCCGACGTTCTTGACGTCGCGCACTTTCATCGTGTTCAGCTCGCCCGAGAGCACCTCGCCGGCATTGATCGGCTTGCCGGGCTTCGACGGCGGCGGAGCCCCGTCGTCCTGCTGCGCGGAGATAGCCGGCGTCGCCAGCATCGCCATCGTCGCAACCAAAGCCCATCGTGTGGCGAAAAGTTTCGTCATATCGTCCGTTCCGTAAGTCTGGATGTCTAGAACAGGGTACGCTGCCGCATCGCGGCCGATAGCGTACCTTCATCGAGATAATCAAGCTCGCCGCCGACCGGCACACCATGGGCGAGCCGGGTTACTTTTACGTTGGCGTCCTGAAGCAGGTCGGTGATGTAGTGTGCCGTGGTCTGGCCGTCGACGGTGGCATTCAGCGCCAGGATGACCTCATGCACCTGCGCCTCATGCGCGCGCGCGACCAGCGCCTCGATGGTGAGGTCCTGCGGGCCGACGCCGTCGAGCGGCGACAATGTCGCGCCCAGCACGTGATAGCGCCCTTGAGTGGCATTGGCCCGCTCCAGCGCCCAGAGATCGGCAACGTCGGCGACGACGACGATGATCGAGGGATCGCGCCTCGGATCGGTGCAGACCGTGCAGGGACTTTGCGTGTCGATGTTGCCGCAGGTCTTGCAGACCTGGACCTTCTCGAGCGCGACCTGCATGGCCGAGGACAGCGGCATCATCAGCGCTTCGCGCTTCTTGATCAGATGCAGCGCCGCGCGCCGCGCCGAGCGCGGGCCGAGGCCCGGCAGCCGCGCGAGAAGCTGGACTAGCCGCTCGATTTCAGGACCCGCAACAGCGCCCATCCTACTGGCCGAACAGCCCCGACAGCCCCGGCGGCAGGCCGAGCCCCCCGGTGAGCGACTGCATCTTCTCCTGCATGGCGGCTTCCGCCTTGCGGCGGGCCTCGCCGAACGCGGTGACAAGCAGATCCTCGAGCACTTCGCGCTCTTCCGCCTTCATCAGCGAAGGATCGATCTTGACGCCCTTGACGTCCATCTTCGCGGTCATGCGCACAGCGACGAGACCGCCGCCGGAGATGCCCTCGACCTCGACGTTGGCGAGCTGGTCCTGCATCTCCTGCATCTTGGATTGCAGCTGCTGCGCCTGCTTCATCATGCCGAAAATATCGACCATCGGTGCTGTCCTTGGAAAATTGGCTCTAGAGATCGTCGCCGTCGGAACCGTCGGGCGGATCGTCACTGCCGTAGTCGGCGTTAATATCGGATTCCGGCGCCTCGGGGGCAAGCCTGCGGACCTCGACGACCTTCGCACCCGGAAAACGCGACAGCACCTCGCGCACGCGCGGATCGGCCTCGGCGGTGCGCGCATGTTCCTGCTTGGCCGCCTGGCTCACCGAGCGCAGCGTCGGCTGGCCCGGCTCGTTGGAGACGATCACGGTCCAACGGCGCCCGGTCCAAAGCTCGAATTTGCGCGCGAGATCGGAAATCATGGTCTTGGAGGCGTTGGGCTCGAGCGCAACTTCCAGCCGGCCCTCCTCGAAACGAACGAGGCGCATGTCGCCTTCGAGCGCGCCCTTGGTGAGGAGGTCGCGCTTCTGCCCGGCCAGCGCAACGAGCTGGGTGAAGCTCGTGACGCGCAACACGGGCGCGGCAGCTTGCGGATCCGGCGCGGGCGTTGCCATCTGCGGACGGGCACCGCCGCCGCCGAACGAGGACGGTGAGGATGTCGGCATGCGAACTGGCGCTGCGGACGCCACCGGCCCCGCCGGCGCGTTGCGCGCGGCACTGCCGCCGCTCACGACCGGCGAACCGCCGCCGTTCTGCTCCAGCATCTTGATCGCTTCGTCCGGCGTCGGCAGGTCGGCGACATAGGCAATGCGCACCAGCACCATCTCGGCGGCTGCCGCGGGCCGCGTCGCGGCCTGCACCTCGGTGATGCCCTTGAGCAGCATCTGCCACATCCGCGACAGCACGCGCATCGAGATCTTCGAGGCGAAATCCCGCGCGCGCACGCGCTCGGTCTCGCCATAGGCGACGTTGTCGGCGGTCGCCGGCACGATCTTCACGCGGGTGACGAAATTGACGAACTCGGCGAGATCCGAGAGCACCACGATCGGATCGGCGCCGACGTCGTACTGGTCGCGGAACTCCCTGAACGCGGACGCGATGTCGCCACGCGCCAGAGAATCGAAAAGATCGATGACACGGGTGCGGTCGGCGAGCCCCAGCATCTGCCTGACGGCATCGGCCTTCACGGTGCCCGCGGCATGCGCGATGGCCTGATCGAGCAGCGAGAGCGAATCCCGCACCGAGCCTTCCGCGGCGCGCGCGATGATGCCGAGCGCTTCAGGCTCGATCTCGACGTTTTCCCTGGCCGCGATGTTGGCGAGATGCTTCATCAGTACGTCGGCCTCGACGCGGCGCAGGTCAAAACGCTGGCAGCGCGACAGCACGGTCACCGGAACCTTGCGGATCTCCGTCGTGGCGAACACGAACTTGGCGTGCTCCGGCGGTTCCTCCAGCGTCTTCAGGAAGGCGTTGAACGCCGCCGTCGACAGCATATGGACTTCGTCGATGATGTAGACCTTGTAGCGGGCGCTGGCCGGCGCGTAGCGGACGCTGTCATTGATCTGACGGACGTCGTCGACGCCGGTATGCGAGGCCGCGTCCATCTCCAGCACGTCCATGTGCCGGCTTTCCATGATCGCCTGGCAATGCACGCCGAGCGTCGGCATCTGGACCGTCGGGCCCTTCACCGAGCCATCCGGCATCTCGTAGTTGAGCGCACGGGCTAGGATGCGCGCCGTGGTGGTCTTGCCGACCCCGCGGACGCCGGTGAGAATCCAGGCCTGCGGAATGCGGCCGGTCTCGAACGCATTGGAGACGGTGCGGACCACGGCCTCCTGGCCGATCAGATCGTCGAAGCTGGAGGGACGGTATTTCCGCGCCAGCACCCGGTAGGGCGTGCTGGCCTGGCCGGCGCTGTCAGAGTTGGGAGGGGCGCCAGCGTCGGTCATCGGTCGATCCGCAATGAAGTGTCTTTCGGCCGGCTTTTGCGGAAAGGAGCGCGCTGGCGGCCCGAGCCGCCGGCGCAATTCGCTCGGAAAAACAGGTAGGAGACTGACGAGCGACCCGATCCGGACCTCGTTAGGGCTGCTTCCTTCCGGACCTGACCCGGTTGGCGAGTGGCTCGTCCACCGCCAATCTCCCGATCCCTATTTGGGGCCAAAAGGACCGGAAAGCAAGCGGGTATCGGCTTGAACGGGCTCCGCTTCATGATGGTTTGCCCAGCATCCGGGCAATTCCCGGCCTGCCCAGCCGATAGGCTGTGCTTTCACTGCCGGAGGCGCCTTGGTAAGAACGCTGCCGGAACTTCTTCCAACAGAAAAGCGATTGATCCCAATGGTTACACGTCGTGATGTTGCATCGATTGTCGGACTTGGCGCGATTGGCGCGGCGACGCTGGCCTCCCCGGCCGTGGGGCAGACCGCCGATACCAACGAATCGACCTTCGCCCGCATCCGCCGCACCAAGAAGATGCGGATCGGCGCGGTCGGCGGCGGCGCACCCTATTACATGAAGGATCTTTCGACCGGCCAGTGGAAGGGATTTTACGTCGACATCGCCAAGGCGCTTGCCGAGGACATGGAGGCCGAGCTCGACATCACCGAGACCACTTGGGGCAATTCGGTGCTCGACCTGCAGTCCAACAAGATCGACATCTTCTTCGGCCTCAACCCGACCCCGAAGCGCGCGCTGGTGGTCGACTTCTCGGTGCCGGTCTTCAACAACGCCTTCGGCATCCTCTGCAAGAAGGACTTCAAGCCGAACAGCTGGGCCGAGTTGAACTCGCCCGACGTCAAGATCGCGGTCGACCAGGGCTCCTCGCACGACCAGGTCGTCAGCCGCCTGACGCCGAAGGCGCAGATCTCGCGGCTGAAGACCGCCGACGACGCCACCGCCGCGCTGCAGACCGGCCGCGTCGACGCGCAGTGCCTGATCACCATGCTGTCGCTGACCGTGCTGAAGAAGAATCCCTCGCTCGGCCAGTTCGTGCTGCCGACGCCAATCTTCGCCACCACCTCGAACGCCGGCTTCCGCCGCGAGACCGACAAGACCTGGCGCGACTACGTCAACACCTGGATCGACTTCAACAAGGGCCTCGGCTTCATCCGCAACGCGATCATCACCAACATGGAGCTGGTGGGCGTGACCGAGGCGGACATCCCGCCGGGCGTGTCGTTGTAGTCTTCCACTGTCATTCCGGGCGCCCGAAGGGCGAACCCGGAATCTCGAGGTTCCGGGTTCGATGCTTCTGCATCGCCCCGGAACGACAATGCCGGCGGTCAAGCCGTACGACGAGTGACACACGCATGTATCAGTGGGACTTCGGCATCCTCTGGAGCTATCGCTGGCTCTTTCTCAACGGGCTCGGCGTCACCGTCGGCTTCACATTGGTCATCGTGGTGCTCGGGCTCGTCTTCGGCCTGTTCGGCGCGTTCGGCACCCTGTCGCGCTTTCGCGCGGTGCGCCTGATCGCGCTCACCTTCATCGAGGCGTTCCGCTGCACGCCGATCCTGGTGCAGCTGATCTGGTTCTATTACGCGCTGCCGATCCTGGCCGGTGTCGAGATGACGCCGATCACCGCCTCGGCGCTCGCGCTGTCGCTCTATGGCGGCTCGTTCTATTCGGAGATCATCCGCGGCGGCATCATTTCGATCGACCGCGGCCAGTCCGAAGCCGGCGCCGCGCTCGGCATGACGCCGGGACAGAGCATGCGGCGCATCGTGCTGCCGCAGGCGATCAAGCGCATGATCCCGGCGCTGATGAACCAGTCGATCATCCAGTTCAAGAACACCTCGCTGGTCTCGGTGCTGGCGGTGCCTGATCTGGTCTATCAGAGCCAGGTCGCCGCCCATGACAGCTACCGTCCGCTGGAAACCTACACCGCCGTCGCGGTCGCGTATGCGGCCATACTGATTCCCCTGACCATCATGGTCCGGCGCGGCGAGAAGCGACTGGCGGTCGGCGAATGAGCGAGACTTCCAAGGACGCTTCCAAGAACACCTCCAAGATCGAGATCCGTGGCTTGCGCAAAAGCTTTGGCAGCAACGAGGTTTTGAAGAGCATCAGCCTGGACGTCGCCAAGGGCGGTGTCGTGGCGCTGATCGGCCCGTCCGGCTCCGGCAAGTCGACGCTGCTCCGCTGCATCAACCTCCTGGTGGCGCCCGACGGCGGCAGCGTTCGCGTCGGCGACACGCGCTTTGCTTTCGGAGAAGGCACAAAGCTGCCTGACGTGAAGACGCAGGCCAAATTCCGCGCCACCACCGGCATGGTGTTTCAGCATTTCAATCTGTTCCCGCACATGACGACGCTCCAGAACGTGATGGAGGGACCGGTCACCGTGCGGCGCATGGTGAGGGCTGACGCGGAGAAGCTGGCGCGGGCCCAACTCGCGAAAGTGGGCCTTGCAGAGAAGGCCGACCAGTATCCGGCAACGCTCTCCGGCGGACAGAAGCAGCGCGTCGCGATTGCGCGGGCGCTCGCGATGGAGCCGGACGTGATGCTGTTCGACGAGGCCACCTCCGCGCTCGATCCCGAGCTTGTCGGCGAGGTGCTCGCCGTGATTCAGCAGCTGGCGTCGGAGGGCATGACCATGGTGATCGTGACCCACGAGATCGCCTTTGCCCGCGAAGTCGCCGACCGTCTGATCTTCATGCGCGACGGCGTCGTGGTCGAGGAAGGACCGGCGCGGCAGGTCATCGATCATCCGCAGGAAGCCGCGACGCGCGCCTTCCTCAGCCATTTCCACCGAACCGGCGCATTGCCGCCGGCCAACGCAGCATCGTGATGTCCGAAATCAATCGCGTCTATCTCATCACCGGCGCCGCCAGCGGCATCGGCCGCGCCACTGCAAAACTGCTCGCGGGGCCCGGCACCGCGCTGCTGCTGCACACGCGCTCCAACGCAGCCGGCCTCGACGCCACCGCGGCGGAAGCCGAAGCGCAAGGCGCGATCGTCGCGAAATGCCTCGGCGACCTCGCCGAGGAGGCCGCGGTCACCGACGCCGTCGCCGCTACACAAAGCGCCTTCGGCCGACTCGATGGATTGATCCTGGTCGGCGGCCATGCCCGCCGCGGCAGCGCGATCGGTACGCCGACGGATCAGTTCCGCAAGGCGATGGACGAATCGGCGCTGGCGTTCACACGGTTGGTGGACGCGGCGCTCCCGCTGCTCCGTGCGGGGCAGGATTCGCGGATAGTGGCAGTGTCGTCGTTCGTTGCGCACGCGATCCGGCCGGAGTTCGCGCCCTTCGCAGCGACGGCCGCGAGCCGCGCCGCGCTCGAAGCGCTGGTGCGCCTCACCGCAGTCGAACTCGCCAAGGAGGGCATCACCGTCAACGCCGTCGCGCCGGGCCTCATCGTCAAGGACAGACCCAGCGAAAGCCGGCTGTCACCTGAGCAGATCGCCGCGACCGAGGCGCTGATCCCGATGGGTCGCCGCGGGCGGCCGGAAGAGGTCGCCGAGATCATCGCTTTCCTGGCCTCCCCGAAAGCATCCTACGTCACCGGCCAAGTCTGGCACGTCAATGGAGGCCTGACATGACCGAAGCAACCGTCGAACGCATCAGGCTGTTCCTGATCGAAAGCCCGATCAAGATGGCGCGCCTGCAAGGCGTCGGCAATGTCAAGGGCACGGTGAAGCGCGTGCTGCTCGAACTGACGTCGAGCGACGGCGTGATCGGCTGGGGCGAGGCGGCACCGTGGGAAGTGTTCACGGGAACGCCGGAAGCGGCCTTCTCCGCGCTCGACATCTATTTGCGGCCAATCGTGCTCGGCAAACCGGTGCGTCGCATCCGCGCGCTGATGGCCGAGCTCGATCGCGCGCTGGTCGGACATGCCGAAGCCAAGGTCGCGATCGAAATGGCGCTGCTCGACATCGTCGGCAAGTCGTCGGGACTATCGGTCGCCGACCTGCTCGGCGGCCGCGTGCGCGACGCGATCCCGCTGTCGTTCTCGATCGCCGATCCCGATTTCGCCGCCGATCTCGAACGCATGCGGAAGATGGTTCCGGACGGCAACGTCATCTACAAGGTCAAGACCGGCGTGAAGCCGCACCGCGAGGATCTCGATCACCTCGCGGCGATCCGTAACGAGTTCGGCGACAAGGTCGATCTGCGGGTCGATTACAACCAGGCCTTAGCGCCGTTCGGCGCCATCAAGATCCTGCGCGACGTCGAGCAGTTTGCGCCGACTTTCATCGAGCAGCCGGTGCCGCGCAAATTTCTCGACGTGATGGCGCAGCTCACCGCGGCGCTTGAGACGCCCGTGCTCGCGGACGAAAGCTGTTTCGACCGCCGCGACATGATGGAGGTGGTGCGCCGCGAGGCTGCAGATGCCGTCTCGGTCAAGCTGATGAAGGCCGGCGGCCTGTTCGAGGCGCAGGCGATCATGGCGATCGCCGACATCGCCGGCCTGCCGGGCTATGGCGGCACGCTGTGGGAGGGCGGCATCGGGCTCGCCGCCGGGACGCAGCTGATCGCGGCGACGCCGGGAATCTCGCTCGGCTGCGAATTCTACATGCCGCACCACGTGCTGACCGAGGACGTGCTGGAAGAGCGCGTCGCCAATCGCGGCGGCCACGTCGTGGTGCCGGACGGCCCCGGCCTCGGCATTCGCGTCAGCGAAGCCTCGGTCCGCGCCAATGCGCGGGTGCTTGCGGAGGGGTAAGACGTCGCCACACATTCGCTGTCGTCCCGGCGAAGGCCGGGACCCATAGCCACAGGGGGATGTTTTGCGAAGATTGGTCGTTCGGGATCAGCACCAACCGCAAACCATAGACCTCGCGGTATGGGTCTCGGCCTTCGCCGGGACGACAACGGTGCATGCGGCCCCTGCGGAGGCTCATCCTTCCCCAATCAAACTCCGTATCGTATGGTCGGAGCAAATATTCAGGGGTTCCGCCCCGCCATGCCCGATTCCCAATGGGCCATCCGGAAACCTTCATGTCCGAACCCGCCTGGTCGCTGCACTCCCGCCTGAAAGAGGACACCATCGACATCGGCGATTTGCCGCTGTCCAAGGTATTGGTCATCAAGGACGCGCATTATCCCTGGCTGCTGCTGGTGCCGCGACGCGCGGATGCGGTCGAGATCATTGATCTCGACGAAGTGCAGCAGGCGCAGTTGATGACGGAGATCTCCCGCGTCTCGCGGGCGCTGAAGGAGATCACCCAATGCGACAAGCTCAACATCGCGGCACTCGGCAACCTCGTGCCGCAGCTTCACGTCCACATTATCGCGCGCCGCACCAGTGATGCCGCCTGGCCGCGGCCGGTCTGGGGCGTAATGCAGCCCTTGGCGCACGACGCCACAGAGGTGCAGACTTTCATCAGCGCGCTTCGCCGCAAGATCTGGTTGGGTTGAAAGAACAAGACATGTCAGCATTCGACTCGTTTCCGCTGGGGCAGCCGGCCTTCGTCACCAACATTCTCGACCGTGCCGCGCATCTGCGCCGCGATGACGAAAAGCTGTTCGCGCTGGAGCAGAAGCCGGCCTCGCGCGCCTATGTGGTCTACCGCGACTCGCTGCTGGTGAAGCGCGAGGGCGAAAAAGTGCGCGCGCTGCTCGGAATCGACGAGGCGCTGAAATGCGGCGCCAATCCCGGCACAATCTTCTTAGGCTTACGCGACGGCGCCGCGATGTTCGGGATGGGCCTGTCGCAGGCTGCGTCCGAGAAGCTGATCGGGCGCGAAGACTACGCCCTCAGTGAGCTGCGCGGCATGGCGATGCAGGGCGCGGTGCCGCCGCAGGAGCTGTCGGCGATCGCGATGGCGAAGTCGATGGTGAGCTGGCATCAGCGCCACGGCTATTGCGCCAATTGCGGCACGCGTACCGGGATGAAGGAAGGCGGCTGGAAGCGGGAGTGCCCGAGTTGCAAGGCCGAGCATTTCCCCCGCACCGACCCCGTCGTGATCATGCACGTCGCCGCCGGGGACAAATGCCTGCTCGGCCGCCAGAAGCAGTTTCCGCCGGGGATGTATTCGTGCCTCGCCGGCTTCGTCGAGGCGGCCGAAACCATCGAGGACGCGGTGCGCCGCGAGATCCTCGAAGAATCCGGGATTCGCTGCACCGACGTACAATATTATATGACCCAGCCCTGGCCCTATCCGTCGTCGCTGATGATCGGCTGCAGCGCGCGGGCCGTGAGCGAGGACATCGTCGTCGATCACTCCGAGCTGGAGGATGCGCGCTGGTTCACGCGTGAGGAGGCCGCTCTGATGCTGACGCGAACGCATCCCGACGGGCTGGCCGGCCCGCACCCGTTTGCGATTGCGCATCACCTGCTCGGCCGCTGGGTGCACGACAAGAGCTGACCGCCGATGGCGCACTCCGTGATCGCGCCGCGCATCCTCTGCATCGGCATTCCCGTGCGCGACCTGACCTTTCGTGTCGAGGCCGTGCCCGCGCGCGGCAGCAAGGCGAATGCCAGCCATCTCGCGGAGATCTGCGGCGGCAACGCGCTCAATGCCGCGATCGCCATCGCGCGGCTCGGCGGCCGCGTCTCGTTCGCAGGTCCGATGGGCGATGCGCAGGAGACGTCGAGCGACTTCATTCTCGAGCGCATGCGATCCGAAAACATCGACACAAGCCATATCGTGCGCATACCTGATGCGACCACGCCCGTCTCTGCCATCATCATTGACGCGACGGGCGAGCGAACGCTCACGATCTATCGCGATCCGGCCCTTTGGACAGTCGAGCTGCCCGACGCCGACAAGCTGCTCGCCGATTGTCAGGCGGTCCTCGTCGAGAGCCGCTGCGCATCGTTCTGCACGGATCTCTGCACTGAGGCACGCCGGCGCGGCATTGCCGTCATCGTCGGCGTCGATCGCGCGATGTCGTTGCAGGACGGCCTGCTCACGGCCGCCTCGCACCTGCTGTTCGCCAGCGAACAGGTGCAGGAGACCGCCGGCATCGCCGACGACGGCGAGGCGTTGCAGCGCCTGGCCGCGCTCACGCCCGCCTTCCTCGCCGCGACCCGCGGCCCGCGCGGCACGATCTGGCTGAACGAGAGCGGCGAACTGGAGCAGACGCCGGCCTTCCCGGTTCAGGCCGTCGATACGCTCGGCGCCGGCGACGTCTTCCATGGCGCCTTCACGCTTCGCCTTGCCGAAGGCGGCGGCGTGCGGCAGGCGCTGCAATTCGCCGCGGCCGCCGCGGCGCTGAAATGCACCCGCCACGGCGGTGGCCTCGCCGCTCCGCAACGTATTGAAGTCGAAGAGTTTTTGAACATGTCGCCGGCGGCGACGCTTGAGCGGGCGCCGAGATTATAGACTTGCTATAGAAAGATTTTCTCTATATCAGGGAAATCGACCCTCGATATGGAACAAAGTTCTTCAAATGACCGATCTCGCCGTCCCGCTCCCCGAGACCAGCCGCCGCCTCGACGCCATCGACCGTAAGATTCTGATGGTGCTGCAGGATGATGCCTCCCTCTCCGTCGCCGAGATCGGCGACCGCGTCGGCCTGTCCTCGACCCCCTGCTGGAAGCGCATCCAGCGCCTGGAGGCCGACGGCGTGATCACCAAGCGGGTGGCGCTGGTCGACCAGAACAAGATCGGGCTCGGCATCTCCGTGTTCGTGTCGGTCGAGAGCTCCGACCATTCCGACGCCTGGCTCAAGAAGTTCGCCGAAGCCGTCAGCGCCATGCCCGAGGTGATGGAGTTCTATCGCATGGCCGGCGACGTCGACTACATGCTGCGCGTCGTCGTCGCGGACATGCAGGCCTATGACGTGTTCTACAAAAAGCTGATCAGCGCCGTGCCGCTCAAGAACGTCACCTCGCGCTTCGCGATGGAGAAGATCAAGTCGGTCACCGCGCTGCCGATCCCGGCGGTGGTGGCGGCGTAGGGCTCACCACACGCAAACTGTCATCGCCCGGCTTGACCGGGCGATCCAGTATTCCAGAGACGACGATGGATACGGATAAGCCACAGCGTACTGGATGCCCCGGTCAAGCCGGGGCATGACAGCAAGTGAGGCTAGCCTCGCGCCTCAGATCTTCTGATTGTACTCGCCAACTTCGGGATGGGTGCGCAGCACGCTGTTCACCATCTCGAACATGTCGTGCATGCGCTGCTCGGAGACCGGGCTCTCGACCACGACGACGAGTTCGGGCTTGTTGGAGGAGGCACGCACCAGGCCCCAGCTGCCGTCCTCGACCGTGACGCGGACGCCGTTGACTGTGACGAGATCGCGGATCGACTGGCCGCCGATCTTGGCGCCCTTGGCCTGCAAGCCCTCGAAGTGCTTCACCACCTTGTCGATCACGCCGTATTTGACCTCGTCGGCGCAATGCGGCGACATGGTCGGCGACGACCAGGTCTTCGGCAGCGCGTTCTTGAGATCGGCCATCGACTTGCCGGGGGCGCGATCGAGCATGTCGCAGATCGCGAGCGCCGAGACCAGACCGTCGTCATAGCCGCGTCCATACGGCTTGTTGAAGAAGAAGTGGCCGGACTTCTCGAAGCCGGCGAGCGCACCCGTCTCATGGGTGCGGCGCTTCATGTAGGAATGGCCGGTCTTCCAGTAGGTGGTTTTTGCACCCTGCTTCTGCAGTACCGGATCGGTGATGAACAGGCCGGTCGACTTCACGTCGACGATGAACTGCGCATCCTTGTGGATCGCGGACATGTCGCGCGCCAGCATCACGCCGACCTTGTCGGCAAAGATTTCCTCGCCGGTGTTGTCGACCACGCCGCAGCGATCGCCGTCACCGTCGAAGCCGAGACCCACATCGGCCTTGTGCTGCAGCACCGCGTCGCGGATCGCGTGCAGCATCTCCATGTCTTCGGGGTTCGGGTTGTATTTCGGGAAGGTGTGGTCGAGCTCGGTGTCGAGCGGGATTACCTCGCAGCCGATCGCCTCCAGCACCTGCGGCGCGAATGCGCCGGCGGTGCCGTTGCCGCAGGCCGCGACGACCTTGAGCTTGCGCTTGAGCTTCGGACGGCTGGTGAGATCGGCGATGTAGCGCGCCGGATAATTCTCGTGGAATTGATAGGAGCCGCCGGCCTTGTTCTTGAACTCGGCGCCCAGCACGATCTCCTTCAACCGCGTCATCTCGTCGGGGCCGAAGGTCAGCGGGCGGTTGGCGCCCATCTTCACGCCGGTCCAGCCATTGTCGTTGTGCGAGGCCGTAACCATGGCGCAGCAGGGCACGTCGAGGTCGAACTGGGCGAAATAGGCCATCGGCGTCACCGCGAGCCCGATGTCGTGCACCTTGCAGCCGGCTGCCATCAGGCCGGAAATCAGCGCATATTTGATTGAGGCCGAATAGCCGCGGAAATCATGACCGGTGACGATTTCCTGGCTGACGCCGAGCTCCGCGATCAGCGCGCCCAGCCCCATGCCGAGCGCCTGGATTCCCATCAGGTTGATTTCCTTCTGGAACAGCCAGCGCGCGTCGTATTCGCGAAAGCCCGTCGCCTTCACCATCGGCTCGGATTCGAAGGCATAGGTGTTGGGCAGCAACACGGATTTCGGCTTGGGGAACATTGAGACGGTCTCGTGAAAAAGAGCCAGATTTGATGCAGCCTTAGCGAATGCCGGGCCGCAGCGGAAGGCGGGAATGGCAGCTTATGGATGATAATTGCGGCAGTTTGGTAACGGGGAAATCTGGCCGCGAGAGCGGCCGAAATAGTGATCTTCTTGAAATATGTGCTCGCTGGAGCCTTTGGGAGAACCTTTACTGCTCCAGCACCATCTGGCCGTTGGCATATTCGAAGCGCTTGAGGCGGGAGAGGAAGGAGAGGCCGAGCAGGTTCTCGGACAGCGCCTCGTCGGGCAGCACCATGGCATCGACGTCGCGCACGATTAGGCCGCCGACATCGAGCATGGCGATGCGGGTGCGCGCGGCCTTGATGGTGCCGTTGGCGGTGGAGACGGTGGCGTTGTAATCGCCGCGCGAGGGACGCAGGCCGAAGCGGGCGGCCGAGGTCTCGTTCAGCGCAACCACGGAGGCGCCGGTGTCGACCATGAAGCCGATGCGCTGGCCTTCGATCCGGCCCTCGGTCTGGAAGTGGCCGCGGCCGTCGCGGGGGATGTTGAGGCTGCGGCCGCCGGCCGGCGCGGTGGACGCGACTGCTACCGTACGCGGCACCGACGTCGCCGAAGCGGAGCTCATCCTGTCCGCCATCTGCGCCATGAAGGTGCCGAGGCCGATCATGATCGCCGCGAAGATCATTATGTTACGCATCACACCACTCGAAGCCGAAGCTCGATTTCACCACGCGGCAGGCCACTCCGCGAGCGACGCTGCGGCCAGAGCTGTGCTATTTTGACGAAAAGGATGAGCAGACGGTTAATGCGTGTTCGTAACGCTCACGTCCCGCGCGGCTTGACCCGGCGGGTCGGCAGCGCATTCGCCGGATCTTCCGGCCAGGGATGGCGCGGGTAGCGGCCGCGCAAATCGGAGCGCACTGCACTGTAGCTGCCGCGCCAAAAACCGGGGAGATCGCGCGTCACCTGCACCGGGCGCTGCGCCGGCGACAGCAGTTCCAGCACCAGCGGCACCTTGCCGGCGGCGATCGAGGGATGGGTGTTGAGGCCGAACAATTCCTGGAGCCGCACCGCGATGGTCGGCCCCTGCTCGGCTTCATAGTCGATCGCGAGCACGCTGCCTGTCGGCGCCTCGAAATGCGTCGGCGCCTCGCGGTCGAGCCGCGCGCGCATCTCCCACGGCAACAACGCCATCAACGCGTCGGAGAGATCGCCGGCGGAGATATCCTTCAGCGCGATCTTGTCGTAGAGCGCCGGCACCAGCCAATCGTCGCGCCGCGCGATCAACCCATCGTCCGACAGATCTGGCCAGCTGTCGCCCTCGGCCTTGCGCAAGAACATCACGCGGTCGCGCCATTGTTTGGCTAACTTCGACCAGGGCAGCCGGTCGAGGCCAGCGGCGATCAGCCCGTCTGCGAAGATGCGCGCAGTGTCCTCCGAGGGCGACACGGCAAGTGTCGCCTCCGAGAGCGTGATCGCGTGCAGCGCGCGCTTACGCCGCGCCCGCAGCGCCATCGCGCCGCGATCGAACGAGATCTCCTCGACGGATTCGATATGCTCGGCGAAATGCTGCTCGATCTCGTCCTGCGAGATTTGCGCTGCGAGCAGAATCCGCCCGCTCGCCGCCGTGCCGGTCATCTCGCCGATCGCGATATAGGGCGCGCGCGCGAGCGACGAGGTCTGATCCACGGCAGCGCCTCGACCGTTGGCGAGCACGAAGCTGCCATTGCCGCGGTTGCGCGCGACGCGATCCGGGAAGGCGTAGGCCAGCATCAGGCCGGTCGAGAGATCACCTTCGCCGGTCGCCATCTTCTCTGACGCCGCCACCTGCGAGGCCCAGCGCCGCGCGAGGTCGCGCGCGCTTGCGGCCCGCGGGGAACGGTCGCGGCGGAACTGATCCCGCCGGTGCTCGAGATCGACGCTGTCGCCGCCGAGCCCGCGCTCGGTGATGATCGCGGCGATCTCGGCGGCGGCTTCGCCTTCGCCGGCACGATGCGAATCCACGATCATGCGCGCGAGCCGCGGCGGCAGCGCCAACGCGCGCAGGCTCTTGCCTTCCGCGGTGATGCGGCCATCGCCATCGAGCGCATTGAGCTCGGCGAGCAGGCTTTTTGCTTCCTTCCAGGCCGGCTGCGGCGGCGGGTCGAGAAACGACAGCGCGGCAGGGTCGGCGACGCCCCATTGCGCGAGATCGAGCACCAGCGAGGACAGATCGGCGCTGAGGATCTCGGGCTGGGTGTAGGGCGCGAGCGAGGCTGTCTGAGGTTCGTCCCAGAGCCGGTAGCAGACACCGGGCTCGGTGCGGCCGGCGCGGCCGCGGCGTTGGTCCGCCGCCGCGCGCGAGACGCGCACGGTCTCGAGCCGGGTCAGGCCGATGTCGGGCTCGTAGCGCGGCACACGGGCAAGACCGGAATCGACCACGATGCGTACGCCCTCGATGGTCAGCGAGGTCTCCGCGATCGAGGTCGCCAGCACCACCTTGCGCGTGCCTCTGGGCGCCGGCGAGATGGCACGGTCCTGCACGGCGGCGTCGAGCGCCCCGAACAGCGGCACGATTTCAATGCTGGAATCCTGTATGCGTTCGCCGAGGAGATTCTGGGTGCGGCGGATTTCAGCGGCGCCCGGCAGGAACGCCAGCACCGAGCCGGCATCGGCCCGCAGCGCCGAGGCGATCGCATCCGCCATCTGCCGCTCGATCGGCGCGTCCGCCTTGCGGCCGAGATAGCGCGTCTCGACCGGAAAGGCGCGGCCCTCGCTTTCGACGACGGGCGCTTCGCCGAGCAATTTTGCCACGCGGGCGCCATCGAGCGTTGCCGACATCACGAGGATGCGCAAATCCTCGCGCAGGCCGGTTTGCGCATCGCGCGCGAGCGCGAGGCCCATGTCGGCATCGAGCGAACGCTCGTGGAATTCGTCGAACAGGACGGCGGCGATGCCCGACAGCTCGGGATCGTCGAGGATCTGGCGGGTGAAGATGCCCTCCGTCACCACCTCGATGCGGGTCGCGCGCGAGATCTTCGAGCCGAAGCGGACGCGATAGCCGACAGTCTCGCCAGCGCGTTCGCCCAGTGATTTGGCCATGCGGTCGGCGCTGGCGCGCGCCGCGATGCGCCGCGGCTCCAGCACGATGATCTTCTTGCCTTTGACCCAAGGGGCATCGAGCAGCGCCAGCGGCACGCGCGTGGTCTTGCCGGCGCCCGGCGGCGCCACCAGCACGGCGGCATGATGCGCCTCCAGCGTGCGCGAGAGCTCGTCGAGCACGGCATCGATCGGGAGGGGCGTGTCGAAACTGCGGGGCAAAGCTCGCTTCCGTCATCACCCGCGCATGCGGGTGATCCAGTAAACTCGAATCCCGGTTATTACGAAGATTGCGGATTACTGGATACCCCGCCTTCGCGGGGTATGACAATCATTTGCCGCTATCAGCCCTGCACCGGCGGTCGTCCAATGCTCTCATATACGAAGCCAGCCGCGGCCATTTCTTCGGGGCGGTAGATGTTGCGGAGGTCGACGATGACGGGCTGCGCCATGGTCGCCTTCAGCCGATCGAGATCGAGCGCCCGGAACTGCACCCACTCGGTGACGATCACGATCGCATCGGCGCCTTCCGCGCAGGAATAGGCATCCTCGCAATAGGTGATGCTGGGCAGCTCACTCTTCGCCTGCTCCATGCCGACGGGATCGAAGGCCTTCACCTTCGCACCCATGTCGATCAGGCCGGTGATCAACGGGATCGACGGCGCGTCGCGCATGTCGTCGGTATCCGGCTTGAAGGTGAGGCCGAGCACCGCGATGGTCTTGCCGCGCAGCGAGCCGCCGAGCGCCTGGCTGACTTTTCGCGCCATCGCCCGCTTGCGGTTCTCGTTGACCGCCAGCACGGATTCGACAATGCGAAGGCTCACATCGTAGTCCTGTGCGATCTTGATCAGCGCCTTGGTGTCCTTCGGGAAGCACGAGCCGCCGAAGCCGGGACCGGCATGCAGGAACTTGGTACCGATGCGGTTGTCCAGGCCAATGCCGCGGGCGACCTCCTGCACGTTGGCGCCGGCCTTTTCGGAGAGGTCCGCGATCTCGTTGATGAAGGTGATCTTGGTTGCGAGGAACGCATTCGCCGCGTATTTGATCATCTCGGCGGTGCGGCGTTCCGTGAACATCAACGGCGCCTGGTTCAGCGACAGCGGCCGATAGATGTCGCTCATCACCTTGCGGCCGCGCTCGTCGGCGGTGCCGACGACGATGCGGTCGGGAAATTTGAAGTCGCGGATCGCCGCGCCTTCGCGCAGGAATTCGGGGTTCGAGGCGACGACGACGTCCGCCTTGGGATTGGTCTCGCGGATGATGCGCTCGACCTCGTCGCCGGTGCCGACCGGAACGGTCGACTTGGTCACCACGACGGTGAAGCCGGACAGCGACTGCGCGATCTCTTTCGCGGCGGCATAGACATAGGACAGATCGGCGTGACCGTCACCGCGGCGCGACGGCGTGCCGACCGCGATGAAGACGGCATCGGCATCCGCGACCGGCTTGGACAAATCGGTGGTGAACTCCAGTCGCTTGGCCTTGACGTTGGTCGCAACGAGCTCGTCGAGCCCGGGCTCGTAGATCGGGATCTCGCCGCGATGAAGGGCAGCGATCTTCTTCTCGTCCTTGTCGACGCAGATGACGTCGTGACCGAAATCCGCAAAGCAGGCCCCGGACACCAGTCCCACATAGCCCGTGCCGATCATAGCAATGCGCATGAAAAACCCTGTTTGGCTTGGTTAACGAAACCGCAATTCCAAGGCGGTTTAGCATTTTCCCGTGGTGAGGGAACAGCCCGCGTGCAAAAAACGGCACGGCAATTGTACCGGTTAAGAAATCGTAAGCCGCAAGGCGCCAAACTGCTCCGCGTTCACACAGATCCTGGCGGAACACGCCTCGAAAAGAGACACCATGGCACCATCAGGCACAATCGCCGCGAGCGGGGGACTCAAGGCCCCGGCTGCTGCGCGTGTCGATTGGATCGATTACGCCAAGGGCATCTGCATCGTCATGGTCGTGATGATGCATTCGGTGCTGGGGGTCGAGCTCGCCGCCGGTGAGACCGGCTTCATGCATGTTTTGGTGGCCTTCGCAAAACCGTTCCGGATGCCGGATTTCTTCCTGATTTCGGGCCTGTTCCTGCCACTGGTGATCGACCGGGATTGGCGAACCTATCTCGACCGCAAGGTGGTGCATTTCGCCTATTTGTATGTCGTCTGGGTGACAATCCAGTTCGGCTTCAAGGCCCCCGCATTCGCGGCGGAAACGAGCTGGCGCGACGCCGGCTTGCTCTATCTGGAATCCTTCGTCGAGCCGTTCGGCACGCTGTGGTTCATCTACCTTCTGCCGATCTTCTTCGTCATCACAAAATTGACACGGCGCATCCCGCCGCTCGCGATCTGGCTGATCGCGGCCGCACTGGAGACGGCTCGTGTCGCAACGGGCTGGACTGCGATCGACGAGTTCTGCGCGCGCTTCATCTATTTCTATTCAGGCTATCTGTTCGCGCCCTACGTGTTCGCGCTGTCGGACCGCGCGCGCAATCATCCCGCATGGGCGCTGACAGCGCTCGCGACATGGGCGCTGGCCAATGCCGGCCTCGTTGCGCTCGGGGCCAGCGAATGGAAAATCGTATCGCTCGCGCTCGGCTTCGCCGGCGCCTGCGCCATCATCACGATGGGCACGCTGCTCGCGCGCGTGCAATGGCTGAACGTCTTCCGCTTCTGCGGCGAGCATTCGATCGTGATCTATCTCGCCTTCTTCCTGCCGATGGCGGCGACACGAACGCTGCTCTTGCGCACGGGCATCATTCCCGACATCGGCGCGGTGTCGTTGATCGTGACCATCGTCGGCGTGATCGGCTCACTCGCGATCTGGCAAATCGCATTGCGCCTTGGCGGCAGTTTCCTGTTCGAGCGACCTGATGCGTTCTGGATCGCACCGAAGAAAACAGGGCCGCGGTTGCAGGCGGCGGAGTGATACTCTGCTGTCATCCCCGCGAAGGCGGGGATCCAGGATTCCAGAGGCAGCAGTCGCATACGGATAAGCCCTTGCGTACTGGATTCCCCGCCTTCGCGGGGAAGGACAGCGGGGGATGCGGGAAATGACAGTGGGGATAGCGGCTCCAGCAAGCCAAAAATCCACCTCCCGAGGCTGTCAAATCCCGCAAAAATTCATACATTGCGGCCATGCCCAAGAGCTCCCCGAAGACCACCGCCCAAGCTGACACCAAGGCTGCCGCGCCCAAGGCCGCCGAAACCAAGCCCGCTGCCGCGACAGCTGCTGCCAAGCCCGTCGCCGCGAAGGCGGCCGGCAAGGGCGACCATGTCTTCCTGGTCGACGGTTCCGGCTACATCTTCCGCGCCTACCATGCGCTGCCGCCGATGAACCGCAAGTCCGACGGCTTGCAGGTCAATGCCGTGCTCGGCTTCTGCAACATGCTGTGGAAGCTTTTGCGCGAGATGGCGGAGGACAACCGGCCGACGCATCTGGCGATCATCTTCGACAAGTCGGAAATCACCTTCCGCAACAAGATCTATCCTGAGTACAAGGCACACCGGCAGCCGGCCCCGGACGATTTGATCCCGCAATTCGCGCTGATCCGCGAAGCGGTACGCGCCTTCGACCTACCTTGCCTGGAACAGGTCGGCTTCGAGGCCGACGATCTGATTGCGACCTATGTGCGGCAAGCCTGCGAGCGCGGCGCGAGCGCGACGATCGTGTCCTCCGACAAGGACCTGATGCAGCTCGTCACCGATTGCGTCACCATGTACGACACCATGAAGGACCGCCGCATCGGCATCCCCGAGGTGATCGAGAAGTTTGGCGTGCCGCCGGAGAAGGTGGTGGAAGTGCAGGCCCTGGCCGGCGATTCCACCGACAACGTTCCTGGCGTACCCGGCATCGGCATCAAGACCGCGGCGCAGCTGATCGTCGAATATGGCGATCTCGAGCAATTGCTGTTCCGCGCCACCGAAATCAAACAGCCGAAGCGGCGCGAGGCGCTGATCGAGAACGCCGAGAAGGCGCGCATCTCGCGGCAGCTCGTATTGCTCGACGACAAGGTCGACCTCGACGTCCCGCTGGACGATCTCGCCGTCCACGAACCCGATGCGCGCAAGCTGATCGCGTTCCTGAAGGCGATGGAATTTTCCACGCTGACGCGCCGCGTCGCCGAGTTCTCGCAGATCGATCCGGCCAACGTCGATGCCGATCCGGGCTATTCCAGCGGCGCCAGCGTCTTCTCGCCGCTGCCGCCTTCGGACGTCGTGCCAGCCCCGGGAGCCGGCGCGCCGGCGCAAGCGCCAGTGGGCCAGCGCAATGCATCGGCGACCAAGGAGGACAAGGCCGCGAGCCCGAAGGGCGCGCCGATCTCTCTCGCCGCCGCGCGCGAAGAGGCTTTGCGCAAGCTTCCGGTCGACCGCAGCAAGTACCAGGCCGTCAAGACGCTGGCGGAACTGAACGCGTTCATCGCGCGCATCCATGATGCCGGCCATGTCGCGGTCGAGATCCGGGCAAACTCGATCGACCCGATGCAGGCCGATCTCTGCGGTATCGCGCTGGCGCTGGCGCCGAACGAAGCCTGCTACGTGCCGCTGGCGCATAAGCAGTCCGGCGGCGGCGCCGGCCTGTTCGACGCAGGCCTCGCGCCCGATCAGGTCAGGCACAGTGATGCGATCGAGGCGCTGCGGCCGGTACTGGAATCACCAGGCATTCTCAAGATCGGCTTCGACGTCAAATTCACCGCGGTGATGCTGGCGCAGCACGGCATCACATTGCGCAACACCGATGATGCCCAGCTGATCTCCTACGTGCTCGACGCCGGCCGCGGCTCGCATGCGCTGGAGCAGCTGTCCGAGCGCTGGTTCGGTCACGCCATGCTCAAGGAGAACGAGCTGCTCGGCAGCGGCAAGGGCAAGATCACGTTCGACCAGGTGCCGATCGACAAGGCCGCGGCGCTGTCGGCGGAAGGCGCCGACATCACCTTGCGCGTCTGGCGCGTGCTGAAGCCGCGCCTTGTCGCCGAGCACATGACCACGGTCTACGAGACGCTGGAACGGCCCCTGGTATCGGTGCTCGCGCGCATGGAGCGGCGCGGCATTTCGATCGACCGCCAGGTGCTGTCGCGTCTCTCCGGCGACTTCGCTCAGACCGCGGCCCGCGTCGAAGCCGAGATCCAGCAGATCGCGGGCGAGCCGGTCAATGTCGGCAGCCCGAAGCAGATCGGCGACATCCTGTTCGGCAAGATGGGACTGTCCGGCGGCACCAAGACCAAGACCGGCGCGTGGTCGACCACCGCTCAGGTGCTCGACGAGCTCGCCGAGCAGGGCCACGACCTCCCGAAGAAGATCCTGGAGTGGCGCCAGGTCTCCAAACTGAAATCGACCTACACCGACGCGCTGCCGACCTACGTGAATGCCCAGACCCACCGCGTCCACACGACCTACGCGCTGGCCGCGACCACGACCGGCCGGCTGTCGTCGAACGAGCCAAATCTGCAGAACATTCCGGTGCGCACCGAGGACGGCCGAAAAATCCGCCGCGCCTTCATCGCAACGCCGGGGCACAAATTGGTCTCCGCCGACTATTCGCAGATCGAGCTGCGGCTGCTCGCCGAGATCGCCGACATTCCCGTGCTGCAGCAGGCGTTCCGCGACGGTCTCGACATTCACGCCATGACGGCGTCGGAAATGTTCGGCGTGCCGATCAAGGGCATGCCGAGCGAAATCAGGCGCCGCGCCAAGGCGATCAATTTCGGCATCATCTACGGCATTTCGGCATTCGGTCTCGCCAACCAGCTCGGCATCGCGCGCGAAGAGGCCTCCGCCTACATCAAGAAATACTTCGAGCGCTTCCCCGGCATCCGCGCCTACATGGACGAGACGCGCGACTTCTGCCGGAACCACGGCTACGTCACCACGCTGTTCGGACGGAAGATGTACTATCCCGACATCAAGGCTTCGAACGCCTCGGTGCGCGCCTTCAACGAGCGCGCCGCGATCAACGCCCGGCTCCAGGGCACCGCCGCCGACATCATCCGCCGCGCCATGACGCGGATGGAGGCTGCACTCGCCGAGAAGAAGCTTTCGGCGCAGATGCTGCTCCAGGTGCACGACGAACTGATCTTCGAGGTGCCGGACGCGGAGGTCGAGGCCACGCTTCCCGTCGTGCAGCACGTGATGCAGGACGCGCCGTTCCCGGCCGTGCTGCTCTCGGTGCCGCTACATGTCGATGCACGCGCAGCCAACAATTGGGACGAGGCGCATTGAAGCTACGTCTTCGCTTCGCTCCTTCCAAACTTACAGTGTCGTCCCGGCCCCCCGTGCGCAATTGCGCACTAGGCCGGGACGACGCTGGAGGGACACGCACAAGCTGAATTGTCCTCCGAGCAATTGCGCGATGGCGGCGCGATCGCCCGCACATTAAAATCGTGCCGTCTCCCGCACCGGTTCAGCCATGCCCCACGCCTCCGCCCTGCTCGGCTTCGCTCTCGTCTGCCTCGGCCTCGTGCTCACCCCCGGGCCGAACATGATCTACCTGATCTCGCGTTCGATCACGCAAGGGCCGGCCGCGGGCATCGTCTCGCTCGGCGGCGTGGCGCTCGGATTCGTGTTCTACATGCTGTGCGCGGCGTTCGGCATCACGGCGCTGCTGCTCGCCGTTCCCTTTGCCTATGACGCGTTGCGCTTCGCCGGCGCCGGTTATTTGCTGTGGCTGGCCTGGCAGGCGGTAAAGCCGGGCGGTCGCTCGCCATTCCAGGTCAAGCAGCTTGCGATCGACAGCCCGCGCAAACTGTTCGCAATGGGGTTCGTCACCAATCTGCTCAACCCGAAGATCGCGATGCTCTACCTCGCGCTGCTGCCGCAGTTCATCGATCCCACCGCCGGCAGCGTGCTGACGCAGTCGGTGGTGCTCGGCGCGATCCAGATCGCGATCAGCGTCAGCGTGAATGCCATGATCGCGCTCGCGGCAGGATCGATCGCGCTGTTTCTCGCAAACCGGCCAAGCTGGATGCTGGTCCAGCGCTGGCTGATGGGCACGGTGCTGGCCGGGCTTGCGGTGCGGATGGCGGTCGAGGCGCGGAAGGTGTGATTTTCACCTCTCCCCGTAAGAACGGGGAGAGGGAGAAGAGCCACCCTCAATCCAGCTTCGCCTCCATGCCCCGCTTCACCGGCGGACGGGCCATCAGGGCCTCGTACCAGCGCTTGACGTGGGGGAAGTCGGCCAGGTCAACCTTGTGGCGAGGGTGACGCCAAGCCCAGCCCAGGATAGCAAAATCGGCAACCGATAGCTCGCCGGCGACGAAATCGCGGGCCTCCAGCCGGCGGTCGAGGACGCCGTAGAGCCGTCGCGTCTCCGCCATGTAGCGCTTGAGGCCGTAGGCGCGGTCCTGCTCGTTCTCGAGCGCGATGAAATGGTGCACCTGGCCCGGCATCGGCCCGAAGCCGCCCATCTGCCACATCAGCCATTCATAGACGGGGATGCGGCCCGAAAGCGATTTCGGCAGGAATTTGCCGGTCTTTTCGCCGAGATACAGCAGGATCGCACCCGACTCGAAGATGCTGACCGGTTTGCCGTCCGGGCCATCGGGATCGAGGATCGCGGGGATCTTGTTGTTGGGCGAGAGCTTCAGGAACTCCGGCGCCATCTGCTCGCCCTTGCTGATATTCACCGGGATCACCTTGTAGGGCAGCCCCATTTCCTCCAGCGCGACCGAGATCTTGCGGCCGTTCGGCGTGTTCCAGGTGTGCAGCTCGATGGTCATTTGTCGCGTGTCCTTCCCCGGGGATATCCGGCATCCACCTACTCCAGAACGTTGCACCCCCACAACCGACGGGCCGGGATGGCCGATCCCTGTTGACGGGGGAAGCCCCCTCTGGAATGTCGGGGCCGTCGCGGATAAATTCCGCCACCTCCAAAAACGCTCCCGAGGGCCCGCCGTGTCTAAATCAGCCTCCCGCGCCCGCCTGTTCGAGATCATCCGCCGGCGCTCTTTCGGCCGCGGCGAGGTGACGCTCGCGTCGGGTCGCAAGAGCGACTTCTACTTCAACCTCAAGCCGACCATGCTCGACCCGGAAGGTGCGACGCTACTCGCCGAGCTGACCTATGAGGCGCTGAAGGACGACCAGCTCGATTTCATCGGCGGGCTCGAGATGGGCGCGGTGCCGCTGGCCGGCGCGCTGGCGCAGATCTCCTGGATCAAGGGCCATCCCATCGCGGCCTTCTTCGTGCGCAAGAAGCCGAAGGAGCATGGCGCGAAGCTCGCGATCGAGGGGCTGCCCAAGGGCGAAACGCTGGAGGGCAAGCGCGTCGTGATCGTCGAGGATGTCACCACCACCGGCGGATCGGCGATGAAGGCGGTGGAAGCGGTACGCGAGACCGGCGCCGAAGTGGTGCTGGTGCTGACCATGGTCGACCGCGAGGAAGGCGCCGACGACACCTTTGGCGCGGCCAACCTGCCATTCCGCTCGCTGTACAAGGCGTCGGAGTTTTTGAAGGCTTGAGGGGCTAAACTTTCTCCGCCGTCGTGCCCGGGCTTGACCCGGGCATCCACGTCTTTGCCGCACCAGAGATCGTGGATGGCCGGGACAAGCCCGGCCATGACGAGGTCCACCTCGTCCGGCGACACCGCTGCCCCTCAACCGCTCATTTACCATCCCGCCTTATGGTGAATCATGTGCTGAGACCTGAGGGTCCCGGCCGGTTGGGTAGCGTCGGGTGGAGTAAGCGTTTGCGTACAGTCATGTCCCATGCGCGCCGGTGGCGTCGCGCGATACTCGCAGCCGCCACATTGGCAGCACCGCTGCTTGCGGCTCCGGCCCCGGTTTCGGCCGAAGGCCTCTTCGACTTCTTCTTCGGCGGAATGCAGCAGCAGCGGCCGCAGCGTGAGGTGCCGCAACAGGCGACCTCCTACGCCGATCCCTTCACCGGCCAGCAGAATGCCGCAAGCCCGCCATACGTGCCGCCGACACGTGCGGCCGCGGCCGGCGGCTCGGGACCGGCGTTCTGCGTGCGCAGCTGCGACGGCAAATATTTTCCGCTGATGCGCGGCCTCACCTCGCCCGCGCAGATGTGTCAGGCCTTCTGTCCTGCAAGCGCGACCAAGATCTATTTCGGCTCCTCGATCGACGGCGCGGCGTCGCAGACCGGCGAGCGCTACGCCGATAGCGAGAACGCGTTCGCCTATCGCAAGGCGCTGCGCACCGACTGCACCTGCAACGGCCGCGAGCCGGTCGGCCTCGCTCCGGTCGATCTGGCGCTGGACTCGTCGCTGAAACCCGGCGACGTGATCGCCACCAGCGACGGCCTCGTCGCCTATACCGGCATCCGCGTCGGCAACGACCAGGCCGCGGACTTCACCCCGGTCGCCTCCTATCCCGGTCTCACCGCGCAGGTTCGCGCGCGGCTCGGCGAGATGAAGGTGGCGCCGGTGCGCGCCGAGACGGTGGCGGCGGATAGCCCCGCCGCGGAGATCGTGCGCGAGACACTGCCCGACGTGACGGTGCCGAAAACGCAGAAGCCGGCGAAGCGGGCGGGGCTGGAGTAGCTCTCAGAAGCGCTGCGCTGCGTCCGGGGCACGAGACCGTCACCGTCCGATGATCACGCCGATCACATTCGGCGCCGCCAGATATTTCTCCTCGATTGCCGCGCGCGCGGCGGCGCGGTTGTCTGCCGTGAGCAGGCCGCGCTTCTCGGCCAGGATCATCCAGCAAAAACCCCACCAATCAGTGAGCATGCCCTGATCGTCGACGAGGTCATACCCCTGCTCGGCGGCGAAGATGCGCGCATGCGCTTCGTCCAGCGTATCCAAGAACAGATGGTCCTCGGCCGAGAACAGATCGTCGCTGACATCGTCGATGGTGTAGCCCCAGATCGACTGGCACACCGCGTTGAACTCGCGGTCGAACTGGTCGTCGTCGACCGCGTAGCGCCGCGCCGCCTGATGCAGCCGCGACAGCGAGCGCGCGAAATCGGCGATCCTGGTGAGGGCAAATTGATCGAAGGCAATGGTGGACATGTAGTCCTCGCGAAGTCTGTCAGACGCTAGATATTGTGCCGGCAACGCGCCGAATCACAATGATATATCAAAGACTTGCTAAAGTGTTCTTAATTTGTTCCGAGGCTTGCCGTTGTCGTCCGGCGAAGGCCGGGCCCCATAACCACCGTTGCCAGACGTTTTCAGAATCGGTGCCCAGCGATGAATGCACCAGCCGTGTACTACGTCTACATTCTCGCGAGCCGACGTTACGGCACGCTATATATCGGCATCTGCAACGACCTGGGCAATCGATTGTCACTACATCGTTCGGGACGCGGTTCGAAGTTCGTCAGCAAGTACGGCCTGACGCGGCTCGTCTATGTCGAGACATACGCAATTCCATCCGAAGCAATCGCACGTGAGAAAGCGCTGAAGGAATGGCACCGCGACTGGAAGATTCGCCTGATCGAACAGGAAAATCCGGATTGGCGCGACCTGTCTCATCTTCTCTGACAGCGGTGGTTGTGGGTCCCGGCCTTCGCCGGGACGACACCGTTTTTGTAGCGCGCGACCAGCCTCACATCGCCGACATCAACCTATCCCCGCACGCGCTCGCATAAAACTTGCCGCCGCATTGGCGCTTGATGGCGGCGCAGCGGGCGGCGGGCGTGGCGTTTTGCGGGAGCGAGACCGCGCAGCTCAGGCCGTCGGCGCTGCGGCCCGTCTTGCCGGCGGCGAAGGCGGCGCTGGACGCGGTGGTGCAGACGACGAGGAAGGTGGCGGCGGCGATTTCGATCAGCCGTCTCATCAGAGCTTTCATCGGAGAGTTCATGGGGCGCCTCCTCCACACTGATGGCTGAATTGGCCGCCATTCTAGCACCAAATCCACGTTTCCCCGTATGCGTCCGGGTTCCCAAATCGGCCCGTTCCTTGCATAATTTTACGCCAACGCAGTGCACGGTCGCACCAGCAATGGTTCCGGTACAGAGGCAAGATGCGTAGGGTCAGTAGTGTTCTCGCGACCAGGAAGTGACGACTTTGCAAGATTCATCGTTCCAGCCCAATTTCCCCGCCCCCAACCAGCCCATCGACGAACTCGCGCTGGCTGAGATCAAGGGCGCGATCCTGGCGAAGCTGCGCCTTGCCATCGGCAAGGATGCGGGCATGGCGACCAAGCACGACTGGTACCAGGCCGCGGCGCTGGCGCTGCGCGACCGCATCGTGCATCGCTGGCTCACGGCCGAGAAACACAGCTACGATGCGGGGCGCAAGCGCGTCTACTATCTCTCGCTCGAATTCCTGATTGGCCGCCTCTTCAGCGACGCGCTGAACAATATGGGGCTATTGAAGATCTTCGAAGTCGCGCTCGGCGATCTCGGCGTCTCCTTGCCGGAGCTGCGCAAATGCGAGCCGGACGCGGCGCTCGGCAATGGCGGCCTCGGACGGCTCGCCGCCTGCTTCATGGAAAGCATGGCGACGCTGTCGATCCCCGCGATCGGCTACGGCATCCGTTATGATTACGGCCTGTTCCGTCAGATCATCAATCAGGGCTGGCAGCAGGAATATCCGGACGAATGGCTCGGCTTCGGCAACCCCTGGGAATTGCAGCGGCCCGAAGTGATCTACGACATTCGCTTCGGCGGCGGTGTCGAGCATGTCGAAGACAAGGGCCGCGATCGCGCGATCTGGCATCCGTCCGAGACCGTGCAGGCGATGGCCTATGACACGCCGATCGTCGGCTGGCGCGGCCAGCACGTCAACGCGCTGCGGCTGTGGTCGGCACGCTCGCCCGATCCGTTGAAGCTCGACGCATTCAACACCGGCGACTATGTCAGCGCCAGCGCCGAGCAGTCGCGCGCGGAAGCCATTTGTAAATTCCTCTACCCGAACGACGAGAGCCCGGCGGGCCGCGAGTTGCGCCTGCGCCAGGAATATTTCTTCGTCTCGGCTTCGCTGCAGGACCTGATCAAGCGGCACCTTGCGTCGGATGGCCAGCTCCGCAGCCTGTCGAGCAAGGTCGCGGTGCAGCTCAACGACACCCATCCGAGCCTGGCCGTCACCGAGCTGATGCGGATCCTGATCGACGATCACAATTTCCGCTGGGACGAGGCCTGGAAGATCACGGTCGCCACGCTGTCCTACACCAACCACACGCTGCTGCCCGAGGCGTTGGAGACCTGGCCGGTCGAGCTGTTCGAACGGTTGTTGCCGCGGCATCTCGAGATCATCTACCGCATCAACGTACAGCACCTCGCGCTCGCAGAGGCGCGCGCCCCCGGCGACATCGACTTCCGTGCCTCGGTCTCGCTGATCGACGAGCGGAGTGGCCGGCGCGTGCGCATGGGCCAGCTCGCCTTCGTCGGCTCGCACCGCATCAACGGCGTCTCGGCGATGCATTCGGACCTGATGCGCGAGACCGTGTTCCATGACCTCAACCATCTCTACCCCGGCCGCATCACCAACAAGACCAACGGCATCACCTTCCGCCGCTGGCTGATGCTGGCGAACCCCAAACTGACAGATCTGTTGCGCGAGACCTGCGGCGATGCCGTGCTCGATGATCCGACGCAGCTCAGCCTGATCGAGGCCCGCGCCAGCGACGTCGAATTCCAGAAGAGGTTCCGCGCAGTCAAGCTTCACAACAAGACGGCGCTGGCGCGCCTGATCGGCGAGCGGCTCGGCATCAAGGTCGATCCGAGCGCGCTGTTCGACGTGCAGATCAAGCGCATCCACGAATACAAGCGCCAGCTTCTCAACGTCATCGAGACCGTGGCGCTGTACCAGGCGATCAAGGACGACCCCAACGGCAACTGGGTGCCGCGGGTGAAGATCTTCGCGGGCAAGGCGGCGGCGAGCTACCGCTACGCCAAGTTGATCATCAAGCTGATCAACGACGTCGCGGAAGTCGTCAACAACGATCCCGCGATCGGCGGCAAGCTCAAGGTCGTCTTCCTGCCCGACTACAATGTCAGCCTCGCCGAGGTGATCATTCCCGCCGCCGACCTGTCCGAGCAGATCTCGACGGCCGGCATGGAAGCCTCCGGCACCGGCAACATGAAACTGTCGCTGAACGGCGCCCTCACGATCGGCACGCTCGACGGCGCCAACATCGAGATCCGCGACCATGTCGGCGCGGAGAACATCGCGATCTTCGGCATGGAAGCCGGCGATGTGATGATCCGGCGCAAGCAGGGGCTGGACGCCTCCGACGTGATCCGCAATTCGCCGAAGCTCCAGCGCGCCATCAACGCGATCGGCGCCGGCGAATTCTCGCCCGGCGATCCCGGCCGCTTCGAATCGATCGCGCACGCGCTCCGCTATCTCGACCACTACATGGTCAGCGCCGATTTCGATTCCTATTACGAGGCGCAGCGCAGCGTCGATGCGCGCTGGCAGGTGGCGCCGGCCTGGACCCGCGCCTCGATCCTCAACGTCGCGCGCATGGCGTGGTTCTCCTCCGACCGCACCATTCGCGAATATGCCGAGGAGATCTGGAACGTGCCGGTCAATCCGACCACGCCGCTCCTGCCGACCTTGCGCGACGTCGCGGGCTGAATTTCCGCGACGTGAAATCGGTTACTCACGAGGTAATTGCACAAGCCGGCGGCGAACGTGATATGACGTCCGTCATTGAACGCCGGATCGAATAATGCACGCCAAGCTCCCGCACCCTTTCGACGACGCCACCGGCGTCACCGCCGGTGACTCCAGCTGGCAGGGGCACACCAGCGACGACTATTGGGCGTTTGTCGGCCCGTTCGGCGGCGTCACGGCCGCGACTATCCTGCGTGCGCTGATCGAGCATCCGGAACGTGCCGGCGATCCGCTGGCACTCACCGTCAATTATTGCGCGCCGATCGCGAAGGGACCGTTCGATCTGGACGTGCGGCTGGTGAAGGCCAATCGCTCCAGCCAGCACTGGAGCGTCGAACTGTCGCAAGGCGGCGGCGAGGTCGCAACGCTCGCCACCGCCGTATTCGCCGAACGCCGGTCGTCCTGGGAGCACAGGGTGGCGCAATGTCCCGATGCAAAGCCGTTCGAAGAGACGATGCCGTTCCCGAAGATCGCGGCGTCCTGGGCCAACCAGTACGAATTCCGCTTCGTCGAGGGCGAGATGCGGATCGGCCCGCCCAAGCCCGAGCTCGCCAGCACTTACTCAAAGCTCTGGATCAGCGATCGCGAGCCGCGCAAGCTCGACATGCCGTCGCTGATGTCGATGTCGGACGCTTTCTTCGGCCGCATCTTCCACGCACGGCGCGAGCTGGTGCCGTTCGGCACGGTGTCGCTGACGACGTATTTCCACACCGACAGCGAAGAGCTCGCGGCCGAGGACATCACCCGCGTGCTGGCGACCGCCGATTCGAAGATCATGCACAAGAGCTACGCCGACCAGAACGCCGAGCTGTGGTCGCCGAACGGAAGACTGCTCGCGACGAGCACGCAGATCGCCTATTTCAAGGTGTAGCTGCTTCCGCAAGTTCGTCATTGCGAGCGCAGCGAAGCAATCCAGACTGTTTCCGCAGAGGGATTCTGGATTGCTTCGCTGCGCTCGCAATGACGGTGGAGAGACATCTCGAAAAGCAAAAGGGCGGCCTCACGGCCGCCCTTTCGAATTTCAAACGACGCAAGCTTACTCCGCCGCGAGCTTCACGTCCGGTGCAGCGGCGCGGACCTCGGCGTCGACCTGGGCTTCGAACTTAGCAAAGTTCTTCTGGAACATGCCGACGAGCGCGCGGGCGGTCTTGTCGAACTCGTCCTTGTCCTTCCAGGTGTTGACCGGGTTGAGGATCTCGCTCGGCACGCCCGGCAGCGCGGTCGGGACCGCGAAGCCGAAATATTTGTCGGTGCGGAATTCGACGTTGCGAAGCGAGCCGTCGAGCGCAGCGGTCAGCAGCGCGCGCGTCACCTTGATCGGCATGCGCGAGCCGGTGCCGTACTTGCCGCCGGTCCAGCCGGTGTTGACCAACCAGCAGTCGACATTGTGCTGGGCGATCAGGTCGCGCAGCATGTTGCCGTAGACCGAGGGATCGAGCGGCAGGAAGGGCGAACCGAAGCAGGTCGAGAATTCCGGCTGCGGCTCATTGCCGAGACCGCGCTCGGTGCCCGCGACCTTGGCGGTGTAGCCCGACAGGAAGTGATACATCGCCTGCGCCGGCGAGAGCTTGGCGATCGGCGGCAGCACGCCAAAGGCGTCGGCGGCGAGCATCACCACGTTCTTCGGCTGCGGGGCGCGGCCGGTGCGGGAGGCGTTCGGGATGAATTCGAGCGGATAGGCCGAGCGCGTGTTCTCGGTCTTGGAGCCGTCGTCGAAATCGACCACGCGGGTGTCTTCGTCGAGCACGCAATTCTCGAGCACCGCGCCGAAGCGGGTCGAGGCGGCATAGATCTCGGGCTCGGCTTCCTGCGACAGCTTGATGCACTTGGCGTAGCAGCCGCCTTCGAAGTTAAAGACGCCGTTCGGGCCCCAGCCGTGCTCGTCATCGCCGATCAGCGTGCGGTTCGGATCGGCTGACAGCGTGGTCTTGCCGGTGCCGGACAGGCCGAAGAAGATCGCGGCATCACCCTTGGCGCCGACATTGGCCGAGCAATGCATCGGCATCACGCCGCGCTCGGGCAGATAGTAGTTCAGCGTGGTGAAGACCGACTTCTTCATCTCGCCGGCGTAGTAGGAGCCGGCGATCAGCACGATCTTGCGGGCGAAATCGATCGCGACGACGTTCTCCGACTTGCAGCCATGGCGCTTCGGATCGGCGCGGAAGCTCGGCATGTCGATGATGGTGAGCTCGGGCACGAACGCCGAGAGCTCGACCGCCTCGGGGCGGATCAGCAGCGTGCGGATGAACAGCGAGTGCCAGGCGAGCTCGGTGAAGACGCGGGTCTTGATGCGATAAGCCGGATCGGCGCCGCCGTAGAGGTCCTGCGCGAACAGCGACTTGCCTTCGGCGTGCTTGAGGAAGTCCTGGTAGAGCGTCTCGAATTGTTCTGCGGTGATCGACTGGTTGCCGGCCCACCACATCTTCTTGTCGGTGGTGGCGTCACGCACCGTGAACTTGTCCTTGGGGCTGCGGCCGGTGAACTCGCCGGTGTCGGCGCAGAGCGCGCCATCGGCCGACAGCACCGCCTCGCCCGCGGAGAGCGAGTATTGATAGAGTTGCGGCGCACCGAGGTTCCAGTGAACCTGCTTGAGATTCTTTAAGCCGAATTTGTCGGCGCCGAAGGCACCGTTGCGCACGCCCGTCTCTTGCACGAAAAATCCTCCTAGAACCCACTCAGCGCGATCATGCTTGGCGCCGCCGCGGTCACCGTGATTACAGGCCGTCCGGCCTCGGTTGGAACGACCTAATACTGATGAACGCTGGCGTTGCCAAGCTGATCCCTTAGGATTTGGTTTATTCAAGGACCGCGCCAAACGTCGCGCATGTCAGCTCTGAGCAGGCGCATCAAAAAATCGGCAATGATCGCGCAACCAAATCGGCGTTTCGGCGTTTCCTGAGGTTATTGCGACGCACAATGTCGAAGACAACTGAAGGACAACCGCAGTCCACCCTATCGTACCGCGCCTTCGCCGATGAGCGCGAAGGGCCCCCACATCGCAGGATAGGCGTTGCGCGGTGACGAGGTGTCGTCAACATAGGTTAACATTGCGCGGCGCAAGGCTTCGGCACGGCCGATTTTTGGTTCGTTTTTGAGCAGCTCGAAAGTCATCGTGGTCAGACGTGTGGCAGCTTCCGAATCCACGGCCCAATGCGAGACCAGGAGTGCGCGCGCACCGGCGTAGAAGAACGAGCGCGCCAGTCCCGACAGGGCCTCGGCGCCGGGCTTGTCGCCCGCGATGGTGTTGCAGGCCGACAGCACAACCCAATCCGCGTTGAGCTTGAGCTGAGCGACTTCACTTGCGGTGAGCAGACCGTCGTCGAGCTCAGTGGGCTGATCGGGAATGGAGAGCGCGAGCGAGGGCTCACCCAGTCCCTTGATGTCGCCGGCAACCAGGCCGTGGGTGGCAAAGTAGATGATGCCGTATTGAGCAAGCGCTGCACGCTTGAGCGTCGTCTCGCTGGCGTCGCGGCCGAGATGAATATCGGCCTCGGCAGCCCCGACATCCCTGGCCACCGCGTTCAACTCATCGGCGGTGTCGGGCAGTTGCGGCAGCGCCTGCGCAAGCCGCGTGCGATCGACGCCGGCACCGCGCCAGAAGTCGCTATAGGCGATGGTCGCGATGCTGCGCGCGGCGACCTTGCCGTTGGCGGCGCGCCGCTCGGCGGGCGCTTCCACTGCGGGATTGAACACGGGATCGCCAAAGCCTGTCATCGGCTTCACGCTTTGATCCCGACGCGCGAAGGCGCGCAGCGATTTCAGACTGACCACCGACGGCAGCACCGAGACGGCCTGACGCCGCAGCAGCCAGGCGGCGCCGCGATAGCCTTCGAGCGTGTCCGGGATCGCAGCCTGCGGCTTCTCGGTGACGAGCAGATGAAACGGCAATGCGGTCAGCGCAGCCGACGGCACCACCAGCAGGCTGCGCTTGTCCTTTGCCAACGCCTCGACCGGACCGAGCAGCGCGACATGGAGTTCGTTGGCGAGCGCGAGATCGAACAATCCGGATTTGCCGGAGGCATCGCGCGCTTTGCCGACATCGAGTCCCTTGCGGAATGCCGTCACCTTCTGCGTCAGCGCATCCGCGCCGAGTGGAATAGCCTTCCAGTCGACGCCCTCGCGCGTGATCGCGATGACATAGCTCTGCGTGTCGACGACGGAGTAGAGCACCATCGCCTCGTCGGCCGACAGCAGCAGCTGGATGTCCTTTGCCGTCAACGGCAGAGGATTGGAGAGCGACGCGTAGTCGGGAAACTCGACCGCGAGCGTCTTCAGCAAGCCCGTACGCTCGTTGGCAATCGTTGCAATCCGCGCGCGGCTGCGCTGCTCGGTTGCGAGATCGCGCTGCGCGGATTGCTTCGACACCGCCGTGACGATCGCCTTGTCGAGTGCCTCGGACTCAGCCGCGAGATCCTGGTCCCGGCGCACCAGCTCGGCGAGGCGGTCGCTGCCGGCGGCAAGCCGCACCGCGAGCTTGTTCACGGCGGACGCCGCGGACGATTGTGTGCCGCGCTGGATCGCGGCGAGGGCCTCGTCCAGCGCCTTGTCGCCGGGCAGCAGATCCTGTTGGCGCGCGGCAAACAGGACCGGCAACACGACGCGCAGCTGGGCGCGATCGCTCCGAAGCGTCTTTTCCGTGAACGGCAATGCGTCCGCGGTGCGCCCGGCCACGTAGAGGAAATAAGCGAGATTGCTGGTCGAGGTCATGACGTCAGGATGATCGGGCCCAAGCGCATTTTCGCGGATGAGCAGCGCGCGGCGAAAGAGCGGCTCGGCGTCGCCGTAGCGTTGCTGGTGCTCGTAGAGGCCGGCGAGATTGTTCAGCGAGCGGGCAACGTCGGGATGATCCGGTCCGAGCACCTTCTCCCGGGTCGCGAGCGAGCGCTTGATCGGCGCTTCCGCGTCCGTATCGCGGCTGAGATCGCGATAGACCTGGCCGAGATTGTTCAGGACGGTGGCCACCGCCGGATGCTCGGGTCCGCCGGCCTTCTGGTAGATCGCGAGCGCGCGCTGAAACAGCGGCTCGGCTTCGGCATAGTGCTGCTGCTTCACATAGAGCGTGGCGAGATTATTGAGCGACTGGCCGACATCGGGATGCTCGCGCGACAATCCCTTCTCGCGAACGGCGAGCGCGCGCTTGAATAGAGGTTCGGCCTCGGCAAAGCGGCTCTGCCGCTGGTAGAGCGCGGCGAGGTTGCTCAGTTCGGCTCCGATCAACGGGGTTTCGAGACCGAGCGACTTTTCCATCAGCATGATGGCGCGCTTGTAGAGCGGCTCAGCCAGATCGTCGTGGCCCTGACCGGCATGAACCTGGCCGAGGTTGTTCAGCGCGGCGGCGAGTTCGCGACCTGTGTCGCTCTTCTCCAGGTTCGCGACCATACCTTGCGCCAAAGGCAGTGCTTCCGAATATCTGCCGGCGCTCATGAGGGTGTTGATCCGCGCGCTCTCCGCGGCGAGACCTTTCTGGGCGACGCTAGGCGTGACAAGCGATGCGGTGATCGCGAGCGTCAAACCCGCAACCACCGTCCGTCTATTCCATTCTGCCATGACGCTCTCGCCGCCGCCTTCTGACCGGTAACGAACTTGGGTCGCGGCGATGGGCAGCAGCGTTCAATGTGTTGCGCTCTGGTCCATCCTGGTGCGCGCTTCGCCGGCGAGGCGAACCAGCATCTTGCGCAGCGCCGTGCCATCAGCGACGCGCTCCGGGAAGTCCAGCCGCAAGACGGTCTGGCCGTCCTGCATGTCGAGGCCCTCCGGATCGCAGCCTGTGCAGCGCCAGTCGCCGGCAGCAGCGCCCAGCAGTTCTGTTGCATAGAGTCCCATGGCGTCGCGGTGGTCGGCATTCATGTGCTCCACCGCGCCCTCCTCCGCCGCCAACAAGTCCTCGGCCCCCGTGAGGTCGGTCAGGAATTGCTCCGGCTTGAGGTCGACGATCCGACCGAAGCCGGCGACCAGATGAGTTCCCGTGGGCCGAATCCGAAAGAAGGAGAAATCCTTAAAGGAAACAAAGGTTTCCGCTGAGGGATGAGCATTGAGATACCGTCGCCGGAGCAGATCCTTGTCCGTATCGGCCGACTCGGCATGGCCGGACAGCATGATCCGGGCGCCTTCCAGCGGATCGCCCGCCGCCCGCTCGTCCAGCATCAGGGACACCCGGCTGTCGGCCAGGATGTTCCTGGTGTGCACGGCCAATGCCGAGATCAGCAGGATCGGAGAGCCATCCGGATGGCTGGCCAGATTGACCAGGGAGCAATAGGGATCGCCGCTGCCGGCCATCAATGTCGCCAGGGCCCCCTGCCGTGACCGCCGCAGCAGCGATTTGGCGAGCCTTCCGGGGTCGAAATCGGGGGTCGGTTGCATCGGCTTTCTCGGGTCAGGTGGTTGCATGGAGGGCCTTTTTTCGGGTAAACCGGGGCCCGGTTATGGGTCGAGATGCGGCGAATCTGCCGTGTTTCGTGGAACTTGGTCACACTTCAGCCTAGCTTGCATTGCTCGGTGACAAGGTTCGAATGCCAACATCGGCACCCATGTATGCGGCGCATCAGTGGATTGCTCGCCGTTTCAAGCCACGACCCAAACGGAAAGCAGAAAGCAGAGGCTCATGCCCACAATCGCTTTGGTCGACGACGACCGCAACATTCTCACATCCGTCTCGATCGCGCTGGAGGCCGAAGGCTATCGCATCATGACCTACACCGACGGCGCCTCCGCGCTCGACGGTTTCCGCACCACCCAACCCGATCTTGCCATCCTCGACATCAAGATGCCGCGCATGGACGGCATGGAGACGTTGCGCCGGCTGCGGCAGAAATCCGACCTGCCCGTGATCTTCCTGACCTCCAAGGATGAAGAGATCGACGAGCTGTTCGGCCTCAAGATGGGCGCCGACGACTTCATCCGCAAACCGTTCTCGCAGCGCCTGCTGGTCGAGCGCGTCAAGGCGGTGCTGCGCCGTTCGGCGCCGAAGGACCCGACCGTCACGCCGAAGGAGAACGACGCCAAGGCGCTCGACCGCGGCCTGCTGCGCATGGATCCTGAACGGCACACCTGCACCTGGAAGAACGAGCCGGTGACGCTGACCGTCACCGAATTCCTGATCCTGCAGGCGCTCGCGACCCGGCCCGGCGTGGTGAAGAGCCGCAACGCGCTGATGGACGCCGCCTATGACGACCAGGTCTATGTCGACGACCGCACCATCGACAGCCACATCAAGCGGCTGCGCAAGAAGTTCAAGGTGGTCGACAACGAGTTCGAGATGATCGAGACGCTCTACGGCGTCGGCTACCGCTTCAAGGAAGCCTGAGGCGCGCGCGCCTCCACGAAAGACCGAGAGCATCGCCGGTTCTGATTCCATCGGGACCGGGATGGCTCTAGGATGCGGGGACCTTCGCACGAGCTGTCCTAACGCGGGCGTGAGCATTGCTTGACCGAACGCAGCCTGACGAGAACCAGAACGCCGAGGACGTCACCGCCCACGGCGCTCCGGATCAATTGGCCGAGGACAAGCCGGCCGTACTGGGCTGGCGTCCGCTGAACTGGCTGAAGCGCGCCGGGCAGTTCTTCTTCGCGCTGTCTTTCTCGAGCCTGACCCGCCGTATCGTCTCGCTCAACCTCGCCGGCCTCGTCGCGCTGGTGGCGAGCATCCTCTATCTGTCGCAATTCCGCGCCGGTCTGATCGACGCGCGCGCGCAGAGCCTGCTGGTACAGGCGGAGATCATCGCCGGCGCCATCGCGGCCTCCGCGACGGTGCAGACCAACGCCATCACCATCGACCCCGACCGGTTGCTCGACCTCAAGCCGGGCGAGACCTATGGCGGCTCGGACGAGTATTCCCCGCTGGATTTCCCGATCAATCCGGAGCGCGTGGCGCCGGTGCTGCGCACGCTGATCTCGCCGACCAAGACGCGCGCCCGCATCTACGACCCGAACGGCAGCCTGCTGGTCGACAGCCGCAGCCTCGATACCGTGGTGCGCTTCCCCCTGCCGTCGGTCGCCGCCGAGAAGCCGGGCATGGTCGAACGCGGCATGGTCGCGGTCCGCACCTGGCTCAATCGCGGCGACCTGCCGCTCTATCGCGAGCTCGGCCCCGAGAACGGCAATGGCTATGCGGAGGTCGGCGACGCGCTCCAGGGCCAGAAGCGCTCGATGGTGCGGGTCAATGCGCGCGGCGAGGTGATCGTCTCGGTCGCGGTCCCCGTGTTGCGCTCGCGCGCCATCCACGGCGCGCTGATGCTGTCGACGCAGGGCGACGACATCGACCAGATGGTCACCGCCGAGCGCCTCGCGATCCTCAAGGTGGGCGGCGTCGCCGCCGCGGTCATGATCATGCTGTCGCTGCTGCTCGCCAGCACGATCGCAGGTCCGGTCCGCCGGCTCGCCGACAGCGCCGAACTGATCCGCCGCCGGATCAGGACCCGGGTCGAGATTCCCGACTTCACCCGTCGTCGCGACGAGATCGGCCATCTCTCCGGTGCGCTGCGCGACATGACCAGTGCACTGTACAGCCGCATCGAAGCGATCGAAATGTTCGCCGCCGACGTCGCGCATGAATTGAAGAACCCGTTGACCTCGTTGCGCTCCGCGGTCGAAACCTTGCCGCTGGCGCGCAACGAGAACAGCCGCGCGCGGCTGCTCGAGGTGATCGAGCATGACGTCAAGCGGCTCGACCGGCTGATCTCGGACATCTCCGACGCCAGCCGTCTCGATGCCGAACTGCAGCGCCAGGATGCGATCCCGGTCGATCTGCGCCGCCTGCTGACCACGCTCGTGTCCGTCGCCAATGAAACCAAGCTCGGCCATGACGTCGCGGTCGAAATGCGTTTCGAGGGCCGCGGCCCGACCGACAATTTCGCCGTGACGGGCCACGATTCGCGGCTCGGACAGATCGTCTCCAACCTGCTCTCGAACGCACAGTCCTTCTCCGAGCCCGGCAACAAGGTGCGCCTCACCTGTCGCCGCGTGCGCGGCGAGATCGAGATCGTGGTCGACGACGACGGGCCCGGAATCCGCGACGACGCGCTGGAGCGCATCTTCGAGCGCTTCTACACCGACCGCCCTCATCAGGGCTTTGGCCAGAACTCCGGCCTCGGCCTGTCGATCTCCAAGCAGATCGTCGATGCGCATGGCGGACGCATCTGGGCGGAGAACCGTCCCGGCCCGGCGGACGAGGACGGAGCGCCTAGTGTTGTCGGCGCGCGCTTCGTGGTGAGGCTGCCGGCGCTATGAGCGACGGCGGCCCCAGCATTCACGCCTCGGCGGTCAAGGTTGGAGATCTGGCGGTGCTGATCCGCGGGCCCTCGGGCTCCGGCAAGTCGCGCCTTGCCTTCGATTTAATCATGGCGGGACGTAGCGGCGTGCTGGAAAGGGCCGTTCTGGTCGGTGATGACCGTGTCCATCTGGCGACACTCGGCCGCGAAATTGAGGTCCGCCCCGCCCCGGTCCTGGCCGGCCTGATCGAGATCCGGGGGCTCGGAATCCGGCGCTGCGACTTTGTGGAGCATGCGACCCTCGGCCTCGTGGTCGATCTGGACGCCGCGGATGCGGAGCGGCTGCCGCCGGCCGAATCCCTGAAAACAGCCGTTTTAGGTGTCGAAATACCGCGAATCCCAATCGGCCGCGACTATTCGCCCCTTCCTCTGGTTGTCGCGGCCTTGACCACTACCAAGAGTTCATCTTCCGTTAACCCTTCAGGCGATTGTTTGAAGGGAAATGGTAACCATATGAACCCCACACTCGCGACCGAATAGACCGGCGCAGCTCCCCTTATCCATCCGTCTAGATTCAGGGAGATACGCAACATCCCCTCTTGCGCGGGGGCTCTGGATGGTCAAAGTGGCGCGTTCGTGCGGTGCACCAAAAGCGCCCGCGAGGAGTTTTCCGATGATTGGTCTAGTACTTGTGACCCACGGGCGCCTTGCCGACGAATTCAAGGCAGCGCTTGAACATGTCATGGGCCCACAAAAGCAAATCGAAGCGATCACGATCGGCGCCGAAGATGATTCCGATCTCTGTCGAAGCGACATCATCGAGGCGGTTAACCGCGTCGATTCCGGCGACGGCGTCGCGATCCTCACCGACATGTTCGGCGGCACGCCGTCCAACCTGGCAATATCCTGCATGAGCCGGCCGAAGGTCGAAGTGCTCGCGGGCATCAACCTTCCCATGCTGGTGAAGCTCGCCAAGGTGCGCGAGGAGCGTCCGCTACCCGACGCGATCGCGATGGCCCAGGAAGCCGGCCGCAAATACGTCACCATCGCCAGCCGCGTCCTCGCCGGCAAATGAGCGACGAGGCGCCGCAAGCCGGGACGGGCGTGCCCGCGGGCGCGATCTCCAAGGACCTCCTGATCATCAACAAGCGCGGCCTGCACGCGCGGGCCTCCGCCAAGTTCGTCCAGGCCGTGGAGCGCTTCAGCGCGCAGGTCTGGGTGACGCGCGGCGGCGAAACCGTCGGCGGCACCTCGATCATGGGCCTGATGATGCTCGCCGCCGGTCCCGGCACCACCATCACGGTCGCCGCTTCCGGCGATGATGCCGAAGCCGCGCTGGCGGCGATCACCGAACTCGTTGAAAGCAAATTCAACGAGGAAGGGATTTAGGCGGCGTCGCCTCGATCACTTCCCCGGCGGCGCGATGTAGATGTTCCAGCTCATCGACGGACCGGCCTTGCCGTGGGTGAAACGGCGCGTTGTCATCACGATGCGCTCGGCGTTCGGCGCAACCTCGGACACCCATTTCTCGAACGCCGGCAGGCGACCGTCGGCCGGATCGAACACGCCGATGAAGCCGAATCTCTTGACGTCATCGGGCGAAATCAACCCGGACCCCCAGGCCTCGAGCGGCGTGAACGCGGCCGGATGATCCGGGCTGTAGAACACCATCGGCTGGATCGACTCCATGGTGCCGGCGACGACCGCCCAGCGCGAGGCGAAGCGCGCGTGCCAGGCCTGCGTCAGCTCGCGCGCGAGATCCGAGCGCGCGCCATAGGTCGCCGTGTTGCCGGCATTGGCCGCCATCTCGCGCGCAGCGATCCAGGGCGAGGCAGCGAGCGTAGCGACGCTGAGCACGAGCCAGATCGCGACAATGTTGAACACCGCAGCACTCTGCACCCGCAGCGCCGGGATCGCGACCAGCGCGAGCGGCACCAGGAAGAACAGCGAGATGCCCCAATCGGTCTTCATGTAGATGCTGAAGGCCAGCGCGCCGAGCGCGGGTCCGACCGCGACGATGATCTGAATGAGCCAGACGTTGCGCGCCTGCGAAAGGTTCACGCTGGCATTCGCGCCGCGGGCCCAGGCCCGCGTGACGATGCGCAACGGCGCACGCAGCAGCAACCTGAACCAAGGCGGCACCAGCGCCATTGCCAGCGCGGCCAGCGCCACCGGCAATGCCAGCAGCGCGACATTATGCAGGACATAGCCGGCCACGAGCTGATGCACCTGGCCGCTGTCCTCGAGGCTGTAGGTATCGCCGGCATAGGTCAGCGGCACGAAATGCGCGTCCGCCAGCCAGACGATGTGCGGAATCATCGCCACCACCATCGTCGCGATCGCAGCCCATGGCGCCGGTGACGACAAGAACCTCATTCGCTCCGGATGGATCAGCGCGGCAAGCCCGATGGCGCCGATCATGGTCAGCACCCAATATTTGGTCATCAGCGCCAGCGCGCCGGCAAGGCCGAGCAGGACTCCGGATTGCCAGCTCCGCTTCTCGAACGCATTGAGATACGCGAGCACGAGGAGCGGCAAAGTGACGAGCTGGAGCAGGTCGGGATTGTACTTGAAGCCCTTGAAATTGAAGATCGGGTAGAGCGCGACCATCACCACGACCAGGAACGCGCGCCGCGCATCCACGACGCGCAGCGCGATGAGCCAGCAGATCACCATACCGGTGCTGACGGTCGCCATCGCGAGCGCATAGGTCGCCCAATCCGTCGGCGGGAACACTGTGAACCAGAGGCCGGCGACCCAGCCCGACAGCGGCGGGTGCTTGCCATAGCCCCAGAGGAATTTCTGGCCCCAGCCCCAGGCTTCCGCGACGTCCATGTGAACGTCCTGCGCTGCCTTGAGATTGATCAGGATGAAGGTCCAGAGCACCGCATGCAGGATGGCAAGCTGGATCACCAGCCACAGGCGTGCCTCCGGGCGGGTCGCGCTGGCAACCAGCCAGGCCCGAAAGCGGGCATAGCTCACCCGGGTCTTCGCGCGGGCTCGGGCAGACGGGATCGAGGTCGTGGACATGGGCCTGGACATCAGGCGTTGCGTAGCGCGTTTCGGGCCTTCGTGGAATCAGCTTGGCGTGAACAAAGGCCCTGAAAATACAGCAATATGGTTGCCGCACGGGGGTGTGAGTGGTATCCCGCGCCCATGACGACCGTCCCCATTTCCAACATCCGCAATTTCTCCATCGTCGCCCATATCGACCATGGCAAATCGACGCTGGCCGACCGCCTGATCCAGATGACCGGCGGCCTCACCGACCGGGAAATGGCGGGCAAGGAGCAGGTGCTCGATTCCATGGACATCGAGCGCGAGCGCGGCATCACCATCAAGGCGCAGACGGTGCGCCTCGCCTACCGCGCCAAGGACGGCAAGGATTACATCTTCAACCTGATGGACACGCCCGGCCATGTCGACTTCGCCTACGAAGTCTCGCGGTCGCTGGCGGCCTGCGAGGGTTCCCTGCTGGTGGTCGATGCCAGTCAAGGCGTGGAGGCACAGACGCTCGCCAACGTCTACCACGCGCTCGATGCGGGGCATGAGATCGTTCCGGTCCTGAACAAGGTCGACCTTCCCGCCGCAGAGCCGGAGAAGGTCAAGCAGCAGATCGAGGACGTCATCGGCATCGACGCCTCCGAGTCCGTGATGATCTCGGCCAAGACCGGCCTCGGCGTGCCCGAAGTGCTGGAGGCGATCGTCACCCGCCTGCCGCCGCCGAAGGGCGACCGCGAGGCGACGCTGAAGGCGTTGCTGGTCGACAGCTGGTACGACGTCTATCTCGGCGTGGTGGTGCTGATCCGCGTCGTCGACGGCGTCATGAAGAAGGGCAGCCGGGTCCGCATGATGGGCACGGGCGCGGCCTATGACATCGAGCGCGTCGGCTTCTTCACCCCGAAGATGACGCAGGTCGACGAGCTCGGCCCGGGCGAGATCGGCTTCATCACCGCCGCGATCAAGGAAGTGGCCGACACCCGCGTCGGCGACACCATCACCGACGACAAAAAGCCTGTCACCGAGATGTTGGCGGGCTTCAAGCCGGCCATACCCGTGGTGTTCTGCGGCCTGTTCCCCGCCGACGCCGATGACTTCGAGACCTTGCGCGCGGCGATGGGCAAGCTGCGCCTCAACGATGCGAGCTTCTCCTACGAGATGGAGACCTCGGCCGCACTCGGCTTCGGCTTCCGCTGCGGCTTCCTCGGGCTGTTGCATCTGGAGATCATCCAGGAGCGTCTGTCGCGGGAGTTCGATCTCAACCTGATCGCGACCGCGCCGAGCGTGATCTACAAGATGAGCCTCACTGACGGGCAGGAAATCTCGATTCACAATCCTGTCGACATGCCGGACGTGGTCAAAATTGCGGAGATCCAGGAGCCCTGGATCGAGGCCACGATCCTCACCCCCGACGAATATCTCGGCAGCGTGCTGAAGCTGTGCCAGGACCGCCGCGGCTCGCAGAAGGAGCTGACCTATGTCGGCTCCCGCGCCATGGTGAAATACGATCTGCCGCTCAACGAGGTCGTGTTCGACTTCTACGACCGCTTGAAGTCGGTCTCCAAGGGCTATGCCTCGTTCGACTATCATCTCACCGACTACAAGCCGGCCGATCTGGTGAAGATGCAGATCCTCGTCAACAACGAGCCGGTCGACGCGCTCTCGATGCTGGTGCATCGCACCCGCGCCGAGGGCCGCGGCCGCGCCATGGTCGAGAAGATGAAGGATTTGATCCCGCCGCACATGTTCCAGATTCCGATCCAGGCAGCGATCGGCGGCAAGGTGATCGCGCGCGAAACGGTGCGCGCGCTGCGCAAGGACGTCACCGCAAAGTGCTACGGCGGCGACATCACGCGTAAGCGCAAACTTCTGGAGAAGCAGAAGGAAGGCAAGAAGAAGATGCGGCAGTTCGGCAAGGTCGACATCCCGCAGGAAGCCTTCATCGCCGCGCTGAAGGTGGACAGCTGAGGCCAGCGCCTCGCCCGGCTCTAGGGAGATGAGAGGCCGGGATCTTTAGGGCGATAATAAAAAACCGCGAAAACAACCCCATGCACAGTAGCCGGCCTTTGCCAGCATTGGGCTTTTTCGAGCTTCCGATTTTACGAAACCTGTTTGACTCGTCGGGCAAAACAGGAGCATGATGCCATCGTCGCACTCCGCCAGCTGCCGCATGAAACAGCTGGAAGCCCCTTGTGGGGCTTCTCGTTCTTCATTCGACCTCGAAGGCACGGCGTGCCCCACGACCATGCGGTTATCGCTTAGCCACTGACCTCGGTCTCCCCGACGAGCCCGACTGTCGCGAAGTAGCCATCCAGCCGCTCCACATCGACTGACGAGACCACCGCACCGACATATCCGTCCGGCCGCACCAGCCACCATTGACCTGGCTCAGGCGCATAGGCGCCCTCGAAATAACCGTTGCTGTCGGCAAGGTCCCCGCCGGCACCAATGTGATGAATATGCAGACCGGCGCGTGGCGCTATGAGGTTCCGCTCCGCGTTGAACGCGAGAAGCGTCCAATGGGCCCCGGCGAACAGCTCAAACAGCCGCCGCGTCTTGCCTGCCGAACCTTGAAGCGGTGCATCGGGTGCACGGTTTCCTGCGACGACGAGGCCGCGACGCTCGGGCGCGTCCAGCGCCAACGGGGAGCCCGCATAACCGATGTCTAGTTGCTGAACCTCTCTGCCGCGCCGGCTGTCTCCTCGCTTGGTCGCATCCAGCAACTTGGTCGCCAGTCCCAGCGTCGCCGCTGCGACCGGCCGCCGTTCTTCCTCATAGGTCTCGAGAAGCGCAGCCGGAGCCCGAGAGGCGAGCACGGCCGCAAGCTTCCATCCGAGGTTATAGGCGTCCTGAACGCTGGTATTGAGCCCGAGACCGCCGGTTGGCGGATGTGTGTGCGCGGCGTCGCCCGCCAGGAAGACGCGGCCGACGCGGTAATGGTCGGCGAGGCGCGCGTTCATGGTGAAGGCCGAGGCCCAGGATACCGAGTGAACGCAAACATCTTTCCGGCCGGTGCGTCCGGTCAACATCGCGGTGAGGCCGTCCTCGGACAGATCGACATCTCCCTCGAGCGGAACGGGGGCCTGCAACTGAAAGAGTTCGGTGCCTGCCAGCGGGCAGACCGAGATCTGCCGCTCCATGTCGCCTTCGTTGAAGCGGTGCCAGGCGTCGCGCCCGAAGCCGGTCAAATTGATATCGGCAACGACGGCGCGGACGCCCAGTGTCTTGCCCGGGAAATCGATGCCGAGCGTCTTGCGAACGAAGCTGCGCCCGCCGTCCGTGCCGACAAGATAGCCAACACGGATGACGTCCTCTGCGGACTTGCGGGCGAGACGCGCGGTCACGCCATCCTCGTCCTGCTCGAAGGAGACCAGTTCGCAGCCGAACTCCGGCTCATACCCAAGCTCGAGCAGGCGTTCTCGCATCACCCGCTCGGTCAAGAACTGCGGCACCATGAGCGGAATGTGGAAGGGCTCGGCTGCGCTTGGCTCTGACGGCTCGAACGGAGCCTTCTCGGAAAAGCTGCCATCGGGACGATACTCGCGCGGCATCGGGTACAGGCCCCCGGCAGCGACCAAGCGATCGAGAATGCCGAGGTCCTCGAATATCTCCTGCGTCCGCGGCTGAATGCCCTTCCCGCGGGAGCCGCGGAATGCATCGTCCATCTTCTCGATCAGGCGGAACGGCACGCCGCGCCGGGCGAGTTCGATTGCCAGCGTCAATCCAGCCGCGCCCGCGCCGCAGATAAGCACCTCGGTTTCATATCTGGTTGTCATGATCTTTCCTTTCCGTGTATTTTGCACGTAATCGGGAAGCAAAATCATGTCAACAAAAAACGTGCAAAATACACGCATCTCGGAACAGATCCGGGAGATCCATGGCGCACTGCTCGACATCGTGAGCGTCATAAACCGGCCGGATCGCGATGAGGTCCTGATCAAGGAAGCGGGTATTCGGCTCGATCGGGCACTCTTCCCACTGCTTGTAGGCATCGAACGGCTGGGGCCAATCAGCATCGTGGAGCTGGCCGCGAGAACCGGCCGCGATCACACGACGGTCAGCAGGCAGGTCGCAAAGCTCGAGAGCCTTGGTTTGGTGGATCGCCGGGCGAACGAAACCGACCGGCGCGTGCGCGAGGCGGTGGTGACCAGGCAAGGCAAGGAAATGACGATGCATATCGATGCGGCGCGCGAGCGCATCGGCACCGCGATCTTCGCAAGCTGGAAGCCGGCCGAGATCGATGACCTTGTGAGGCTCATGCGCAAATTCGCAGATGCCATGAAGGACCAGCCGCAGGGCTGAAACGGATACGACCCAGAGACGGATACGACCCAGAGAGAAGGCGTGCTTGCGTGCGCTGTCGGCATCTCAAGCCAGTGAAGCTCGCAGGATGGGTTGAGCTCTTGCGAAACCCATCGCCCGACGAGCGCAGTCTAGAAGTTTGATGGGTTTCGCTTCCGCTCTACCCATCCTACGAGCTTCGGGCGAATCGCTTCTATGCCGGAGGCAACGTCACCCCGGTCAACTCGCCCAGCCTGTCGAGAAGTCTCTCCTGAAAATCGGGACCGGTCGCTTCGTGCGCCGGCGCTTGTTGCCGGAGGTCATGCCAGTAACGACCGCTGACCAGGGCGGCGGGATCATCGCTCACCGCCAGCCAGGTCTGCGTCCGTTGTCCGGTGGCCACGCCGACCGGCGCTCCGGCACCGCCCATTTTGGTGCGGACCCAGCCGGGATCGACGGCGTTGCTCAGCACCTGCGGCCAACGCCGCGCCAGGGCAAAGGCCAATGCGACCATGTGCAGCTTGCTCTCCGCATACGCCTTGGCCGGATCCCAGGTTCGCCTCGTCCAGTCGAGATCGCCCAACGATCCCTCTCCGCCGCGATGGAGTCCGCTGCTGAGATACACCAGCCGATCGGGGCGTTTCATCAGGGCGGTGAGCAAATAGGGCGCGAGCGTGTTGACCGCCAGGGTGGTGGCGTGGCCTTCGGGCGTCGGGCCGCGGCTGCGCTCGGTATAGACCCCGGCGTTGTGGATGACCGCGTCCATTCGTCCAATTGCGTTGACCTGGTCTGCCACGTGCCTCGTCTGGGCGACGCTCTTGAGATCGCCGATCACGACCCGTGCGGAATGCGATTCAAGCCCGGCGATTGCCGCCGCACGTTCCGCCGATCGCGCGTGCAGGACGACTTGGTGGCCCTGTTCGAGGAGAGACTGGGCAGCTGCGCGGCCCAAACCGTCCGTGCTGCCCGTGATGAAGACGATTGCCATGGCCACTCCTGTTCGATCCCCGCTTCGGCGCCTCCGTCGAAACCTCAACGAGAATGCAACATGTTCGACTGATCATGCCGTGGCGAACGGGAGCGCCGAACGAAGACATCACAACCGAACAATCCTCGAAGAAGCGCATTAACATCCGATAAGTTGGGAATGACCGCATGTCGAATTTCGTCATGCTGCTGGTCGAGGACGACTCGCTCCAGCGCGAAGTTCTATCCGACCTTCTCAAGGACGAAGGGTTCGAAGTCGTCGAATGTGCCACCGCAGAAGCGGCGGAGCTAATCGTGGCGTCTACTGGCAATGAGCTACGGGCGCTCATCACTGATCACAACCTCGCTGGGAGAATGACCGGGCTCGAGCTCGCGGAGTACGCTCGCAGTGCGCATCCCGGGCTCAACATCGTGCTGATGTCCGGGACGGTGATGGCGCCCCTCCCGCCCAACACGACCTTTTTGCACAAGCCGTTCGCGCCCGCCCATTTGCTGGCGGCCGTGTAGAATCAGAATGCCCTCGAAGGTCATCCGCCCGAATTTTCTGCGCCGACGGCGTTCTCGCTCTCCGGCACCGTCAGCCGGACGGAGTGCCCCTGCCGCATGGCGAGCGATGCCGCCGCAACGGCCGCCTCGAAAGCGGCTTCCTTGGTCTGGTAAGTGTTCCGGACTTCGCCATCGTGGTCGACGTGCCATGCACCGTCCCTGCCAACAATATCATAGGCTGCGAGGCCCATAGTCTATCCCTCCTTCATGCGTCCGGTGTTGCCTTGGACGCCTGGGTGCTGCTCACCGGGTCCGACGCCGGGAAACTGTCCTTCAAGCCCTTGTCCAACTCGTCGTCCTTGGCCTTGTCGCGTCGGATGCCACGCTTGAGATCTTCCGCGTTCTTATCCGGCGGTGCCGGATCGAATTTTTCGGTCATGGAAGTGTCCTTTCGCTACCTCAAACGCCTTGAGCTCCCGACCGTTCCTTTCGAGGAACAACGCGGTCGCGGTTTGCTGTCGAACGGAAAAAACCAGAAAGCGCCTGCCGCGCGGGCTCTTTCATTCAGGTTGCATTTACTGCTACAACACACCCTTAGATCGTATCAGGCATCCGCCAATCAGGAGAAGGCAATGAAAGCTTCGGTTTTTGCGCTGGGGGGCTTGATGATTCTGTCGATCACATCAGCGAACGCAGCTCCCAAAGCGATGGCCGCCCCGACCACGGCGGCCAGCTCGGTCGCATGTTCCACCTCGGGTGGCGGCTTTGGGAGCTACCCGTCAGGCTGCCGAAACGGAGCAAACTTCAAGACCTACAACGAATGCAAGGAGTCAGGCGTCAAGCGCGGCTGGAGACACGAAGATATGGCGTGGTACTGCAGCGGTCTGGGACTGCAATAGCTTGCAGTTGCGAGGCATGGCGGGACGGCCGAACGGCATTGGCTGTTTACGGCCGCGGACCTACAGCGACGGTGGGAGCGCCCCATGGAATGCACAATCCGGCCCGCACTCGCGAATGATGCCGATGGGATCAGTGCTATCATCTTGCGAGCGCTGCGGGAAACGAACGCGAAGGACTATGCGGACGAGATCATCGAAAGGATCGCGCATAGTTTCAGTCCCGATGCCGTGCGGCGGCTGATCGGACAACGCACCGTGTTTGTCGCCACGATCCGCAGCCGCGTAGTTGGAACAGCAAGCCTCGACGGAAACGTGGTCCGCACGGTCTTCGTGGCTCCCGATGTTCAGGCCGGGGGCATCGGCAAGCTGCTGATGGCCGAGATCGAGCGCACGGCGCGCGCACGAAACGTCGCTTCGCTGACCGTCCCTTCTTCCGTCACCGCCGAGACTTTCTACGCGCGGCTCGGGTTCAAGGCGGTGCACGACAGCTATCATGGTGACGAACGCACGATCATCATGGAGCGCCTGCTAAAGGACCCGATCTAGGTTTGGCTGTTCTCCAGGATTCAGCGGCCAGCGGGCTTATCGTATCGCTACCGCCGCGCGGCGAGCACGTTCGAAGGAGCCGTTTGCAACGCTGCGCGCCTCTCGCTGAGGGCATGATCGAACAGTTCGAGCACCAGGCCAAAGGCTGCCAGCTCCTCCTCCTCGATGGCGCCGTCATCGTAGCAGCCAAGCGTTTCCTCGATGATGGCGTCGACCTCCTGCTGCATAGCCAGCAGTTCGTGGTCGAACTCCGCGGTGCGCACCCTGGAAACCAGGGCCAGAATTCTGTTGCGATGGCCGGTGTTCTCGTCCCTTTCATCCCGATTGAGATATTGACGCAGCCAGGCGCCGGCCGAACCAATGCCGGAGAGAAGCAGGAGCGCAAACCAGAAGTAGTCGCCGTATCTGTCGAGGAAGGTGCGCTCAGTGCCGTCGATCACGGCCGCCGCTCCCCGGTGTACCGGCAGCTCGGCTTCTTTCTCGGTGTCCGGCTTGGTGATTTGCGCAGCGCCAGGCACTTGCCTGGCAATCGCCTGCCGGAGGGCGAATTGCTGGCGGTAAAACGCCGCCACTGTCGTTTCGGACAAGGCATTCCGTGCGACGATCAAATGACTGACACTGACAGTCTCCACCTTGTCATCGGGCCAGGCCGGACTCGCATTGAAAATGCTTGGTGGAATTTCCTCCGATTCATAACGCGGATGCTTCAAGGCGATGGCTTCCGATGCGTCGATCGCGAGAAATTTGGGCTCGCCACGTGTCCGCGCCGTCGCGGCGACCGCGTCGGCGGTTATCTTGCTGTCGAGCGGACCGACCGCCATGTAGGCGTCAAGGCTCGGGTCGCGCGCCAGCTCCTCAATCTGGCCCGTGCCGAACTGGCTAATCGTGACCTTGTCCGCTGCCACCCCGGCGGCGCTCAGGATGACCCTCAGCAATGCGGCGTTCGCCGGCGTCCCGCCGATCACTCCCACCTTGCGGCCTTCGAGATCGGCGACCTCCTTGATTTTCGGCGCCGGTTTCCGCTTGGAGCCCTTGCCCGCAACTCCCGAAGAAGACCACAGCACGACGAAATTCTTGCGCAAGATGACGACTGTTTGCGCGTCCGCCGGCATTTCCAGATCGCCGCGACCGACCGCGAGGTCGGCCTTGCCGGCACCGAGCAGAGCGAGAGCTTCGGCCGCCCCGGCGGTCACGATCGGAGACAGCTTTACAGTCCTGCTTTCGCTGGCAAAGGCCTCGGTCATCGCTTCGATCACCTTGTGATCGTTGCTTCCCGGCGGTCCGACGGCAATCCGGAGAGTTATCGGCCGCAGCGCGTAATACAATGTACCCGCAGCGGCTCCGAAAACGAGAAATCCGACGGCCAAAATCAGCAGCAGGGTCTTCGTCTGTCTCCGCCCTCGGCGGGCTGCGTCACTGCGTATCATCGGGGGCTCAGACGAGGACATTTGGCGCTGCCGGTTGGAGGTCAAAAATCGCTGCCTGCTTTGGAAGCATACCATGGTCTTCTGGAGGACGATAATGTCCGAGAAGCGCCGCTGGTTTCTCGGTGGCCGGCGTAAGCTTTCGATCTTGCACCATTCGCTCTGGATTCCGCATTCCACGCCTGGCGATTCCCGGAATGACGGGCCGCACCACCTTGATCCTCCTCGCCAAATAGATCACCATCGCGCGATTGACCGCTCACGGCAGAATGGGCGAGGAAACGCGAATGAACGCTCCCTCCGGCGTCGATCTCGGCGAACGCGCCCGCGCCATCGCGCCGCTCATTGCCAGCGAGGCTGACGAGATCGAGCGGACGCGGCGGCTGACGCCGGCCGTCGTCTCTGCGCTGATCGAGAACGGGCTCTATCACGCGCTGCTGCCGCAAAGTCTTGGCGGCGGCGAAGCGCCGCCGGAAGCCTTCATGCAGATGCTGGAGGAGATCGCGAAAGCGGATGCCTCCACCGCCTGGTGCCTTGGTCAATGCGCGGTCTGCGCGATGATCGCGGCCTCGCTCGACCACGACACCGCGCAGGAGATCTTCAACACGGCGCCGGGCATCCTCGCCTGGGGCGCAATCGCGCACGAGGCGCGCATCGTCGAGGGCGGTTATCGCGTCACGGCGCGCTGGGATTTTGCCTCGGGCTCGCGGCAGGCGAGCTGGCTCGGGGCGCATGTCCGCATCGTCGGCGCCGACGGCACGCCGCGCAAGAATGCCGACGGCTCGGCGGAGGTGCGCACCATCCTGTTTCCGGTCGCGAGCGCCGTGCTGCACGACGTCTGGCAGGCGATCGGGCTCGCCGGCACCGGCACCGATTCCTACGAGGTCGCCGACCTCTTCATCCCCGAGCGCTTCACCGCGTTTCGTGACGTCCCGTCCGCGCTACGCGAGCAGGGGCCGCTCTACAGGATCGGCACCGGCTCGACCTTCAGCCTCGGCTTTGCCGCGGTGTCGCTCGGCGTGGCGCGCGCCACGCTCGATGCCGCGATCGCGCTGGCGCGCGGCAAGCATCAGTCGCTGGCGGCCAGCGCCATGCACGACAACCATGCGGTCCAGGGCCTGATCGGCCGCACCGAGGGCGACCTGCGGGCCGCACGCGCCTATCTCTATGCGACGGCAAGCGCGATGTGGCGCGATCTCTGCACGACCGGCGAATTCAGCGCGGCGCATCGGAGCTCGGTTCGCCTCGCCGCGACCTGGACCATTCACCAGTCGGCCAGGGTGGTCGACAGCGCCTATCACATGGCCGGCGCCACGGCCGTATTCCGCAGCAATCCGTTCGAACGCCGATTCCGCGACATGCACGCCATCGCCCAGCAGATCCAGGCGCGCGATACGCATTACGAAGACGTCGGTAAGATGATCCTTTCCGGAGACCGCTGACGTGGACCCGTTGCGACAGTGCACCCACGCTGACCCATATTAAGTTCGCCATCCGGCGTCTTCGCCGCTGAACCTTTGCAGATCTTGCCGGACCAATTTCTATAGCTACAAAAACAACAGCTTTTCCGCTGTGACCGCGCCGACCATTTGGAAGTGATAATTCTGAATTATTTCTAGCGCGCTGCCTTTGCGCAAGAGAGGTCCGTTATGGGCCGAACAGCTGGCAGGAAAGTCAGTCGCCATGCCATTCAGGGGCGTTCGCCGGGATGGCACCAAGGTGGCATTCTCGTTGTGGCCATCCTCTGCGTCGCATGCACTGTCCTGTTCGCGAGCGAAGCCCTGGCGCAATGCTCGGCACGAGACGTCCTGCGGAATCACCTGAAGCTCAAGCAAGCGCGCTCTGACGGGCCGCAAATCCCAATCAGATCCGCCGTCGATGTCCCGGCGTGGAAGACGATCAGGATCGGGACGTTTGCAAACTTCTTCGCCCTCAGTAACGCGTTGGATGCGGCAGGCTGCGGCATCGGAAACTCGGCCGGCGAAATTCTCGCGCGACCGACGTTTACCGTCAGCGCCACGACAACAAGCGTGGAGCTTTTCGCGGTGTCGGCGGCCGAATTGGGCTTTCGAACCGACACTGCGTTGCTGGCGGACATCTATGCGCGCGCCAAACAGCTGGGCTTCGGCCTTGCGGCTGCAGAAGTCGGACCACAACTGAGGCTTCAATATTTCGACCAGCCCATCGGCGAATTTCTCATCATCGGAATGGAGCCAATCAGGACCTGGCAGGGCGCCCCCATTATCTTGAATGTAGCCAATGGCGGAGCGGGACTCATTCTCATCGGCCAGGATGGCAGCGCCGATGCTCAGATCCCCGCGGCATCCCGCTTCGTATTCGTGCGGTCCCATGAAACCGCTCCGGCCGAGGCCGTAACACTTGTCGGCCACTGAATTTCAACTGTGCCCAACTCAGGACGCAAGCCGGCATCCCGCAGCCTAGGCCACCATTGCGGCGTCCTCCTCGGCACCATCGATGCCCCGTTGCGCGGCGAGCAGACTGATAATCTCGATATTCGGCCGGGCCTTGCTGAACAGAAAGCCCTGGCCTTCGTCGCAGCCCTCAGTGCGCAGACAGCTCAACTCGGCCTCGGTCTCGACGCCTTCGGCGGTGATGGTGACGCCGAGGCCTTTGCCGAGGCTGACGATGGAGCGGATGATCGCCTGGGCCTCGCGGTTGGCGCCGAGATCGCGCACGAAGGATTGGTCGATCTTGATCTTGTCGAACGGGAAGCTGCGCAGATAGCTCAGGCTGGAATAGCCGGTGCCGAAATCGTCCATCGAGATGCGCACGCCGAGCGCGCGCAGCGCGTGCAATGTCGCCAGCACCTGGGCGCTTTTCTCCAGCAGCAGCGTCTCCGTGATCTCGAGCTCGAGCCGCCGCGGCGGCAGGCCGGAATGCTTCAGCGCATCCGTGACCACCGAAAGCAGATTGCCGCTGCGGAACTGGAGCGGCGACAGGTTGACGGCGACGCGGACGTCGTCCGGCCAGGTCGCGGCATCGTGACAGGCCCGGCGCAGCATCAGGCCGCCGAGCGGATTGATCAGCCCGGTTTCTTCCGCGACCGGAATGAACTCGGCCGGCGAGACCATGCCGCGCTCGGCATGCGGCCAGCGCACCAGCGCCTCGAAGCCGGTGATGCGGCCGCTCTGGAGGTCGATCAGCGGCTGGTAGTACGGCCGCAGCACGTCGTTCTGGATGGCATCGCGCAGCTCGACCTCGATCTTGCGGCGGGTCTGCGCTTTCGCATCGAGCGCCGCCTCGAAGAACGCGAACGAGCCGCGCGCATCCAGCTTGGCGCGCGACAGCGCCATGTCGGCGCTCTTGAGCAGCTTTTCGGAATCGTCGCCGTCGCCCGGCGCCATCGCGATGCCGATGGAGGCGCCGATCACCACGGAATGGCCGTCGAGCAGATAGGGATCGGCGATGGCTTCCAGCAGGCGCTTGGCCAGCAGCACCGCATCCTCGGGACGCGTCAGGCCGCTCTGCACGATTGCGAACTCGTCCGAGTTCAGCCGCGCCAGCGCGTCCTCCTCGCGCAAGGTCGAACGCAGCCGCTTGCCGACACCGCGCAGCAGCTTGTCGCCGATCGCGTGTCCCAGCGTGTCGTTGACCGCCTTGAAATTGTCGAGCCCCAGCATCAGCAGCGCGACCTTGTCGGTGCTGCGCCTCGTATGCAGCAGCATCTCGTCGATCTGCTGGCGCAGCAGATTGCGGTTTGGCAGACCGGTCAGCCCGTCATGCTGGGCCATGAAGGCGAGCCGTGCCTCGGCGCGCTTGCGCTCGGTGATGTCCATCAGCGCGAGCAGCACCGCGGGCCGCTCGGCATAGGTCAGTTCGCGCGAATAGATCGCAAGGTCGATCAGGGCGCCGTCGGCCTTGACGTGCTTCCAGGTGCGTCCGGCCTGCTCCTCGCCGGCCGAATCGGTGGTCCAGGGCGGCTCGCTGTCGAAGGCCTGAAGGGAACGGATCGTCAGCAGCTCGAACTCGGCGCGGCTGTAGCCGTAATGGGCGACCGCGGCATCGTTGACGCCGAGGATGCGCTCGTCGTCGAGTGCGCAAACGATCATGGGGACGGGATTGCCGTCGAACAGCAGGCGGAACGAGGCCTCGCGCTGCTTCAACTCGGTGATGTCCACGCGCAGGCCGACGACGCCGCCGTCGTCGGTCAACCGCTCGTCGATCAGGATGACGCGGCCGTCCGCCAGCTTCTGCTCGTGGCGCGCGCCGGGCTGATAGAGCTTTTGCAGCCGCTCGGCGATCCATTCTTCCTCATGGCCGGCAGCCTCTGGATAGTCGCCGCGGGTGACGCCGATGCGCAGCGTGTCCTCGAGGCGCGCGCCTTCCTCGAACAGATCGGCGGTCTTGCTGTAGATTTCCGCGTATTGCTTGTTCCAGAGGACATAGCGGCCCTCGGCATCGAGAAACACGATGCCTTGCGGCAGGATCTCGATGGCCTGGCGCAGGCGCTCATGGGATTTGCGCGCTTCCGCGATCGCGGCCTCGGCGCGGCCGCGCAGACCTTCGTCGCGTTCGGACGGAGGATGAGGGGCGCGCGCAAAGCGCGGCTTGCGCGGGTGCAGGCCGGACCTGCCAAGCACGCTTCCCTTTCGCTTTTTTGGCTTTCGAAAACCCAAACTCAACTTCACTCGTCCCAGTCGCGCCCAGCGACCGCAACTCTTGGGGCAAGTGTCTGAAAGAAAGGTAATCTTGGGTGGCATGGCGAGGGGACGCACGGTCTGGCAGTCTCGACAAAACAGCCCTCATTGCCCGTTTGCAAGGCGCGACAGTGCCGATGGGCGCTCCAGGCGCATCGCATTGTCGTCATCGGAGAACGAGATGGCGCAAAATTGCGCGCTGCCTTGAATCATTTCCGGGATCGCGCGCGCTTGCATGCAGAAGGGGGTGAGTACGCGTCCCGCGCACGAATTTTGGTCAATGCATGAGAGGGTTATCGCATTGTTAAAAATCGGCCGGCCGACGCACCGGGAACTACGACTTCGAGACGATATTTCAGCGGAGGGACTGTTTCTTAACCCTGACGCGGTGTTGGGCTATAAGAATGTCAACATGAGTCCCCGCCGCTTCGCCCCTCTCCTGCTCGTCATGACGCTCCTGGCCGCCGGCGACGCGCTGGCCCAGGACAAGGGCAGCGTCAACCCAAAGCCGCTGCCGCCGCTCGCCAATCCGAACGATCCCAGTATTGGCGCCAAGGAACTGTTCGCGCGCAAGCTGCTGCCGTCGAAGGGACCGGCGCACGTCATCGGCTCCTATGTGAAGGGCTGCATCGGCGGCGCCGAGCAGATGCCGCTCAACGGCGACAATTGGCAGGTGATGCGGTTGTCGCGCAACCGCAGCTATGGTCACCCCGCGATGATCGCGCTGATCAAGCGGCTTGCCGCCAGGGCGCACAAGGACGCGGGATGGCCGGGCATCCTGGTCGGCGACATCGCCCAGCCGCGCGGCGGGCCGGCGCTGTCCGGCCATGCCAGCCACCAGATCGGCCTCGATGCCGACATTTGGCTGACGCCGATGCCGGACCATCGGCTCTCGCGCGAGGAGCGCGAGGACATGTCGGCGGTGATGATGGTCCGCCCGGACCGGCTCGACATCGATCCGAAGGTGTTCACGCCGGGCCATGTGCTGGTGCTGCGCGACGCGGCGCAGGAGCCGGCGGTGCAGCGCATCTTCGTCAATGCCGCGATCAAGAAGGCGCTGTGCCGCGAGGCCAAGGGTGACCGTTCCTGGCTGTCGAAGATCCGGCCGTGGTGGGGCCACGACTATCATTTCCACATCCGGATGCACTGCCCGGCGGGCGCGAGCGACTGCGAGGGCCAGCCGTCGCAATCCGAGGACGAAGGCTGCAAGCCCTCCGATCTCGCCTATTGGTTCAGCGACGGCGTGCTGCACCCCAAACCGCCGGCGGAGCCGCCGAAGCCGAAACCGCCGATGACGCTGGCGCAGATGCCGGCGGCGTGCAAGGCCGTGCTGCACGCGGGCGACGCGAAACGGTAAAGCCTCCGCGATCATCCCGGCCTAGTGCGCAATTGCGCACTAGGCCGGGATGACGAATTCCCGGTTGGCGCCATGCGAACCGTCGCCTTTGACCTGTTCGGCCACCCTGTTATGATGACCCAGCGATCGCTTGCCGGACCGTAAGTCCGTCGGGCTTGCCGGAACAGCGCTTCCGCCGGTCGCAAGCCTAATTCAACCAACGCCGTCTTGCGCGCGCCGCCTTGCGTGCCCTGAACGCGCGCATGGAGCGCTTCCGATGTCCCGCCTTTCCGTGCTGCTTTCGGCTATGTTCCTTCTGGCCGCGAGCCTTTCGCCTGCTGGAGCCGAAGACAAGACCATCACCGTGTTCGCGGCAGCCTCGATGAAGAACGCGCTCGACGAGGTCGACGCGGCCTACACCGCCAGGACCGGCGTCAAGTTCAGCGTCAGCTATGCCGCAAGCTCAGTGCTCGCCAGGCAGATCGAGCAGGGCGCGCCGGCCGATGTGTTCGTCTCCGCCGACACCGACTGGATGGACTACGCGATCTCCAAGAAGACCATAAACGAGCCGACCCGGGTCAATCTGCTCGGCAACAGCATCGTGCTGATCGCGCCGAAGGATTCCAGGCTCGACAACGTGCCCATCGCGCAGGGTTTTGACCTCGCAAAGCTCGCCGGCGACGGCAGGATCGCGACCGGCGACGTCAAGTCCGTGCCGGTTGGGAGGTATGCCAAGGCGGCGCTGACGAGCCTCGGCGCCTGGCAGGCGGCGGAGCCGAAATTCGCCATGGCCGAGAGCGTGCGTGCCGCGCTGACGCTGGTCGCGCGTGGCGAGGCCAATCTCGGCATCGTCTATTCCACCGATGCGAAGGTCGAGCCCGGCGTGAAGATCGTCGGCACCTTCCCGGCGGATTCGCATCCCGCGATCATCTATCCCGTCGCTGCGACCACGACAGCAAAGGGCGAGACCAGCGACTATCTCGCCTTCCTGCGCTCGACCGCCGCCAAGACCATTCTGGAAAAATACGGTTTCAAGTTCCTGATCAGCCCCTCCACTTAATTTGCGATTTGATGCTCGACATCTCTCCCGCCGAATGGACGGCGATCCTGCTCTCGCTCAGGGTTGCCGTCATCGCGACGCTGGTGGCAACGCCGTTCGGCATTGCGCTGGCATGGCTGCTCGCGCGGCGTGATTTCTGGGGCAAGTCGGTGCTCGATGCGCTGGTGCATCTGCCGCTGGTGCTGCCGCCTGTCGTCACCGGCTATCTGCTGCTGCTGACCTTCGGCCGCCGCGGCCTCGTCGGCGGTTTTCTGGCCGATACTCTCGGCATCGTCTTCGCCTTCCGCTGGACCGGCGCTGCGCTTGCCTGCGGCCTGATGGCGTTTCCGCTGCTGGTGCGCCCGATGCGGTTGTCGATCGAGGCGATCGACCGCCGGCTCGAGCAGGCCGCCGAGACGCTCGGCGCCACGCCTTTCAAAGTGTTCTTCACGGTGACGCTGCCCTTGGCGCTGCCCGGCGTGCTCGCCGGCATGGTGCTCGGTTTTGCGAAAGCGATCGGCGAGTTCGGCGCCACCATCACCTTCGTCTCCAACATTCCCGGAGAGACCCAGACGATTTCGTCCGCGATCTATTCGCTGATCCAGACCCCGGACGGTGACGCCGCCGCGGGACGGCTCGTGATCGTCTCGATCGTGCTGGCGCTCGGCGCGCTGATCGCGGCCGAATGGTTCGCCCGCCGCGCCACCGCGCGCTTGCACGGGAATTGACCATGCTGCGCGTCGACATCGAAAAGCAGCTCGGCGAATTCTCGCTGTCCGCATCCTTCGAAAGCGAAGGCCGCGTCATCGGCCTGTTCGGAGCGTCGGGCGCCGGCAAGACCTCGCTGGTCAACATGATCGCGGGGCTGCTGCGGCCCGACCGCGGCACCATCGTGATCGACGGCGAGACGGTCGACGACAGCGCGGCCGGCATTCATGTGCCGACCTGGCGCCGCCGCATCGGCTATGTGTTCCAGGATGCGCGGCTGTTTCCGCATCTCAACGTCGCGCAAAATCTCGACTATGGCAGGCGGATGAACGGCCTCGCGCCCGATCCGGCGCAGCACAAGCGCGTCATCGAGCTGCTCGACATCGGCGCGCTGCAGGGTCGCCGCCCCGGAAAACTCTCTGGCGGCGAGCGCCAGCGCGTCGCGCTCGGCCGCGCGCTGCTGTCGAGGCCGCGCCTGCTGCTGCTCGACGAGCCGCTCGGCGCGCTCGACGAAGGCCGCAAGCTGGAGATCCTGCCCTATCTGGTGCGGCTGCGCGACGAGGCTAATGTCCCTATGGTCTATGTCAGCCACGACGTCGCCGAGCTGCGCCAGCTCGCGACGCAGATCGTGATGCTGAAGCAGGGCCGCGTGACGTCGTTCGGCGGGGTGAAGGTGCTGACGTAGCCATACTGGCCGTCGCACCCACCGCCGTCGTCCCGGCGAAGGCCGGAACCCGTACCGCGTGCTTTATCGGTAGGCGGCAGTGGGAGTACCGGCGAAGAATAGCAGGCGGTCTTCGCCAATTAACTTTCCTGTGGCTATGGGTCCCGGCCTTCGCCGGGACGACGTTGAGGAGACAGTGGGGCTAACGCGCCTTCCGCCGCTTCGGCTTCACCGCGCCAAACACGCTCGTCAAATCCTCACTCACCGGCGCCGCATCGTCATCCAGATGCAGGCGGCTCTCGACATGCAGGAAATGCTCGCGCGACACCGCAATCGCACGCGCGACGTCGCGGGCACGCAGCGCTTCGACGATGGCACCGTGCTCGTCCACCGCACAGATCGAATCGGTGGCGGGTTCGTAGACCGAGACCATCACCGAGGAGCGGCTGAGCAGATCGGCGAGGAAGCGCGAGAGCTCTGCATTGCCGAGCGCCTCCACCAGATGAACGTGGAACGCGCCCGACAGCCGCACCGACGCGGCGCGGTCACCGCGCGTTGCCGCGGCGCGCTCCTCGGCGAGATGCGCCGTCAGCCGCTCGATCAGGGCGTCGTCGACATGACGCACGAGCTGCGTCAGCACGCCGGCCTCGAGCACGCGATGCGCCTCGTAGACGCTGCGGACGTCGTCGAGCGTCGGGCGCGGCACGCGAGCGCCGCGGTTGGGGATCATCTCCAGCCGCCGCTCGGCGCCGAGCCGATGCAGCACCTTGCGGATGCGCTCGCGCGAGACGCCAAATATCTCGGCGAGCGGCGGCTCGGCCAGCTTCGCCCCGGCCTTCAGCTTGCCCTCCAGCAGCGCGTGCAGGATGGCCTGATAGACCGCCTCGTCCTCCGCCGGATTGGCCTTGCCGAGCCCTTTGCCGCTTCTCTTGCCGCTTTCTTTGCCGTCTCGCCCGCGCTGCGTCGTCATGGCGGTAGCTAGGCCTAAAGGATGCGCAGCGTCACCTCCAAAAAATGTGCACATTTGCTGCGCCGGCATGCAGGCGCCGCGCAGGCGCCAAAACCATCATCCAGCTAACTGACTGATACAAATCGCAATTATGAAAATGTGCACATTTGGCATGGCGCTTGCTGCGTCTCCGCTGCAAGCTTTACGCACAACAAACGGGACATGCCCATGCACACCCCCTCCCGACGCAGCGTTTTGACCTCCGGCGCGGCCCTGGCCGCGATCATCGCCGCTCCGGCGCGGCTGCGCGCCGCGCCCAGGGAGATCGTCATCGGCGGCCCCGCGGGCGCCGCGAAATATTTCAATGCCGATTTGTTTCCCGTGCTGGAGAAGAAGCTCGACTGCAAGGTGCTCTACGAGGGCACAAACTCGCTGACCAATCTCCAGAAGATGCAGGCCGACAAGGCCGCGCCGAAGATCTCCGTCGTCATCATGGACGATCCGGTGATGCTGCCGGCAGCCAGCGACGGCCTGATCACCAAAATGTCGGCATCGTCCATCGCCAACCTCGGCAAGCTGGTCGACGGCGCGGTGCATCAGGACGGACTATGGGCGAACTATCAGCGGCCCTGGGCCGGCATCGCCTATTCGACCAAACGCATGAAGACGGCGCCTGGCAATTGGTCCGACCTCTGGGATACGAAATATGCCTCCAGGGTGATCGTGCCGTCGCTGTCGAACACCGAAGGTTTCTGGACGCTGCTCGCCGCCGCCCATCTCGAGACCGGCAAGCCCTACAAGGAGGCGCAGTACGAGATCGACGCCGCCTTCAAGAAGGCGAAGGAGCTGAAGGCGAACCTCTTGAACGTCTACACCAACGCGCCGCAGGCCATCAATCTGATGGAGCAGGGCGAGGCGTGGATGATCGGCGGCCAGTTCTCGGCCTACACGCTGATCCGCAAGGCGGAAGGGTCGCCGGTCGATCTCGCCGTGCCGCAGGACGGCGGCTTTGCGATGCCGTCGGGAATAGCGAAGGTGAACGGCGCACCGGCCGGCGATCTCGCCGATGCCGTGATCGACTTCTTCCTCAGCCCGGAAGCGCAGATCATCCTCGCCGACAAGGCCTTCGTCGCCCCGACCAACAAGGGCACGCCCACGCCGGCGGGCTTCCCGGACCCAGCCTCGCTGTTCGCGCCGGACTGGGCGTTCGTCGCCAAGAACCGCGCCTCCTGGGTCGACCGCTGGAGCAAGGAGATGACATGAGCGAAGCCGCCCCGCATCTCGTCGTTCGCGGCGTCTCCAAGACATACGGACCCACGACGGTCCTCGACCACATCGACCTGACCATCCGCCGCGGCGAGCTGGTGACGCTGCTCGGCCCGTCCGGCTGCGGCAAGACCACGCTGCTCCGTGCCATTGCCGGCCTGGCGCAACCCGACACCGGCAAGGTCGAACTCGCCGGGCGCGACGTTACCCACGTGCCGCCGCACAAGCGCAATGTCGGCGTGGTGTTCCAGAGCTATGCGCTGTTTCCGCATCTCACCGTCGCCGGCAATATCGCATTCGGGCTCAAGGTGCGCGGCGCGGCCAGGCGCGAGATCGACGCCGCGGTGGAGCGCGCGCTGTCGCTGGTCAAGCTCGGCCACCTCGCCGGCCGGCGCATCTCGGCGCTGTCCGGCGGCCAGCAGCAGCGCGTGGCCCTGGCGCGCGCCATCGCGGTCGAGCCTGACGTGCTGCTGTTCGACGAGGCGCTGTCCGCGCTCGATCGGAAATTGCGCGAGGAGATGCAGGTCGAGCTGCGCCGCCTGCTCCAGGACGTGAAGGCAACCGCGATCTTCGTGACGCACGACCAGGACGAGGCGCTGACCATGTCCGACCGCGTCGCGGTCATGAACAAGGGACGCATCGAGCAGCTCGCCGAGCCGCGCGAGCTGTATCTGCGGCCCGCAAGCCTGTTCGCACTCAACTTCGTCGGGCTCTCGACGCGGATTGCCGGCACGGTGCTGGCGGCCGGCAACGGCAAGGTCGAGGTCGAGACCAGGGTCGGCCGCTTGTCGGCGCTCGGCAATTTCCAGGCGGGTTCGCCTGTCATCGTCGCAGCACGCCCCGAGCAGTTGCGGATCGGCGAGCAAAGCGAAGCGAATACGGCCGCCGGCCGGGTCCGCTCCGTGGTGTTCCAGGGCTCACGCACACTGGTCGACGTCGATGCCGGGGCCGGTGAAAGCCTGCTCGCCGAGCTCTCCGGGCGCGACGGCGCGATCCCTGTCGTGCATGACGAGATCCGCCTGAGCTGGCCGGTGACCGAGACCTTTGCATTTCCGATGGAGGCGCAGGCATGACCGAGGCGGCCCTTGCGGCGCCAGTGGCCGCGCCTTCGGTCGATCGCGAGCGGCTCGCCGCGATCGGATTCGTGCTACCGTCCTTCGTCATCATCGCCGGCGTGTTCGCGCTGCCGCTGGTGCTGCTGCTGGGCGTCAGCATCGTCGATGCCAACGGGCTGACCTTCGCGAACTACAAGCGCCTGCTCGGCACGCCCTATTATCTCGGCGTGGTCTGGAATTCCTTGCGGCTCGGGCTGCTGACGACGCTGATCGCCTTCCTGATCAGCTATCCCGCCGCCTTCGCGCTGGCGCGCGCCCGCGGCGCCTTGCGCTCCGTGCTGCTGGCGACGCTGTTCCTGCCGCTGGCGGCCAGTGTCATCGTCAAGGCGTTCGCCTGGACCATCCTGTTGCGCAGCGACGGCATCGTCAACGAGACGCTGATGGCACTCGGCATCATCGAAGATCCGATCCGCATGATTTTCACCGAGACCGCGCTGATCGTCGGCGCCGTCAACATCTTCCTGCCCTTCATGATCCTGCCGATCTACGCGATCGTAGCCCAGCTCGATTCCCGCTACGCCGAAGCCGCCGCCACGCTCGGCGCCTCGCCGGTCGTGACGTTTGTCCGCGTCATCCTGCCGCTGACCTTGCCCGGCATCATCGCCGGCGTGGCGCTGGTGTTCTCGCTCTCGGTTTCCGCCTATGTGGTGCCGACGCTGCTGATCGGTGAGAAATATCCGACGCTCGCGACCGCCATTGCAAAAGCCTATCTGCTGGCGCGCGAGCCCGGCTTCGGCGCCGCCGCCGGCGTCGTGCTGCTGGCGATTGCGATTGCCATCGTGACGCTGAGCGCGCGACTATCGCGGGAGCCGAAGTGATGGCGCGCGCCGCAATCGCCGTCTGCTGGATGATGGCCGTCGCGCTGGCCTTGTTCCTGATCGCGCCGCTGCTGGTGATCGCGGCGGCAAGCTTCTCGCCGACGCCGGTGTTCGACCTGCCGCTCACGGGTGCATCGACGCGCTGGTACGGCAAGATCGGCCGGCTCGACGGCTTCTGGCCGTCGCTGCTGCTGTCGCTTCAGATCGCGCTGCTGTCGACCGTAATCTCGCTGATCTCAGGCACGTTCGCCGCGATCGCGATCGCGCGCGGAAAGCTGCCGGGCGCAAACATCTTCGCCACCGCGCTGGTGTCGCCGCTGATGATGCCGGGCCTCGTGCTCGGCATCGCGCTGCTGCAGGGCTTTCGCGCAGTCGGGTTCACCGCGCCATGGGCGACGCTGCTGGTCGCGCATCTCGTCATCACGCTGCCCTACGTCGCGCGCACGATGATCGCGGGTCTTTCGCGATTCGACTTCACGCTGATCGAGGCGGCGCGCACGCTCGGCTGCACCTATCCCGGCAGCGTGCTGCGGGTGATGGTGCCGGCCTTGGCGCCGTCATTCCTGATCGCCGGGATCTTCTCGTTCCTGGCCTCGTTCGACAATTATCCGGTGTCGATCTTCCTCGCCGACGTCCGCACCAAGACGCTGCCGATCCGCATGCTGCAATATATCGAGGAAGCGCCCGATCCGACGTTAGCTGCGCTCTCCACCCTCATCCTCCTAGGCACGGTGATCCTGCTGTTCGTCAGCGACCGCGTCGTCGGCCTGCATCGCATGGCCGGAACCTCGGACTGATCCATGAGCGAAATAAATCAACCCGTCTCACAACGCGACTTCGTCGGCTATCGCGGCAAGCCGCCCAATCCGCATTGGCCGAACGGCGCGCGCGTCGCGGTGTCGCTGGTGGTGAATTTCGAGGAGGGTTCGGAGTTTTCCGTCAACGATGGCGATGTGGACAACGAGGCGATCTACGAAGTGGTCCACAAGCTCGACGGCCCGGATTCCTGCATCGACAGTCATTTCGAATACGGCACGCGCGCCGCATGGTGGCGCATCATGGACCTGTTCGACGCCTACGGCGTCAAGGCGACGGTAAGCTCCTGTGGCCGCGCGGTCGAACGCTCGCCGGAGCTGGCGCGCGATGCCATTGCCCGCGGCCACGAGGTCTCGGCCCATGGCTGGCGCTGGCAGAGCCACGCCGACATGGACGAAGCGAGCGAACGCGAGGTCATCGCGAAGTCGGTGGCGACGATCGAACGCGCCACCGGGCAGCGCCCGGTCGGATGGCACACACGCTCGGCGACCTCACCGAACACGCGGCGCCTGCTGGTCGAAGACGGCGGGTTCCTCTACGACAGCGACGCCTATAATGACGACCTGCCCTATTACAGGGAGGTTGCAGGCCAACAGCATCTGGTGCTGCCCTACGCTTTCGACACCAACGACATGCAGTATTACAACGCCGCGCGTTTCAGCGGAGACGACTTCGCCGACTATGTCATTGACGCCTTCGAATGGCTCAGGCGCGAGGGCGAGGCAGCGCCGAAGATGATGTCAGTCGGATTGCATTTGCGCATGATCGGCCGCCCCGGCCGCATCGGTGCGCTGGAGCGGATCCTCGCACACATCACCGGAAGCGGCGCCGCGTGGATCGCGCCGCGCGCGGCGATCGCGCGGCATTGGATGCAGGTGGTGCCGGCGGGGGTGTGATCTGCGGCGGCCTTCGCCACACGGAAGGTGTCATGCCCCGCGCAGGCGGGGCATCCAGTACGCCGCGGCGTCTCGGCTCTATCACGACTGTCTCTGGAATACTGGATCGCCCGCCTTCGCGGGCGATGACAGTGAGGGTATGGTGGCAGCTCTCACTCTCGCGAGCCCTAAACCCCCGCCACCGACGTCCACAGCTCCGCCAGCTTGCGCCGCAGGGCCTGCCTGCGGGTCAACGTCGCGGGCGTTTCTTCGTCTTCCGGAAGGCGCAGGCCGACGACATTGACGCGGCCGCCGGAGATCGAGCGCGCCACAAGTACGATCGGATCCAGCACGAGCTCCGCCCCCTCTTTCGGCGCGCGTTCGAGATGGACGTCGAAATAATCAGCGAGCGTGTGCCCGCGCTCGTCCTCGCCGACCTCCACGCCGTAGATCTCCGCGAGCTCGGCGAGCGTGTGCTCGCCGGAGACCATGAAGTCGCCCAGCAGATGCGGGTCCGGCGCCGAGCTCGGCTGCATGTCGACGAAGAAGCGGTCGAGCGATTCGGCCTTTTCCGGCGGCGCCAGCAGATAGATGTAATCGCCGGGCGCGATCGGCTCGGCTTCCGCCGGCGTCAAGATGTTCTCCTTGCGGATCACGAGCGTCGGCTTCGACCAGGACGGGATCAGGCCGCGGCGGAAATACAGGCTCTTGGACCGCACCGGATAGCCGACGAGCTGCTGCTCGAGCTGCCCAGGCAGATCCAGTTCGACACGGCGCGGGCCGCGTTCGGCGCGCGGGAGCGCAACATGGAGCTTGCGCGCGGCCGGCCCCAGGGTCCAGCCCTGCAGCAGGAGCGAGATGATGACGACGACGAAGGCGACGTCGAAATAGAGATAGGCCTTCGACAGCCCGACCAGCATCGGGATCGAGGCCAGGAAGATCGCGACCGCGCCGCGTAGGCCGGTCCAGGCGATAAAGATCTTTTCGCGCCAGTTGAAGCGGAACGGCGCCAGGCACACGAACACCGCGATCGGCCGCGCCACCAGCATCAGGACGAATGCGACCCCCACCGCCGGCAGCACGCTGCCGCCAAGCCGGCTCGGCGAGACCAGCAGGCCGAGCAGCACGAACATCACGATCTGGGCCAGCCAGGTCGCGGCGTCCAGGAAGGCCACCACCGAATTATGCGCGCGCGTCGGGCGGTTGCCGATGATGATGCCGGCGAGATAGACCGCGAGGAAGCCTGAGGCGTGCATGATCTGCGAGCCGCCGAAGATGACGAGCGCAGCGGTGGTGACAAACGGCGCGTGGAGGCCCTGCGGCAGCGCGACCTTGTTGAGCGCGATGACGACCAGACGCCCGCCGATCACCCCGACGACGGCGCCCAGCACGGCCTCCTGGGCGAACTCCATCAGCACATGCGCGGCCGTGCCCGTTCCCAGCGAGATGTACTCGACCAGCATCAGGGTCAGGAAGATCGCGAAGGGATCGTTGGTGCCGGATTCCACCTCCAGCGTCGCGCCGACGCGCGGGCGCAGGCGCAGGCCCTGTGTATGCACCAGCAGGAACACTGCGGCCGCGTCAGTCGAGGCCACCACGGCGCCGACCAGCAGCGACTCCGTCCAGTTGAGGTCGAGCGCATATTTCGCGAACGGCGCCGTGATCAGCGCGGTCAGCAGCACGCCGACGGTCGCGAGCACCATGGAAGGCGCGAGCACGGTGCGGATGCTGGCAAAGCGGGTCCGCAAGCCGCCGTCGAACAGGATCAGGGCGAGCGCGACCGAGCCGACCAGATAGGTGGTTCGGACGTCGTCGAACTGCAGCTGTCCGGGACCGGAATCGCCCGCGAGCATGCCGATCGCGAGGAAGACGAGCAGAAGGGGCGCGCCGAAGCGCAGCGCAAGCAGGCTTGACAGGATCCCGGCCAACACCAGGACGGCGCCGAGCAATATGGCGAGGCTGACACTGTCGAGGGAAGCCATCCACCTTCCGGGTACGAAATCGCTGGAATTGCATCCTTATCGTCGGCAGACTCCCACGCCAACCCATTTCTCCCGCTCGCGGCAATCTGCCCGCATTTTGCGGCCTTAACGCACTTCACTTGGCGGTGTATCGGTGGTCCGGCCGCGCCCTTTGTGGGATTCTCCGGCGCGCTCGAATCAATGCCTCCCGCCCGCTCCCCGACGAGACCGATAGACATGGACCTCAAAGACTTCATGGAGTTCGTGCAGACCACCGCGCGAAGCGTCGGGGCCGAAATCTCCTCGCCCTGGTTCTACCTGCAATTCGGGCTCATTCTGGCCGCGGCCGGCATCGCCTATGCCGCGGAAGCCGCCGTTCGCAGCCGGGTCGACATGACCTCGCTGGCGATGCGCTGGCCGCTGCCGCTCCGGCACTTCGTCCGGGTGATGGTCTCCAGCGCCTCGACGGCCGTGTTCACCCTGCTCGTGATCGTCTCGCGCGTGGTGATGTACCACGCGACCTGGCCGAGCCGCAGCTATCTCCTGATGGTCGCCGCCAAGCTGGGCCTGGCCTGGCTCGCGATCCGGCTCTTGACCTCGGTGCTGCGCAACGCCTTCATCGTCAAGCTGGTGTCGATCATGGCCTGGTTCGTCGCGGCGCTCTCGATCCTCGGCCAACTCGATGCGACGGTCGACCTGCTCGACTCCTTCGCCATCGTGCTCGGCGGCCTGCGGCTGACGCCGCTGCTGGTGATCAAGGCCGGCGCGCTGCTGCTCATCGCGCTCTGGCTCACTAACATCGCCAGCAATTTCGCCGAGAGCCGGATCAACTCGACCACCGATCTGACGCCGTCGGTGCAGGTGCTGCTGGTCAAGATCATCCGCATCGGCCTGCTTGCAGTCGCGATCGTGATCGCGCTCGGCACGGTCGGCATCGATCTCTCGGCGCTCGCGGTGTTCTCAGGCGCGGTCGGTGTCGGCATCGGTATCGGCCTGCAGAAGATCGTCGCCAATTTCATCTCGGGGATCATCCTGCTCGCCGACAAATCGGTGAAGCCGGGCGATCTCGTCACCATCGGCGACAACACCGGGCGGATCAGCGCGATGAAGACGCGCTATATTTCCGTCGCCGCAGGCGATGGCCGCGAATTCCTGGTGCCGAACGAGGATCTGGTGACGCAAAAAGTCGTCAACTGGACCTACACCGACAAGAACACGCTGGTGAAAATCGCCTTCGGCACCAATTACGACGCGGACCCGCGGCTGGTCTGCAAGCTCGCCGCCGAGACCGCGGCCGCGCATCCGCGCGCGCAGAAGGGCAAGCCGCCGAATTCCATCCTGACCGAGTTCGCCGAAGCCGGGATGAAGTTCTCGCTGACCTTCTGGATCGCCGACCCCGACGGCATGGACAACGTCAAGAGCGACGTGATGCTGGCGCTGTGGGACGCCTTCAAGCGCGAGGGCATCCGGGTTCCCTACCCCGTCCGCGAAATCCGCATCCGCGGCGGTGCGCTGCCGGTGGAAACCACCGTAGAAGTCCCGAATTGAACCGGTTTTCGGGCGCATGCCCGCCAAGCTTGGCTTGCATGAAGGCTCGCGATCATTAAATTAGGGCCTTAAATCAGACCCTTGCGCCCACCTCGATACCGGCCCCGTGCCGAGAAGACCGCATCCGCATGAGCTACGTCGAAGCTACCGATACCTCGCTCCGCAAGACCGGGCAGATCAAGCTGCATGGACCAAGCGCCTTTGCCGGCATGCGCAAGGCGGGAGCGCTGGTGGCGAAGTGCCTGGACGAGCTCACCGACATCGTCGGGCCCGGCGTTCCGACCGACCGCATCGACCAGTTCGTCCGCGACTTCGCCTTCAGCAACAATGCCTATCCGGCGACGCTGATGTATCGCGGCTACCGCTATTCGACCTGCACCTCGCTCAACCACGTGGTCTGCCACGGCATGCCTGGCGACCGTCCGCTGAAAGAGGGCGACATCGTCAACATCGACGTCACCTTCATCGTCGACGGCTGGTACGGCGATTCCAGCCGGATGTATGCAGTCGGCCCGATCGCCCGCAAGGCCGAGCGGCTGATCGAGGTGACCTATGAGGCGATGATACGCGGCATCGCCGCGGTGAAGCCCGGCGCCACCACCGGCGACATCGGCCATGCCATCCAGAGTTTCGTCGAGCCGCAGGCCATGAGCGTGGTGCGCGATTTCTGCGGCCATGGCCTCGGGCGCATGTTCCACGACGAGCCGAACATCATCCATATCGGCCGGCCCGGCGAGGGCGTGCAGCTCAAGCCCGGCATGTTCTTCACAATCGAGCCGATGATCAATCTCGGCAAGCCGCATGTGAAGATCCTCTCCGATGGCTGGACCGCCGTGACCCGCGACCGCTCGCTATCGGCGCAGTTCGAGCATTCCGTCGGCGTCACCGCGACAGGCGTCGAGATCTTCACGCTGTCGGAGCGGCACGGCGAGAAGCAGATCGGGTGAGGGCGGCTGGCGGCTGACCTTCGGGATCGTCGGCTGGCGTGAACCGGATTTGCCGCCGCAATTGACGGTTGCAAAAAGGATTACCCGCGGCAATGCTGGCGGCCGATGCCTGCCAAGCCCGACCACGACAAGAGCAAGCCCGAAGAAGCGCCGCACTATCTCGGCCATCGCGAACGGCTGCGCGAGCGCTTCTACAGCGCCGGTGCGGACGCGCTCAGCGACTACGAGCTGCTGGAGATGGCGCTGTTTCCGGCGCTGCCGCGGCGTGACACCAAGCCGCTGGCGAAGTCGCTGATCAAGATTTTCGGCTCGTTTGCCGAGGTCGTGCATGCACCGGTGGCGCGCCTGCGCGAGGTGGACGGCATTGGCGAATCCGCGATCCATCAGCTCAAGCTGCTCGCGGCGGCGGCGCATCGCGTCGCCAAGGGCGGGGTCAACAGCCGCAACGCGCTGTCGTCCTGGAACGAGGTGATCGACTATTGCCGCACCAGCATGGCGTTCGCCGAGAAGGAGCAGTTTCGCCTGCTGTTCCTCGACAAGCGCAACCAGCTGATCGCCGACGAGGTACAGCAGACCGGCACCGTCGATCACACCCCGGTCTATCCGCGCGAGGTGATCAAGCGCGCGCTGGAATTGTCCGCGACGGCGCTGATCCTGGTGCACAACCACCCCTCAGGCGATCCCTCCCCTTCACAGGCCGACATCCAGATGACCAAGGCGATCATCGACATCGCAAAGCCGCTCGGGATTGCGGTGCACGACCACATCATCGTCGGCAAGAGCGGGCATGCGAGTTTGCGCGGGATGCGGCTGATCTAGTAGCAATAGCGCGGATCGACCGGGACGTAGGAGCCGTCCCGGCGCTGCATGTAGCAGCCGCGCTGATAGGCGTAATAGCCGGAGCGGCGGCGTTCGCCCTCGGAGGCGATCGCAGCGCCCGTGCCGGCACCGACGACAGCGCCGATGGCCGCGCCACGGCCTCCGCCGATAGCGCCCCCCACGATCGCTCCACCGACGCCGCCGAGGATGGCACCGCCAATGGCGTCCTGCGCTGCCGCCTCATGAGCCGGCATCGCCATCACAACCGCCAGACATGCCGCGATAGCGAAACTTCCAATGCGAAGACCTCGAAGCATGCTCGCCCTCCCCTGTGGTCAGACGAGTCATAGCGCCGCAGCCGGATTCGGACCAGACAAATCACCATGCCGGGACCCCGCACTCTCGCCATGGCGTCGGAGGCTCGGCTCGAAGGCGGCTCAGGCCACGCCCCGTGTCCAGCGCGGGCCGTCCCCATTCATCTCAAGCATCGACCCAGCGCTGCACCGCCTCGGCGGTGTCGGCCGGCGTGGTGTTGAAGCAGATCGCGGCGTCGGGCGCCAGGCGGTGGACGAGGTTGAGCACCTTCTCGAACAGCAGCAGGCGCTCCCTGGGCTCGCGCAGGCCCGCGCCGATCACGATGCAGTCGAAATTCTCCTCGCGCAGCGCTGCCGTGACGGCGGCTTCCGCCGCGGCATCGAGATCGATCAGGCAGCTCGTGACTTCGTAACCGAGATCGCGCAAGCGCAGCAGTTGCGCATCGATATAGTCGCGCACGAGCGCCGGCGTGAGCTGCGGGAATGCACTGTAGTCCGCGTTGCCGGGTTCGATGCCGATCGCGAGGACGCGCGTGGTCATGCAGGGCTCCGTTGCCGGACTGTCTCGCGTCGCTAACCGAGCAGCGGCCCTTTCGGTTCCCTCGCGGGCTGCCGCCCTGATCCCGGTCCTGCCGCTCATTTTCTCGGCGAGGTTGTAACCCACTTCACACGCGGCGCCCCGGCGGCCTGCCAGACTTGCGGGAGATCACGCTGGTCTCACGCCTGATCACGGCACCTGGTTCATTTCGACTGACGCGCGGTTGCAAAATCCATTCATTGCGGGAGCGGAAAATGATTTCATTCGAGAGTTTGAAAAGCGAATACGAGCAGAATTGGGCCAATCTCGAGATCCGGCCTGCACGCCTCTCCGACGCGAACGCGGTCGCACGCAAGGCCATCAACGGCAAGGCGACCTATCAGCAGATCGAGCGGTTGACCGGCGTCCCCTGGTATTTCGCTGCCCTCTGCCACTACCGCGAGTCCAATTTCGATTTCGACACTTATCTCGGCAACGGCGAAACGCTTCATCGCGTGACGACGCTCGTTCCGAAGGGGCGCGGTCCGTTTGCCACGTTCGTGGACGGCGCCGTGGACGCCTTCAGGATCGAGAATTTCGTCGGCGCTCACGATTGGGCGATCGCGCGGATTCTGTTCCGGCTCGAAGGGTTCAACGGCTTCGGCTATCACGCCAAGGGCTGCAATTCGCCCTATCTCTATGGCGGTTCGACGCTGTATGGCCCGCCCGAGGCAAGAGCCGGCAAATTCGTCCGCGATCATGTGTTCGATTCGGGTCACGTCGATTCCCAGCTCGGCACCGCGGTGATCCTGCATGCAATGATGTCGCTGGATTCCTCGATCACCCTCGACGGCAGCCCGCAATTCGCGAGCCGCGCCGAACCGGAGGACGACGCGGCGTCGACGATAGTTCTCATGCAGCAGGCGCTCAACAAGCTCGGCGCCAATCCGCCGCTC